>NZ_JBQMXS010000005.1:0-79399 GCF_052173895.1 Catonella sp. | reverse complement strand
GCATATGGATTAGCATATGGATTGGCATATGGATTAGCATATGGATTGGCATACGCAGGATACATATAGCCGCCTTGTAAATACGGATTAACTTGTGAAGCTATGTATTCATTTGAATTTTCCTCTTTTGGTTGAGAAGAAACCGGCACATACTGAGTTATAGTTTTAGGAAGAGGAGAGTTCTGAGCAGACACCTTGGCTAAATTAGCTGCTAAATCATCAATTCTATTTTTAAAATCTTCAAATAATAATTTTTCTTTTGAAACACTTGAATCTTTATTTAATATAACATCGGTATTACCATTTTTATTTAAATTAGCATTTTTATTTAAATTACTATTCTCATTTAAATTAGTATCATCATTTAAATGAGTATTTTCAACTGAATTATTGTTTTCAGTTAATTTACTATTTGAAAGTTCACTTTCTTTGGTAAAATCCGGATCGTAATCATTTGTCTTTACAACACTTAATATATCCAGTTTTGCAAAAACATTCTGACTTCCTGCCCCCTTTGATATTTTATCCATTATCGGAACAAAAACATTTAATGGAACAAATCCATCTTTTCTTGCACTTTCTATCAATTCAACTGTACAAGCTTTAGGATAATCCGTTCCATAAATATCTTTTACATTTTCTCCATCTTTTGTATGATATTCATCAATGTAAGAACTTTGTAAATTTCCCGTTATATCTCCATTATTTAGATTATAAGATGGAGTATAAAATTTTAACTCCCCTAAATATCCGGCTTTTCCTCCTACATTCATAGGATTGAACCTAAGTGTCAAATAATATTTTCCTTTCTCTACACGTAGTTTGGCAACATGATTGATTGAATTATTTGCCATAGAAAGGGATGACTTATCCGTCTTCAACATGGTGACACCTATCTTGTATACACCATCATCCAGTTTCAATTCATTTGTATTGTTTGTAGTTTGGTTTGTAGTAGTTGTTGCTGCTGTAGGAAGTGTACCTTCCTTTTTGGAATTTATAAAAAGATCAACATCATTTGATATTTTACTTAAATTATTAATAGCCAATTCCAATATAGCTTTTTGCGTACCATTTCCTTTACTCAAAGACTCCATAATAGGTACAAAGACTTGGATTGATACCTTTCCTGTACTCATAGCCTCACTTGGTAACGGAAATATTATATCTTTAGGATAATTCGTTCCATACATATCAGATACAACTGTTCCATTTGATATCTGCCTTGATAGTACTTCCGATTTATAAGGAATATTTGAATTCATATTTTCAAAATAATTAAGATAACCAAGATATCCGTACATTCCATTTAAAGCAAGTCCCTTAAATGACAAAATCAGATGTGCCCGTCCGTTTTTTACAGTTATATACATTGTATGCTCTATCGCATCATTTGCCATAGAATATCCATAACCACTAGCTTTTAGTACATTACCTATTACACTATAAACACCATCTGATAATGTAATCCCATTATTTGTATTGCTGCTGTTATTTGTAACTTTAATACCTGAATTGGTATTGGAATTGTTGCCGGAATTCTGACCTGAATTATTTCCACCTCCCATAAACTTACCGGATTTTAGGACATTTGCAAGCCAGTTAGGCACCATTATTTCTTTACCATCTACCGAAAATAATGGAACCATAGTATCATTTGCAGGTATTTTACTTAACTTTAATAAAAGTTCTACATCTCTATCCATCATTACATTGACATACCCGCCCGCCTTAAATGTAAGCTCTTTGCCACTTATCGCATAAGTAGGTATCTCAACAGCCAGTATCTGTGTAGGTATTGGCTTATCTTTCTCCAATCCAAAACCTGTATTTGTTTCTCTCATAGGCTTTAAGGGTTTGGTAATAATATCACTCTTTGCTTGATATTTTTTATTTTCATATTCTATATAAAAATTCTTTATTGTTCCGTCCTCTCCCAAATTAGAAAATGCAGGTATCGGATAAGGCACATAAAATTTAAGCTCTGTTACAGCACCTTGAACTTTCATATCTACATTTTTAGCAAACATCACATTAGCCATGCTGTATCGGTCAGGCTGACTTAAATCAAAACATTCCACTTCAATGGTATAATCGCCATTTTCTATAACTGACTTTTGTTCTTTTTGCTGTCTCTTTTCTTCTTTCTCCATCTCTTTTAACAACTTTGCAAATTCTTTAAGTTCCTTAAAAGTATATTTTTTTTCAGTAATATTTTCATTTGATACTTCCTGCTCTTTTTTATCTCCCACCTTTTCCGATAAATCATTTTCTTTTCCTACCTGTCCTGTTGAATCTTGCTCAGTCTTATTCTTTTTCTGATTCTCAAGTATATTAGAATTATCTGTTGTTTTTTCTTTATTTGAAATATTTTCATTCTCATCTTCAGCCGTTGAAACACCTGTACCATTATTAGTATCTTGTATATCCAGTTGCTCAGCTTTTACACATACCAATCCAAGCGAAAAATAAGGTAAAACAAGCATGGAACTGATCATGAATGCACATATTTTTTTTAGAAATATTCTTTTATTTCTCATAAGTTATCTCCATTTGATGTAAATTACAATTCTTGTACGTTAAATCCTATATAACTTTTATATTTATAATATTTTCGTTACGAGATACAATCCTCCTTATAAAACGGAGGATTGTATCCAATTTTCAAATTACTTAAATTTTACTGTGATATTAAATTTTTTTACATCCATAGGCTTATTATTACTATCAATCACCTTAAAACTATAGTTGCCTTTTTTAGAGCTAATTACCAAACTAACAGCCTTATCGTTTTTAGATAATTTCTTAATAGAATTTCTATTCAAAACTATGTTGCCTACTTTAGATTTTAATTCTATTTTTCGGCAGCCTGAATCCAAAATTCCCTTTAATATATCCTGAGGTAAATATACATTCACCACATCCTTTTTAGAACTTTTAATATTTAATGATAAATTCAATTTTGAATTTTTATCATTAAATTCTAATACTTTTTTCAGTTGCTCATACCCCACTGTAACCAAACCTTTTTTATCTGCCTTAATACCTGTCTTAAGCTGTGTCAGTTTTTTCTGTACAGTATTCGGTTGAGTATTGTTTTCTTTAAGCTTTACATCCTTTTTATCAACCTTATTGACATCTGCAATATTTTTATCAATGCTATTTTTATAAACAAAATTCTTCGATTCATTGACATTATTATTTTTTGAATCTGTATTTGAATTTTGATTATTTACCACAGGTGAAGTATATGGACGAGGATATTCGTAATATTTATTTTGAGCTATATTTCTTTTGTTAGCTTTATTCTGCTCATCAACTTTATTGTTATTTATTTTAGAATCTGTACTTGATTTATTTGAGTCAGCCCTACCTGATTGTTCTTCCGTAATTTCTTTAACCAAGTTCAAATTCTTTAAAACAATATCCAGCTCAACATTCTTGTTCATCACTACATTTACATAACAACCAGCTCTTAATTTAACATCATTTTTGATAACTTCCTTAGGTAATTTAACTGTCAGTATCTGCATAGGTATCTTATCACCCTTTTTCAGTCCAAAACCTACCTGAGTTTTCTTTACTTCTTTTAAAGGCTTAGTTGTAATATCGGATACAGCCTCATATTTCTGTCCATTATACATAAGATAAAAATTCTTAACTGACCCTTCTTTTCCAAGTAGTGGGAATTGAGGTACAGGATAAGCTAAATAAAATTTGAGTGTTGCTTCGTTATCCTTTACTTCCACATCTACTTTTTCTGCAAACATAACATTAGCCATGCTTTCATTGGTCTTGTCCTTTTCAAGCATAGTAGCATCCATTGTATAGATTTTACTTATAACTTTTTTGTTGGCATCCAGCTTATGTTCATTGTTTTCTGCAGGCTTTTTAGATTCTGTATAATTAATTGGCACTGAATAAGGCTCCGATAATACTAACTCACTTCCCATCTCTTTTGAGTTGAATACATAAAGCTTATCATTAACATTATCCAATTCCGGTATCGCAAATGTATTAGATACCCTTCCAAAATATCTTACTATTCCTTTGTTTAAGTCTCCTCTAATAACAGCAGCATATAAATTATTGCCGGATACTGTAACGTTTCTGCCTTCTGTTTTTGCATCTGTAACAGCAGGTATCGAACTGTCTTTTAATACCATTCGCCACTCATTATCTTTTGTTGGAACTACACTGTTCAAGCGACTTATATCGGCCTTATCTGATATAGTCATAAAAATTCTTGACTTATCAAGATTCATGCAAGGGTAAAAATCTACAGATTCTGTAAAGTCTTCATTTTGTCCCAATCCCCCTAGCTTACCTTCTGATTTTACTGCTAATATTTTATTTATATCATTATAATATCCACCTAGCAGAATATTCCTTGTAAGATATATCCTGCCGGTATGCCTACCGTCATTTGATGCGAAACCGAAATCAGAGTTTTGCATCATATCTAAATCCGCTATAAAAACCTTATCATTCGTCTTAATACTATCACCGGGATTATTAGATATACCCACTGTATTATCTATCACATCAGCTGTATAAAGTTTACTATCTTTTATAAGATTTTTTTGAATTTCATTGAATTTATTATAAAATTCATCATTTAAATATTTTCTAACATAAGACTGATCCCATCTGATAATTTCATCAGATTTCTGCTTAATCCAAGGTTTATTCTCGGTAAAGTTATCCGCCATTATAAGAAGCCTGCCGGTATCTTCATATTTTTCTGTTTCATAATTCCAGCGGTTACCATTGCTTAACACCTTATATGTATTATTGTTAAACTTAATTTTATTTCCCAACCAGCCTACGAACATAGCATGAATCCCATCCTCATAGTAGTTAGCCGGAGAGTTTATTCCATCTATACCAAGATTTACAGTATTCCCCTTACCTGCAGCCTTTTTATATTGCAAACTTTCTTTTGCATTCCTTAAATCATTAATATCCTGATCGATTAAATCTTGTGTTAATTCTGAACGATGTGCAGGTTCTAAATCATTCTCGCATTTTTTTACCATATCCACGAATTTCTTAAATGATTCAGGTGTATAATCATCTTTTTTATCCACACTTATTCTAGAATATGTTCGAAAATCATCAGTCTTATATTTATCATTTTTATCAATAGCTATAGATAAAAGTTCAGGCAAAATTCCTTTATGAATTGTTGAGTAATCTAATATCAACTTTGACATCTCTTTTTTACCGAATAAATCTGTAAATTCTGTATTAAATTCTCCACCATCCGGTATGTATGGCAGTTCAAAACTCAATACGCCACTGTAATTATTTTCATTATACTTATATGTTGAATTTATAGTTTCTCCATTTCTTCCTATAACTTTGACATCCTTTACTGCAACTCTGTTTTCATAAGACAGATAACTTTCATAATTTACAGTAAGTACCGGTTTGCCATTTTTTATATCTACTCTTGCCCATTTTTGTACTACTCTGTCAGAACTTGCAGGAGATAAGATAGTTCCATCAGCTACTACATTTAAGAAGAATAAATCCCCATCTATAAAAGGATTGTCAAGTTTTTCACGAATCTGAGCCATAGCTCTTGAAATTGCTACATAACTTTTAGCATAATCCGTATCTTGTTCAGCCTCTTTTAGGGCTTTATCAATATCTTTCTTAGTATTTGAATAATAAGTCTTTGTAGCCAATTTCGTTTCTACATCTTTTTTTAATTTCTCAAATGCTGTCTTTACATCTTCACCCTCTTTAATTCCGGAAATCTTAAGAGCCACCTCCTTATCCATAACATTTGAATATATATGACCCTCATATACTGTCTCTTTTATTTCCGGTAAATCAACTATACATATTGCACTCCTATCAGGCATTAACAGAAACTCTGTTGTTATATTACCCTTTTCTCCTGATTCGCTTAAAATTTTATCTTTCTCATTTGTTAACTGAAGATCTGTAGACCATGCAAGAATATTATTAATAGTCGCCGAAGCAAAATGTAATATCAACTTGTGTTTACCATCTTTAGTTGTCAAGATTTCAGCTTTCTTTTTTATCGTAGGTGCAGACATTGATACAGAACTATAATCCCCAGATTTCACCAGCTCAACATCAACTGTTTTTATCTTAGATATATTTTGTTCATCATCTTTTTTTTCTTTTTTATGAGTTATATCATTAATCTTAGAATCCACCTCTTTTAATTCTACTTCTACTCCGCTATACTTCTTTCTATCAGCAGCAGTTAATTTATTTTCCAATTTAAATGTAATAATACCATAGGTCTTATTTAAAAGTTTTACATACAAAATTTTATCATTTAATACTTCTTTAATACCTGTTAGCCCCTCATCTGTTATTTCAAAGCAATTTGAACCCTCCCAAGTACTTTTTCCTTTCAAACCGACAGAATCCATTGTACCTAAATCTTTACCGTTAATTATAATTTCTGTATTTTTAGCAAAATCCCCCTCATCTTTTTTAGGGAATACAGGTTTTGTTTTCTCTTTTTCGTCATTTCTCGGTTGACTTTTAAAATCAATTCTAAATGTTGCAGTTCCATATATTCTTCCAAGTGTAGTACCAGAATCAACAAAAAGATTGGTAGAATCTTTCAAATCTTCTTCTTTTATATTCAATTTATTCTTTACTTTTTCATCTTTTTTTTCTTCATCAGGCTTGGTCTTTAGATTTTCATTGAATTTCCTGATTTGTTCAGTACTTAACCTATTAGTAAGTTTTACTTCAGCCACCTTGCCATCTGCATCAAATACTTTTACATTCAACTCAGCATCATTTACAAACTCTTTTATAAAATCTTGCTTTACACTTTCAAAAGCAATACCATAACCATTTGTTTTGATGATTTCCGCATCTTTAAATTTCCATATTTTTCCATTATTTATCTGTATAGTACCCTTATCTGAAAGTGCTTTGGTATCCTCCTTATCATCAAATTTAGTGTTATCCGTATTATCACTTTCAAAACTTAAATTAAATACAACATTTTTCTTTTTTATATCCCACTCCAAATTACTGAAGTAATAAGAATTCTTAATTACATATTTGCTTTTCTCTTTCGCTATACTATTTGCTGCACTCTCCTTCTTGGCCTGATTTGCATGTCCGTCTTTCCCTTTGAATTCTTTAGAAGATGTATCCACATCTTCTTTCCTCTCTTGTGCCTGATTTACATTTCCCTGATAACTGACAAATCCATTATCAGCCTTTACAGGAATTGTGGTCATCGTCATAGCCGAAGCTAAACTAACTGACATCAGTCTTGCAAACATCTTTTTGCTTTTCATTACAATCCTTCCTTTCTTCTAGAACATTTAAAAATATATGATAACCAAAATATTTTATGAATTATCTTTGGTTATACACAGCTTAAAATCTTACTGTATATAAATATTAAAACCTCTTATCTCTGAAAGAAATAAAATAAAAATCAAACTAATTTTGTTAGTTAAAACTAACCCATTCTTATTGTAACACAAAATACATAAAAGTCAATTTATTTCTATCATTTGGTCGGAACTTGGTAACTATTCAGATCTAGAAGTTTTAAAATAAATTATTCGTCAAAATGTTGATTTTTATTTTTTGTTTTTATACCTGTTATCCACAGTCATTTTACCTAAAGGTAAACTGTATCCAATTAGCATAAATAGAGAATTTGTGGTATACTTGTATCATTAAGAAATCAAAAAGTTTAATTCCCTAATTTATCAAGTAATTTAGTAAAATACTCAGGTAGTGGTGCATGAAATTCCATATATTCACCTGTTTTAGGATGAATAAAGCCCAACATTTCTGCATGAAGAGCCTGCCCCTGTAACTTAAATGGATTCTTTGCAACTCCATAAACCTCATCTCCAAGCAGGGGATGTCCTATACTCGTCATATGTACCCTTATCTGATGGGTTCTTCCTGTTTCAAGTTCACACTCAATATGCGCAAAATTATTTCCGTTCGGTGAGGTGAAATTTCTTATAAGCTTATAATGTGTAATTGCAGGCTTTCCATCAACCGTTATAGCCATCTTCTTTCTATCTGATTTAGACCTTCCTATCGCCCCTTCGACAGTTCCTCCTTCCTCTTTAAAAGTACCGTATACTATAGCTTGATACTTTCTCTTTATGCTGTGTTCTTTAAGCTGTGATGCTATAATTCTATGCGAAATGTCATTTTTGCATACAACGATGACTCCGGTAGTATCCATGTCTATGCGATGTACAATGCCGGGACGAAGTTCTCCATTAATACCTGAAAGATTGTTTTTACAATGGTGCATAAGAGCATTTACAAGTGTTCCTGTGAAATGCCCTGCTGCCGGATGTACCACCATCCCTTTAGGTTTGTTTATTAAAATAACATCTTCATCCTCATATAAAATGTCTAAAGGTATATCTTCCGGAACTATCTCCACTTCTTTCATCGGTGGGATGTTTACAGTAACTACCATTCCTTTGGAAACCTTAAAACTACTCTTTACAGCCTTTTTGGCAACAAGGACTCTTCCCTCATCTATAAGTCCCTTAAGATATGACCTTGAATATTCTAAAAGGCGCAAGGACAGGTACTTATCTATCCTTTCGCCCTCAAAAATATCTTCTACTACAAGCTCAACTATATTATCAAAAACTTCACTATCAAGTTCATCATCTAAAATATTCTCATTATTTAATTTCATTTTTCACCCTGCCAAGCATTGTATCAAAATCATCATCTTTGTAATAAAATACCACAAACAACAAAATTGAAATAGCTGAAATAGTCACATAACAGTCTGCAACATTAAATATAGGAAAATTAATTAACTCAAAATAAAGAAAATCAATTACATAACTATGTCCATACTTAATCATAGTAATTGTTCTGTCTGCAAAATTACCTAATGCTCCTGAAAGCATTAAAACTAATGTAAAATGTACAGGAAGATATCTTTTTTGAAACACCATCTTTTTAAGCACAAAGACTATTACTGCAATTACTATAACAGTAATAATCGTAAACATCCAAAATCCACCTTGAAATAAACCGAAAGCAGCACCTGAGTTACCACCTTCAAGCAAAGTTAGGCTAAAAACTTTTGGAATTACATCTATACTTCCATTTGATAAATATTTAACAGCCAGCTGTTTTGTAATTAAATCAAATGACACTAAAATTATTATAGCTATTAATTCAAGCAAAAAAAATTTATTTTTATTCATAATTAACCTTCAAACATTTCCTTGATACCATCCAATAATTCTTCATCAGTTATATCTTTATAAACTTCAGCTTTACCAACTTCATCAATAAGAATAAATTTTATTTTTCCACCTTGCATTTTTTTATCAGATTTAGTCGCCAAAAGCACATCATTTAGATTGAAACTAACTTCAGAAACTTCAAATTTTCTGTAAAGTTTATACTTTATCAAAATTTCTTTCATTTTAAGCAATTCGCCTTCGGACATAAGCCGGCGATTAACAGCAATCCTTCCTGCCACCATCATCCCAAGGGCTACACACTCTCCATGTAAAAGCCTGAATTCCATCAGCTTTTCAACAGCATGACCTATTGTATGCCCAAAGTTAAGTATTGCTCTAAGTCCCTTTTCTAAAGGATCATTTTCGACTACTTCTTTTTTTATTCTGCAAGAATTAAAAATAATATACTCCAGTGATTCTCTGTCCTTTGATATAATCTTATCTGAATTTTCACTAAGATAAGTTAAGAACTTACTATCCCAAATATACCCATATTTAATAACTTCAGCCATTCCGGAAAGATATTCTCTTTCAGGAAGAGTATTTAGACTATCAGTATTCATGTACACAAGTTTAGGCTGATGAAATGCTCCAACCATGTTCTTATATCCCATAAAGTCCACACCTGTCTTTCCACCAACACTTGAATCCGACATCGCCAACAGGGTTGTAGGAATTCCAGCAAACCTTATACCTCTTAGATAAGTAGCAGATACAAATCCTGCTAAATCACCTACCACACCTCCACCAATAGCAAGTATTACATCATTTCTTTCAAAATTATACTTTATCAACTCTTCATACAGACTTTGTACAGTAATTATATTCTTACTATCTTCACCGGCAGTAAAACTAAATGTGTGTATTTTTTTATTCACACACATTAAAATCTGTAATATTTTTTCTCTAAAATACTTTTCTGTATTTGAGTCGAATACCAACATAAACTTATTACAAGACGAAAAAATATTGACAAGAATTTCAGGCAATTTATTAAAATCAGGCTCTATCACTATAGTATAAACTTCTTTGTCTTTTTTATTTATCTCAACTTCAAGTATTTTGCTCATTGACAACTTCCTCTGTAGGCTGAATTTCCAAATCTTGTAGCTGACTTTCTTCTTCGTTTATCATTCTATCGTCGATAGACTCATGTTCTTTTGCATCTTCCAGATTTTCTTTTAACTTTAGATAGCCCTTCAAATCATTAATAGATATATTATAGGCATCACTATTAATAATATCAAGCTGTGAAGTTATCAAGTTTCTTACATGAGTTTTATATAATTCAAACCTTCGATTCAAATCATCCGTCTGCCTAAATATATTATCTAACTCAGATCTTGCTTTAGTCAATACTTCATCAGCTTTATCATGAGCATTCTGTTCAATAACTCTTGCATTTTTAGCAGCCTTAGCCTGTTCTTCATCTGAGGTCTTTTGTGCAAGAACCAGTGCTTTTTGTAAAGTTTTCTCCATAGACTTATAATACTGGAGCCCATCACTTAAGGCTGTTGCCTTATCCCTTAATTCAATATTTTCTTTATATAACGCCTCATAATCATTAACAATTTCAGCTAAAAATTGATCTACACTTCTTTTTGAATAGCCAATTCCCTTCTTAAATTCATAGTTCCTAATCTCATCTGATGAAAGCATATATCCTCCTGCAACTCAGCAATATTTTCCTAAATGAATTTGTATTTTTTCTTTTTTTGTATGTCCTAAAATTTCATAAAAAATAAATTTTCCAAATCCTCTTACCGATATTATGTCACTAGGCTTTACCTGATAATGTCCCTGAATGACTGCACAAGCATTGACTGCTACCTTTTCTTTATCAATCAAATCTTTTACCTTAGATCGTGATAGATTAAAGACCTCCCCTATAACTACATCCAGCCTTAATGATGATACCGTACCATATCTATCTTCAATTTTCCTAACAACCAATGCCTCATCTGCTGACACTGCTATGCAACCTACTTGATGCCTGCCAACCTGTATCAATTCTTTAATAAGAAAATTTTCAATCTTCTCATTGCAAAATATAAATGCCTTAACTGCCTTGTTATTTTCAGTTATAAGATAAATATCTCCTAATAATTTTCTGTCAATTCCAAGCCCAAGAATTGCACCTAAAAAATCTCTATGAGTAAGTGAATTTTGCTCAAACTTAGCACTTTTAACTTGAATTTCAATACAGCTGATAGGAAATTTTATATCTTCTCTTTCCTCATATAAAGCCGGAAAACAAGCCATTACTCTCTCAGCATCATCAAGTCCTCCAAAAAGGAAAAACCTTCCTCCCGGAAGGTCTGCCGCCTGTCTTTTTAAAACTGCCACTTCCCTGACACTTAGAAAATCTGAAAACATATTTATATTCTTATTATAAGCTGCCCTAGCCAAATCAAGCAAATGCCTAAATGCTAAACTAACCTCTTTGTCCATACTAATCATCATTTGCATTAGACGAAACAAAAAGAACATTTTTAAGATCCACTTCATTTTCAGGTGCCATCTCAACATTTTCAGGTGAAATCAAATAGACATACCTAGACACTCTCTGAATTTTACCATCAATAGCATGCATAGTTCCTGTCATAAAGTCAATAATTCTCTGTGCCACTTGATCTTCCAATGCTTCAATATTAAGAGCAATTACATAACCTGCAAGCAACCTATCAGAAATATCCTCAACATCCTCATATACTTTTGGAGAAACGATATATACCTTAGAGTCTGCTTTCATCTTCTTAGTTATCGGAACTACTTTAGAATCTGTTTTGGAAACCTTTTTCTTTTTTCTAGAAAATGACTCTGAATAATCATCTTCTTCATATCCATTTTCATCTTCATCGCTATATTCATCGTAAGACCTTCTTCCACCCTGCCTTACATTAGACTTCGCTCTGGGTTCCTGTACAATGTCTTCCTCATAATCTTCTTCATAATCATCATCTGGAATGCCAGTACCTTCCTTTACCGAATTAATAAGTTTGCTTATTCCTTCAAACATATATTCACTCCTATTTATTGATATCAATATTAAAAACATCCATGGTAGTATTATGAATGTTTTTTCCATGCAAGTCAACTATTATTTTTTTCCATTTCCAATTTATCTGCATTTAGTATTATATTATCATACTCATTTAGATAATATCCTTTATTCATAGGTATCAAATAATAATCACTGTCAGCTGATGCCCTATCCTCTATATCAGGTTCTACATGTTTGAATCTGGGATAACCATTATTAACGTTGTAAACTCCCTTCAACAACCTTGTTTTCCCTATTTTAAATTTATTATTTCCCTCCCGTTCAATAATTTCATCCCCAGCTTTAAAAATTTCATCAATATCTACATATACCACTTTATTATCTGCATCCTTATAGCAAATATCCACTTCAACATTTTTTTTGATAACTTTATTATTCTTATCTACTGTTTGTAAAGAAAATCCCCCACTTACATTTCCAGTTCCACTAGTATAATACTCTTCCGGTATTTCATAAGCCATCCTCTCTACCATAGAAGATTTAGGAATTTTAAGTCCATTCATGCTTTTAAGAATTATATAAACATTCACAAATCTTTTTTCCGAATAATCTACCATATAGTTAAAAAGTGTCAAAATAAGATAATCATTATTATTAATTCTTTCTATTTTTGACTGCGCTTTAGCTGTAAATCCTTTATTATCAATTACAATATCTAAATAATCTTTTCCCTCAAGAAGTTTTTTCTGATTTTCTGTTATAGGCACGACAATTTTCCAAGTTTCATCAGAAATAAGCTTATATACAGGCTCACCGGCATCTACCTTACCATCATTTTCAGCCGCAATCTTCAATACATAATCATTCTGTTTTTGAAATATTTCAGGATTAATACTAGTTTCTGAAAGCCCTTCCAATCCATCTGTTCCATATATAATAATTCCACTATCAGATGCATAATTTACATTAAAAAATTCATTTTCATCCGTAATTTTCTTCAAAGATGCTATTACTTTTTTCCCCGAAGTAGTCATCACCATTTCAGCCATAGATTCTTTAAGATTGTATACAGCCATAAAATTATCATCTCTATTAATTTGAAACTGGTGTAATATTCCCATAAGCCTCTCTCCGGCTTCATCTGTCTGATCGTCTAAAGTAAGCTTTGAATATATATTTCCTATCTTATCTATTGAAAAAACAGCTTCATTTTTATGAACCCTTGAATTTCCATTAATGTAATAATTAATATAACCTGTATCTGAAACAGTAAATACCTTTTCATTCCTTAAAATTAAGCCGGAAGTATTTACAACTTCATTCCTTTCATCACTAATAACCCTATAAATAGATGTCTTCTCCCTAGTCAAAAACATAAATGTATGACCCAATATATAAGCTACTATCATTAAAAATATAATACCACTAACATTGAATCGTTTTTTTTCTTTATTTTTTTTCTTTTCTCCATACCGAACAATATTATTGCTTTTAGCTTTAAGCGATTTTGGTTCAGCCAATTTTTACTCCTCCAAAAATCATCATAACCACCAGATAAACTGGTGGCTTATTTATATTGCGATAACAATAACAAACTGCCACACAAACAATGTGACAGTTATGTAAAAATGTTTAATCTTATAAAGAAACCAAAACATTATGCCTATATTCTTCCGGCATATCTTCACTCTTAACAGAAAGGCTTAGAGTTACATCAACACTGTATTTATCTGCAACCTGAATTATCTTATCAAGAACAGGCTTCATATTTTCTTTATCAGTAAATGAAATCTTAAGAAAACTATCAAGGAAAATTGCCTCAAGATCATGATCTTGTGAAATAATTCCACAAATAAATCCTACAAACTCTCCTGAATCTTCCACAAGGAAATCCTTAACATTTATTAGACGGATTTTATTATTAAGCTCATACATATGTGCTGAATCCTTGTCAAGAAATACAACGTTTCCACCAGAGGTTTTAATAGCCTCATTAGCCTTCTCAAGAATTACCTTTGTTTTGCCTTTTCCTTTTTCCCCGCAAATAATATGTACCATGGTAAAACCCTCCTTTAATTATGAAGTTTATAAACAAATAATATTATATGCTAATTTACTTAAAAATTCAATTAGTTTGGCATATTTTGTGGTAAGTTTTCAAAAATAGTACCAAGCTGAGCATATAAATTTAGACTGTCGGATGCTTTTAATATTCCTGCCACATAATCCTTACCTTCAGAGGACTTAAACGACATCAGTATGCATGAACCTGCCTCATCTGTAGTCCCTGTTTTCCCACCAAGCACACTATAGCCATTTGGTACTTTATATGTACCTGTCAAATATTGATTGGTAGATGCCATCGTTACTGAAACCTCTGCACCTGCAAAGTTTTTATATTTCATAACATATGATGACTGCTGTATTATCTTCACAAATTCAGGGTTTTTAAGTAATGCATTAAAAATTATATATAAATCATACAATGTTGAATAGTGGTAATTATCATGCAACCCTGTACTATTTACAAATCTGCTATGTGATGCACCAAGTTTCTTCGCCTCTTCATTCATAATTACTGCAAACTTTTCTTCACTTCCTGCTACCAAAAAAGCCAAGGCCTTAGCTGCGTCATTCGCTGATGTTACAAGGGATGCATTTAAAAGCTGTCTTATGGTAACCTTATCTCCATCCATCAGCCGTATTTTTTTAGCATATGGATCAGATAACTTTACCATTTCACTCGTTATACTAACCTCTCTATCCAGATTTTTTTCCTTATCAAATACAACCCATGCAGTCATAAGCTTTGTAAGGCTCGCCGGATATATCTTTTTTAAAGAATTCTTTGAACAAATCGCCTCTTCACCACTGGAAACAAATACTGATTTAGCATTAAAAGAAGGCTTATTCTCCAATTTATTTATCTTTTTATCTGTAATTACCGGTATTCCTTCAGACATAAGAAGAATTCCTTCTCCTTCTACCTGAAAATTGTAAGCAGCTGTTTGAATTTTCCCATCTCCATAAGGAAAGTAAGCAATAGTTTCATTTTTACAGCCTGTAAGAATAAGTCCCATCAAGGCTATAATCACTAAATTTCTTCTAATTTTGATCATGACTTATATAACTCTCTCCAGTCAAGGTCTCCCCTGTCCAAAGCCTTAATCATAAGCTCTGCAGATGCCAGATTAGTGGCTGCCGGAATATTATTAACATCACATAATTTTAAAATATTAGTTATATTAGGTTCATGCTTTTTAGATGACAAAGGATCTCTTAAAAATATTACTAAATCTATTTCATTATGGTCAATCTGAGCTGCCATCTGTTGCTCACCACCCAAATGTCCTGCAAGATACTTATGAACAGCTAGATTAGTAACCTCTTCAATAAGCCTACCGGTGGTTCCTGTTGCATATAAAGTATGCTTGCCCAAAATTCCTCTGTAAGCTATGCATAAGTTTTGCATCAGCTTTTTTTTAGCGTCATGTGCAACCAATCCAATATTCATAATCTACCCCTTATTTATTTGATATTTAGTATTTTAATTCCCAAAAATTACAGAAAAATCTCATTCTCACCCACATTAGAAAACAAGCTATGCTTTGCCTTCTGAACCCCTACATTCAAAACAAGGGCAATTCCTAAAAAATTACTAAGTAAAGAGGACAGTCCATAACTCATAAATGGTAGGGGGAGCCCTGTATTAGGCAGCAAGGCTGTATTAACACTTATATTTACAAAAGACTGAAAAACCAACATAGCTGATACACCAATTGCTATCATCTTGCCTGTAAAGTCATTTGTTTTTTTAGCAATCAATATACATTTAAATACAATGAACGCAAATAATGAAATTACCAAAACACATCCGATAAAGCCTAATTCTTCGGCTACAACAGAAAAAATAAAATCACTTTCGTTTACATACACCTTATTATAAAGCCTAAAATCTGAAACATCCCCTAATAATGTTTTTCCTAAAACCTTACCTGAGGCTATTGCATTCACCGAATGAATTTGCTGATACTGTACTGTAAGAGCATATTTCTCCGGATCTAGAAAACTAAGTATTCTCTTCTGCTGCTCATTTGTAAGAAGTTTTTGTCCGGGCTGTATTACATACCAAAACAATCCTGCTCCTATCGGTACAGAAACAGCTAGTGTAATCCCTATAATCTTGAGGCTAAGTCCTGCCATAAATATCATCATTGCAAAAATGAACATACAAACCATGCTAGATGAAAGGTCAGTCTGAATAAGAATAAGCGAAGTAGGTATCATCATTACAATACCTGATAATAAAAATATCCCCCACCTGTTCAGTTTGCTTTGAACCTTTGTAAATAATACAGAAAGCACTAAAATCAATATAATTTTTACAAGTTCAGAAGGCTGAACTTCCATAGAACTTATCCTAAGCCATCTAAAAGCACCTGTATCATGATCTACTCCATAAGATGTAAATCTTACCATCACCAAAAGCATTATAGCTATAAAATAATACAAAATTACAAATTTACATATGAAATGATAGTCAATCATCACTCCTACAAAGATTACAAACAACCCTAAAGCAATTCCTATTAACTGCCTTTTTGCCATACTAATATCTCCTGCTTTGTACAGACAATACACACCTATCGAACAAAGCAATAATACAGCTATGACAATCGAAACACTAAAATTCTTAAAATCATATTTTTTATTTTTAAACATTAGAATCCTTATGCTTTGTCCCTTTAATATTTTTTACAGGGATATTTGCAAAAATTGCAGGTACAGAAACATTGTTGGTTTCTGATTCTGTCTGTGCTATCTTAATATCAAGCCCTTCAACGTCTATTTCTACATACTTTGAAATCACTTGAATTATATCATTTTTAATCTGTTCCATAATTTCAGGAGAGCAGTTAGCCCTGTCTGATACAAGTACCAACTTAAGTCTGTCTACAGCCTGCTGTCCCGAAGATTTCTTTCTAAAAAAATCCATTAAACTCATAGCCTAACTCCTCTACTTCTTAAATATATCTCCAAGACGTGCTAATAACCCTTTTTTACTTTCAAGGTCAAGGAACGGAACCTCAACACCGGTAATTCTCTTACATATGTTCATATAAGCCTGTCCGGCAAGTGAATCATTCCCTGCAAGTGGTTCACCGGTATTTGTTGCTATAACTATATTCTCATCGTCCGGTACAACACCAAGAAGGCTCACTGCAAGTATATCAAGAACTTGTTCACTTGACATCATATCGCCTCTCTTAACCATATCCATACGGAGTCTGTTTACGATAAGCTCTGTCTTCTTTATTTCATTTGCCTCAAGAAGTCCTATTATTCTGTCAGCATCCCTTACTGCAGAAACTTCAGGAGTAGTAACAACTATAGCTCTATCTGCTCCAGCTATAGCATTCTTAAATCCCTGTTCAATTCCTGCAGGACAGTCAAGAATTATATAATCAAACTCATTCTTTAACTCTTCGGTAAGTGCTGCCATCTGTTCAGGGTTTACTGCATCCTTGTCCCTGGTCTGAGCACTAGGAAGTAGATATAAAGTTTCGTATCGCTTATCTTTTATAAGCGCCTGCTTAATCTTACAGTTTTGCTCAATTACATCTACAAGGTTATACACTATACGATTCTCAAGTCCTAGAACAACGTCAAGATTCCTAAGACCGATATCTGTATCAATAAGTACAACTTTTTTACCTAACATAGCCAGTCCGGTACCTACATTGGCAGTAGTAGTAGTTTTACCTACACCACCCTTGCCAGATGTTATAACAATAACTTCTCCCATAAAAATCTCCTAACTAAACTAATTTTCTTCAATACTATAATATTATTTAAATGAATTAATTACAAGTAACTTACAAAATTTTTTCTATAATCTTAATGAATCTAGTGCATTTTTATCTAAATTTTCAATACAGATAGTATTGTTTTCAACAAATGCCACCTTAGGCTCAAGATCTTTAGCCTTGCTATATGTTTCAGAATCATCCGAACAGCGTCCTATTGATGCACCAATCCTGAGCTGTATAGGGTTCATATCCAGTGCTATTATAAAAGCATCATTATTTCCATCTATGCCTGCGGCCACTTCTCCCTTTAATGATCCTAAAACTATTATGCTACCTTTGGAAGACACCTTAGCCCCTGGATTAATATCTCCTATAATTATAACACCTGTGTCAAATTCCATCATTTTACCCGATCTGAAATTTCCTTTATGAATCTTGGCAAGGCTCATATCTTTAGAAACAGCAATTTGATCTAGTTTGGCTTTAAACTGTGCCTCCCTTATCGGATCATGATCCACTGTACATACTACATTCAAAGAAGAATTATCAATAATAGCTTGTATTATTTGCTCTTCTTCCTCAAAAGTCAGCTTTCTGCCATCAAATGCAACTGCCATATCTGCATTTCCAAAAAAATTAGCTGATTCTTTAAATTTATTTCCAACCGCCTCTAATAAAGAATCAAACCCCAAGTCTTTATCAAGTATGATCAAAATACCAAAATTATTTGCCTTAATAACAACCGGTTCCTTCATTTTTCCTCCTAATATTAGTCTGATATTATGTTGTCTACATTATCTTCTACAGCTTTTTTACCCAAGGCCTCGTCATCTCTGTCTCCAAAATAATACTCATAAAAGTCAGCTACTGCCCTTACTGCATTGGCCGATGTATAGGCATAAGGTAGGACACAGGTAACGGATATTTCAGGCTTATCATAAGGCGCATATGACATGAACAGTGCATGATCTCCTCTCATTGTTGAGAACTGAGCAGTACCTGATTTACCTGCTGCAATAGTATTTATATTTTTAAATACACTTTTATACGAACTCCTGTTTCCATTAATAACTTGATACAGACCATCCTTCATTGTATCCCATATTCTCTGTTCAAGTTCTATTTTAGGTGCTTTTTTATTACCAGCATTCGATATATTATTTTTAATAATTTTACCATCAATACTTTTAATCTCATCTATTACAGTGAGGTAATTGAGTGTTCCACCATTTGCTATACCGGATATATATCTTGAAATCTGTGCAGGTGTAAATGCGTAACTTCCTTGCCCTATTGAAGACCTGACAGAGTCTGTATCCGATATGGACGGCTCATATTCATAAAGTTCAACCCCTGACGTTGTTCCCTTCTTAAATCCAAACATAGCAGCATATTTATTGAGTTTACTAAGACCTAGAGCAGAATTATACTTTCCATCTGCATCCAGACTCATCCTATATCCTGTTTCATAAAAGAAATAGTTACATGAAACCTCTATTGCCGTTCTTGCATCAATATTTCCATGTGAAATCCTACTCCAGCAGGCAGCAGGTTTGTCAGTTTTGGTAAAGACAACTCCATCATGAATTTTTTCATTTTCTCCAAGTACTCCCGTTCCTAAGTTTGCAGCTGTTGAAATAATTTTAAATGTAGAACCGGGAGCCGTCTTCTGCTGACAAGGCCTATTAATAAGTGGAAAAGACTTATCAGCCTGAAGTTTTGCATAATACTTAGCATTAATCTGATTTGCAAGCTTATTATTATCATAACTCGGATAAGTTACCAATGCTTTTACCTTACCTGTATTAGGATCGGTAATCACCATTGAACCGGAACAAGGGTCAAGAGCAAGTCTAGCCGGTGTTATTTCAAGACTTTTAATCTTACTTCTTATAAAACTGTAAGGAGATTCTATTCCTGACAACAAATTATTATATGCCTTATCATCCTTTTTTAAAAAACCTTGTGAAAATAATATCAGACAAACTTCAGTACCTGATACTACATTGTCAAATATAAGGTTTTTATAAACAATTTTCTTAAATTTTAAATCAGATGATATATTATCAAAAATATTTTTTAATAATATCTTGTATATCTCATCCATGCTTAAATATTCACTTCCAATATTAAGTTTTTCAAGATTAATCCATCTTTGTGCAATCGCATATTTAAGAAAATCGCCTAAACTCTTTTTTCCCTCAATATAAGCCTTGAAATTATCATCATTTTCATCTACTATTTCGACATCAATCAACTTTTCAGCCTTTATGTATGAATACAAATAATCAATATATTCACTCATGGCCTTATCATCTCTTTCTGCCTTTACATCATTAATTTTAAGCAATTCTTTTAACTTAATAATTACTTCATTTCTCTCAGATTTGTACTTTGAATAAACACTCTTTTCAACTTTACTTGCCTTATTCTTTTCAAGCCTTACCAAATCTATTGCTCCATTATCAAAAAGAGCGTTATATACTTCATAAATCGGTATCATTATATTGGATGCATTTTTTCCTCTTTCACCATAACTTGCCGAATTATGAATTTTAGTTAACAATACCGTAGCAAGTTCTTTTTCAAGTATGTTGTAGCAGTTTTTTTGTAACTTGCTGTCAATAGTAAGATATATGTCACTACCTGCCTTAGGTTCCGTTATAGTCTTTACATCTGTAACATAGTAACCGGAACTCAATGTCGCCTCTTCCGAACCCTTATTACCCCTTAGATACTTTTCAAAAGAATATTCTACTCCTGTCTTACCTATTTGATCAGTAGAGTTATAGTATTCTTCTTTATCTGCTGCAATTTCATTTTCATTAACATTACCTGTGTAGCCTAGCACATGTGCAAAATATTTGCTTTCATTATAAGACCTATATGTGTGCTCAGCTATTTCAACTCCCGGAAGTTCAGCAGAATATTCAAGTATCGCTGCTACTGTCTTTTCATTTACATTTACAGCTACCGAAATTGGATTCCCTTTATTATATGTATTTAACAACAAAGCAAATCTTATCTTCATTATCTTCAAAGCATCATCAAGGCTATATTTATCACTTATGCCAAACATATAATCGCCACTTTTTAAATGATTATATACCTGTTCTGCAGTTGCATTTCTCTGCTCAACTGTCAGTTTTTCTACAGATGTAGATTTGTAAGCATCTCTTTTGAATCTATTTTCAGCAGCACCTTCTACAGTAAATTTTAATTTCCCATATTTATCTTTTTCAATAAAAAATTCCGGAAAAAGTTTATCACCACTTGATTCAATGATTTTAATAAGCTTAAAAATCATTGAATTCTTCTCTTCTTCAGTTGCAAATGCCTTATAATCCTGCATCGTAACACTATAAGAGAGTTTATTGTATGCTAAAAGCACTCCATTGCAATCATAAATATTTCCTCTGGTAGCTTTAGTCTCACGAACTATAGAATCATATTTATCAATATTTTTACCTATGTCTTCCTGTTTCACTACCTGAATTGTAAATACTTTATAAATAAGTACCATACTGAATGTAGAATATATCAAAACTAATGGAATGGTACGTGTTTTAACAACATTTTTGACAAAAGCTATCAAAGTGTCAAACAAAACTAGATTTCATCCCCTTTCCCTATCATTTCCAGCCTAAGATATATATAGTCTATAGCCTTATACAATATTGCCGATACTATTACAGTATATATTGTTTCAGGCAAAATTATCTTCATCATATAATAAGGCAGGTCTAATCTGTTCCTAAGCAAAAAGCCGGTTACAAAAATCAAAAAATTAAGCATAAAGTCTGACACCCCTACTAATCCCATAGGAATGATTATAGACTCACTATTGTAAAGCTTATTGCTAAATCCGACTAAATACCCAATAGTGAGATAAAGCAATGCATAATATCCGATATAGTCTGATTCTGTTAAATCTAAGAACAATCCCATAAAAAAACCCATGATCATTCCTTGAATTTTTCCATATCTATACCCTGTAAATACAACCAGAATCATCAAAATATTAGGCTTAATACCGGCTATTGCTATTTTATTAAATATTGTAGTCTGCAAAAGATACAATATTATCATCATTATAAAAGAACATATAATGCGTTTCATCAATACAATTCTTCCTTTTCACGTGTAATGATAAGCACCATATCAAGTTTTGAAAAGTCAACTGCCGGTGTAAGATAACCTGATTCCGTCATATTTGACGGATCTACCTTTATATTACTAACATAACCGATAAGTATTCCCGGATGAAATTTAGGGCTTACATATGATGTTACAACTTCATATCCATCCTTGACTCCTGAACCTTTTTTTATATCAGTAACTTCAATGTGCCCTTCATCAAGTAGTTTCAAATTACCTTTTACCGTACAAGTATCTGATGTGTCAAGAAACATTCCTCTTACATTACTGCTATCATCAATTATTGATCTCACTATAGAATTGTTATGGTCAGCCTTAATTATTATACCTACAAGTCCATTTCCTGCCATCACATTCATTCCGGGTTTTATACCGTCATTTGTCCCCTTATCTATCTTAAAATTACTGTACCAGTTATTAGTATCCTTCGAAATGACTCTTGCCGCTACCTTTGGATAATCAGCATAAGTCTGATCCAAATTATATAGTTTCCTAAAGTCATCTAATTCATACTTTCCTTGAATTAAAAGCTTATTTTCATAGTTAACTTTATCAAGCTTTTCAGTCAGTTCCTTATTTTTTGCAAGCAAATCATCAACATTTTTCAAATAATCAAGCTTTGCTGTAAAATAACTCCCCACTTCATTTATGCCTACTTGCATTGGTGTAATTAAATCTCCTGCAACCGTCTTAACAGGGCCAAGTTTATCAGAAAAACGATAAGATGCAACCAATAATACCATGCACAACACAGCTAAAATCATAAAGAGATATCTTGGAACAATTTTAATTTTTATTTTACTTTTTCTTTGAGATGCCATTATTTATATTCCTTAAATTAACCGAATATCCCGGCTGCCTATATATATAAGGCAGAGTTCTGTAATTATCGTCATCAATTAACTTTCCAAGACCATTGATAACACTATCTTGAGGATCTTCCAAAATATTGATTTTAAGATTCGTTTCTTTGTTTAAAAGCTTATCAAAATTTCCGATCAATGCAGAGCCACCAGTCACATAAATACCTGCATCTATAATATCAGAAGATACCTCAGGTGGAACATGCTCTAAGGTACTTTTAATATTTTCCGTAATATTCCTAAGATCTTCTTTGATAGCTTCATATACAAGATCGGACTCAATCTCCATTCTCTTAGGAAGACCTGTAACCACATCTCTTCCATTTACCTGCATCGTAAGTGCCTGACCTGCTATAGCTCCTGCAATCCCCATCTTAAGCTGTTCTGCATTGCTCTTTCCTATTACAAGGGCACACTTCTGCCTTATATGATTACATATTGACTCATCAAACTTATTACCTGCTGTAGGTAAGAGCCTGCTTCTTACTATACCTCCAAGAGCTATTATAGCTATTTCTGTAGTATCTGCTCCAACATCTACCGTCATCACTCCCCTAGCCTTCATTATATCAAGCCCTGCAGCCATAGCCACACATATAGGCTTATCTACTAACGACACACTTTTAGGTTTCAGAGCTGATTTATGTATAAGGTCAGCAAATGACCTCTTCTCCACTTCTGTAATGTCAGTTGGAAGTGCAATTACAAAACTGGTTCCTGATGCTTTTTTAGCTTTTCCATAAAGCCTGTCAAATGATGTATTAAAAAGAAACTCCATCGCACTTACATTGGCAATCACTCCACGGTTTACAGGATATATTACCTCTATAGTTTCCGGAGTCCTTCCTACCATTTCAGCTGCTTCATCGCCTATAGCCCTTATCTCATCCCTATTTTCCATAGCTATGCAATTCTCTTGGTCAAAAATAATTCCATCACCTTTTCTATAATATTTAATTCTTTTAGTACCAAGATCTATGCCAATACTCTTTCCAAGCATAATTAAGTCCTTTCCATAATCTATTTTTTTATTTTAAAATCAGCCAATCCTTTTTCCCTAAAACTTATATAACAACAGTCTCCAATAATTATATGGTCAACAAGCGGAATACCTATCAGCTCAGATACTTCAATAATTTTATCTGTAATCCATATATCTGCCTTACTTGGCGTTGGATCTCCACTTGGATGGTTATGAATAAGCACCAGATTAACCGCTTCATGCTTAAGTGCCTGTATAAATACTTCCCTCGGTCGCAAAAAAGACTGATTTATCGTTCCGATGCTAATAGTCAATTCCTTAATCAGCCTGCACTTTATATCTAAAAGAAGTAGTAGCACATGCTCTTCCTTAAAATGCCTCATCTCTTCCATATATCTCTCAGAAATTTTTGCTGCTGTATCTAATTGTTCATCATATGAACGGCGTGATTTTGAAATCCTTCTTGCCAGTTCACAAACAGCAATAATCTCAACTGCCTTTATAGGACCGATACCGGAGATCTTACAAAGTTCAGCCTCAGTTTTTCCATAAAGTCCTGCAAGAGTTCCTCCACTTGATTCCAGTACCTTTCTGCAAAGTTCCATACAGTTAAGATTTTTAGTTCCCGTCCTAAGAATTAGTGCCAAAATTTCAGCATCCGTAAGCAAATTAATCCCCTGTTTACGATACTTTTCAAAAGGCCTTACATCTTCAGGTAAATCTTCAATTCTTATAGTTTTCATAATTTTTTTAGTGTAAAAAGGAATAGTCACCCTATATTTTAACACAATTATACTTAAGAGTAAATATCTTTAAAATACAAAAAGCCACTTCACAATAATAAATGAAGTGGCTTATATTGTTTAATCAATTCTTATGCTTCAACTTTAACGATTTCTTTCTTATTGTAAGAACCGCAAGCCTTGCAAACTCTGTGAGGAACCATAAGCTCTCCGCAGTTGCTGCATTTAACAAGTGCCGGAGCACTCATCTTCCAGTTTGCTCTACGAGCGTCTCTGTGGCCCTTAGAACTCTTATTCTTTGGACAGATTGACATGTGAACACCTCCCTTATCAATACTTTATACATTGTATTCAAAAGGATTTATCACATAGATAATAATCCTCGAATAAACAATAAAATTTCATACCCAAGTATTTTACAAGCATTTAAACGATTTGTCAAGTATTATTTTACCAGTTCAAGAGTATCTTTTGCAATTGCAAGTTCTTCATTTGTAGGAATTACAAATACCTTAACCCTGCTGTCAGGTGTAGATATGAGCATATTTTTACCTCTCACACTGTTCGCTTCATCATCAATTTTTATTCCGAGGTATTCAAGATTTGCACAAATATCTTTTCTTGTATGCGATCCATTTTCACCTACACCTGCTGTAAATGCTATCGCATCCACGCCGTTCATCGCCGCTACATAAGCACCTATATATTTAATTACCCTGTATTTAAAAGCATCATTAGCAAGTTTTGCTCTTTCATTACCTTCAGCCTCAGCCTTATCAATATCCCTAAAATCACTTGATACACCTGAAAGACCTAATACTCCTGATTTTTTATTGAGAAGATTAAGAATTTCATCAATGCTCTTATTCTCATGATTTGCTATAAACTGGATAACAGCAGGATCTATATCTCCTGATCTTGTACCCATAATAAGTCCTTCAAGCGGAGTAAGTCCCATTGAGGTGTCTACACACTTTCCATCTATTGACGCTGAAATTGAAGAGCCATTTCCAAGATGGCAAACTATAACCTTTCTATGCCCCTCAGGAAGTTCTCCAAATCTTATTGTCTCAGCAGAAACAAACTTGTGGCTGGTTCCATGGAAACCATAACGGCGGATGGAATATTTCTCATAATATTCATAAGGAATAGCATACATATGAGCCTTAGGAGGCATAACCATACCGAAACCGGTATCAAATACTGCAACATTAGGTGTGCCCGGCATAGCTTCTTCGCAAGCTTCAATTCCCATAAGGTTAGCAGGATTGTGAAGAGGTCCAAGGTCAAAACAATCCCTGATAACCTTCTTAACATCCTCAGTTACGACAACAGGGTCGCTATAAACCGTTCCTGCATGAAGTACCCTATGTCCTACCGCTGCTATCTCAGAAACATCAGAAATTACTCCATGCTCTTTATCTATAAGAGCATCCATAACAAGTTTAACTGCTACAGTGTGGTTAGGCATATCGTGTTTAAGCACAAAATCTTCCTTACCTACAGCCTTATGTGTAAGCATAGAACCGTCAATACTTATTCTCTCACAAAGTCCCTTTGCTATTACCTCTTCTGTCTCCATATCAATGAACTGATACTTAAGAGAAGAACTTCCACAGTTAAGTACTAAAATTTTCATAAAAAATACCCCTTTATATTTATTTAATCATTCCAGATTTTGTTACATCTGAGCCTGTACAGCTGTTATTGCAACCACTCCTACTATGTCACTTGCTGAGCAACCTCTTGAAAGATCATTTACAGGACCTGCAATTCCCTGTGTAAGAGGTCCGTATGCTTCAGCCTTTGCAAGACGCTGAACTAATTTATATCCAATATTTCCGGCATCAAGATTTGGGAAAATAAGTGTATTCGCATGACCTGCAACCTTACTTCCTGGAGCTTTAAATTCTCCAACTGATGCTACAAGTGCGGCGTCAAGCTGAAGTTCTCCATCCAGAGCAAGTTCAGGATTTTCAGCCTTAGCAATCTTAGTAGCCTCCTGCACTTTAGTAACATCATCATGTTTAGCTGAACCCATAGTAGAATATGAAAGCATAGCTACCTTTGGTTCTGCCTGAACCAAAGCCTTGAATGATTCTGCTGATGACTTCGCAATTGCCGCAAGCTCTTCAGCATTAGGATTTTGGTTAAGTCCACAATCTGAGAATACAAAAGTACCATTCTCTCCCATATCGCAATTAGGGACTTCTACTATAAAAAATGATGAAACTAACTTTGTTCCGGGTTTAGTTTTAAGAATCTGAAGACTTGGCCTTAAAGTATCTGCAGTAGAATGGCATGCTCCTGAAACAAGACCGTCTGCATCCTTCATCTTAATCATCATTACACCGAAATATGTATTACTGGAAGTAAGTATTTTTCTAGCTTCATCTTCTGTCATACCTTTACTTTTTCTAAGTTCCACTAAACCTGCTACATAAGTATCCAATTTCTCACTCTTCTCCGGATCTATTATCTTAGCACCGGTTACATCAAATCCGCCCTTCTTAGCATCCTCTAATATTTTCTCCTCTTTTCCAAGAAGAACAAGTTCTGCAATCCCCTCTTTAAGGACAGCATCAGCAGCCTCTAAGGTTCTCATATCTTCACTTTCAGGAAGAACTATTACCTTTTTTGAAGATTTTGCTTTAGCCTTGATTTGATCAATAAATGACATGACTTTTACTCCTTTCAAACTATATTAAAAATTAAATTTTATAAAATATTTTGGGAAAAACAATTATAGTAAATTTATATAAATCAATTCGTTCTGTCCCACATTCTATTATAAACCTTTTACGAAAAACATACAATGGAATTTAAATATTTTTTTGATTAATAGGCAATTTCGAAGAAGTTTCAAATTTAAATAAAGATTAATCCCATAAACGAACACATATCAAAATGTCCATTTATGGGATTTTAATCATTAAATTAATAAGTATAAACTACATCCTTGTAATCACTAAAATTCTTATACATAGAATATTTCTGTTTTGCTCTATACATCTGTGCATCATAGGTAGTATCCATAACATTCCATTTAGAATTAGCATATACATTATTCCAAGCATGATATACTTCGGCATTAGGTGTATAACCTGTAACAACCTTAGTAGGCACTCCTACACTTCTAAGCATCGCTGCCATAAGTACTGAATAATCATAACAAATACCCTTTTTTGCATTATACACCTTAGTAACATCAGGAATATAAGCTGCTGTTTTAGCTATATCATTTATATTCTTAGCTTTTGCATTGTCATAAGAATAGTTTTTCACTACAAATTCATAAATGTACTTAATTTTATCATTATCACTTCCCTTACCTGCCAATGTCTGTGCTTTTTTAATTGCCACATTAGTTCTATCCCAGTCTATTATATAATTTGATGAAAGGTACGCTGCATTATCATTGGAAAGCGACTGTGTAACACTTACTGTCTGCATAACTGCATACTTCGTACCAGAAACATTTCTGCAAAGAATGAACTTATACTCTCCATTCCCCTGCGTCATAGGAATTTTTATGTCAACACTTCCCTTTGGAATATCGTACTTATATTGTGTTCCACCTGTAAGCTGCACAATTAATTTAACTTTCACATCATATTCATTATTATAAACTAATTTAACTGTACCATCATTTTCATTTTCAATTGTTGCACTATCAGCATAGGCCTTATCATATTGTGTACAACAAATGAAAAATAACATTATTATGACTAACATAAACTTATTTATTTTTTTCATAATAGCCTCCTTGGTTACATTTTCATTTCCTTTATATAATAATAACTCATTTTGAAACCATTTTCAAGCACTTTTCCACTTTATAATTAATTAAGCTAAAAAAAAGCCCAAAATGCCGGTTCCTGACTTTTGACTCCTAGCTTTTACTAGGTGGGCAACCGCACATACCATCTGCCTTCCACTATAAATTGAGGCTTGACATCAGAATATAAATATAGGAATCCCTTTTTCAGTCATGTAGGTTCAAAATGTCAGAAATTATCGAACATTCCAGGCTTTATAAGCTGTTTGTTCTTTCTACTAAAATATTATACTAAAAAAAAAATAATTTTTCAAGTTTTATTAATTACGATATTTTGCAAATATTTGATGATATCACCTTATCTACCCATTTTATCTTATTTAAAATGTGTATTTACTTTTAACTTTGTGCAATCTTCGCAATCACATTCTTTAGTCGGTAAATATTCTTTTCCTGACAGGTCTTTTGAATTATACTTTGCAGAAATTTTGCTCTTATTTAATGTTATCTCAACATATCCCATATGGTCTGTCCTAAGTATCTTTCCACCCTCTTCTACCATTCTTTCAAGTGTATCCTTATGAGGATGCCCGTATCTGTTCATAAGACCACAGCTTATCATATACATCTTAGGATCCACTATACGTAGAAACTCCGGTAAAGAGGAATTTTTACTTCCATGATGACAAACTTTCAAAATATCACAATTAAGTTCTTTTTCATCACTATATTTCATAACCTCTTCTTCAGTCCTGCTAGCAATGTCACCTGTAAATAAAACAGATATATTTTTATATTCCATACGCATAACTATAGATGCTTCATTCTGATCTTCAATAACTTCATCTCCCTTAGGATAAAGACATCTAAATTTTACTCCATTTTCTTTAATCTCATCATCTTTTTTCATATAAAGCAAGCTTATATTCCTATTTTTAGTTAACTTTTTTAATTTGTTAAGTTCTTCACAATTAAGCTTTTTTGATTTATAGCTAACTGATATAACCACTCTCTCTACATCTATTTCAGGACAATTAAGCAGATCGTTTACTCCATTGACATGATCCTTATCCATGTGTGAAACAAAAATAGTATTTACCTTACTCCAACCTTTTGATTTCAAAAACGGAAGTAGCCTCTTTTTCCCCACTTCATCCACTGTTGTACTACCACAATCTGATATATATACATTTTTAGATCCGTCATGTATTACAAAACAGTCTCCCTGACCAATATCTAACATATTAATTGAAAATTCTTCCAACCTATATGTAAGAATAGCAAAACTGAAAGCTAAGCTCACAAACGTAAACAATATATGTCTAAAATGATTGAATTTAATTTTAGAATTGTTTTTTAGTTTTTCTATTTGCTCTGTCCTTCTCCTTAAAGACAAGCTACTAAATAAAATAAATAAGAGTAAATAATAGATAAAAACCTGCCATTTCTCAGGTTTTCCTAAAATCAACCTAAGAAAAACAAAAGTATCACCAACTCTGCAAAGGGAAGTATAAAAATTCAAAATATAATATGATGCTCCTAAGATAAAGCCTCCTACAGTTTCAGAAATTAATGCTATAAAACCACCAAACAGCCCTGTTATTACCAACACCGACATAAGAGGTATAACTATTATATTTAAAAATATTCCCACAAGAGAAATTTCATAAAAATTCAATAAAATCACCGGTAAAGTTGCAATATTAACACTTAAAGAGCAAAAAACCAAGCTTAGAAAAAAATATCCTACCTTTTTAATTCCTTTTTGATTATAATTCTGCAAATTGCATATATACATAAGTTCCGGCATTATATAAAATATCCCTATTACAGCAAGAAAAGAAAGCTGAAATCCACTTTGATAAATAACTTTATGATTAAAAAACATAATGATAATAGCAGCAAGACTTAGAGAACTAGGCAAATCATAACTTTTTCCAATAATAAATGAAAAGAAAAAGATACACATCATAATTATAGCTCTAGCAGCTGAAACAGAAAAACCTGTAAAAATTCCATAAAGAACTAAGGTGGCACTAGCGAAAAATAGTGGAAAATAAAAACTAATCTTGAGTTTTTTTAAGAACAGATAGATGGCTCCTCCAACCAATGAAATATGTAAGCCGGATATTGCAAGAAGATGACTTATTGAATTGTCCTGATAAAGTTTTTTTATTTCTTCATCTAAATTACTCTTATCTCCTAAAATCATTGCAGATAAGCTACCTGCAGCTTGACTTCCTAATATTTTGTGATATTTTTCAGAAATAGATGAATTTATTTTATGAAAATAGCCATTTACAGAAAAACCTTCTCTTAATATAATTATTTCATCAGCCTCTAGATTACCTATAATCCCTAAATTGGCATAGTATGTTTTCGAATCAAACTCACCGGGATTAACTGGGGCATCAAATTTTTCAAATTTACCTTTACATCTTATATTCCTACCATAGATCAGATTGTCAAGTTTCTTATCACCTTCATTACATTCTCTACTGCTAATACCACAAGCTGTAAACAATCTATTCTCTTTTATCTTAACAAAAAATTTAGGAATTTCTTTAGGTCCATCTTCTACCCTAAGTCTAAAAGTTTTTTCTCCAAATTTCCTATCATAACCTTTAATTCCGGTCACCCTACCATATAATTTCATTACTTTTCCAACATATTCTACATTTAAAGATGGCATTATTCTATCATAGATTACAAATATTAATATAAGAATTAATGCCATCACTATCAAAGGTCTTTTAACTTTCAGCAATAATATCAAACTTCCTTTCAACCGGCAAATCTATAGGCACAATTTCCCTATAATATCCTATTGGCTTACCATTTATCCAAAATTGAACTTTAGTAACACTTCCTATATCCGTCAGTGAATTTACAATAGAATATACTACTACCTCATCTGCAACTCCATCACAACCTTCAAGAAACTCTTCACTAAAATCCACATAACAGATTCCATCCTTAAAGCTTACTTTGTTTATTTTAGTTCCAGCAGGCAAAACCGGTGACAATTTGTCATTTTCCAGTGGTCCTGCCAAAAGTTGTCTTATCACAAGTTCTTCTAGAGAAATAGTGCCATCAAATTCCACATTATGTCTTGTATTAAACAGTTTCTTACCTTTTAAATCTGTATAATATAAACTTACTTGCACCGTCTGGTAATATGTAGTCTCACCACCTGTATTATCTATGAAATCCTCTCCTGCCATAGCTCCTACAGGATTTGCTTCTGAGTACATCAAAGGCTGATTTTCAACAGTATACTCTACTTTACTTATACCATCTATCTGGCATAAAGTCTTAACTACACTTGCCCTTCTTAATATCTCTGAAATTCCGGAAAGCTGATTATAATTTTCAGAAAAATTAATGGATAAAACTTCTCCATTTCTCTTTATATCTTTCACTTGTATCTCATCAGGTATTGACTTTTTTAAATTTATACCTTCAGGTACATCAGTAAGTTTACCAACAAGCTCATAGACAAGCCTATCAATATTCGATTCTTTGGCAAAATAATCCTCAGTAACTAATTTATCTTCCAAATTATTGACGTAATAAATTTTATAATAATTTTTATCATCAGTCATTAAGTTATCCTGTGTAGACATCTTACAGCCTACCAGATCTAAAATAATCCACAACAAACATATACTGAAAAAAAACTTTGAAAATTTATAACCTGACAAGCTTTAATCCACCACCCTTCTTTTTGTCTTTGTATTTTTTGGGAGGAATATAACTTAACGGTATTCTTATAGTGAAAGTTGTACCATCATTTTCCTTACTATAAAGACGGATTTCTCCATGGTGCATCATAATTACGCTTTTAGTAATTGAAAGACCAAGACCTGTACCTCCTGTACCTCTACTTCTTGCCTTATCTACCCTATAAAATCTTTCAAATATCTGATCTTGAAATTCTGCCGGTATTCCTATTCCTGAATCAACTATTTTTATAAAGAAAAATTTATGATCTGCATTCAACGAAACCCTTACCCAACCATCTTCTTTATTATATTTTATAGCATTCTCAATAAGATTTGAAATTGCAGATGAAAGTTTTACTTCATCAACCTCTGCACTTACTGATCTAAAACTTTCAAAAACCAGTTCAACATGGTTTTTAACTGCAATCGGTCTCAACCTTTTTAAAATCTGTTCAAGCAATTCATTTAAATCAGTTGTTTTAATATTTATGCTCTCAGCCTTTTTCTCAAATTTTACAAGAGAAAGCAAATCATTTATTATGGTATTTTCACGCTCTATTTCATTATTGATATCCATCATAAATTCTTTATACATTTCAATACTTGCATCCGGTTGACTTAACAGTGCATCTGCTAATACCTTCATCGAAGTCATAGGCGTTTTTAATTCATGAGAAACATTTGATACAAATTCTTGCCTGCTTCCTTCTAATTTTTTAGCCTTGCTTAACATCTTATTAAATGAAACCGAAATATTTTCTAATTCTGTATATCCATATGCATAACTAATTTCATCAAGATTCCCATCAGTAATTTTATCTATTTCTAAAGAAAGTTTATTTAAGGCTTTTGAAATACCAAAAGCATACACAAAAGCTATAATAAGAGCTATAGTAGCAATAATTACAAGAATCGTAATTGCAGTATAAGAAAGTTTCTCTCCTATTGATGATGGTGCTTTTAACGAGAAACTAAATACTAACATTCCAATAACAGATTTATCATTTTGATTGTTTATTGGCAATATAAGCTCCACATAGTTTTTTATCCTATTTCTATATATGCTTTCCTTACCTCCAAGAGTTGCGATAGCATCTTCTGAAATAAGAGTCTTATCTTTTTCAAGTCCAAAAGTGTCAAAAAGTACTCTCAGATTTTTGTCAATGACAAGCGTTCTTCCATCGTACATATTAGAAAAATATTTTATTTCAGATTCAAAGTCAGTAATAGTATCTTTATTAATCACTCCCGGAACACTTAAATTATTAGCTATGGTAACACCATATTCCCTAATTATAGAAAGCCTTGTTTCGTAAGAATTTTTATCATATGATGCCATTAAAATATTTGAATACGCAATTAGAGATAATAATGTTACCAAAAATACAACCATAAATCCTTGGAATTTTAGACTTTTTATAAGCTGGATGAACGGATTAATTTTTAAAATAATAACCCACCCCCCATTTAGTATGGATATATCTTGGTTCTCCCGGAGTTTCTTCTATTTTTTCCCTAAGTCTTCTAATGTGGACATCTACAGTTCTTACATCCCCCGGATAATCAGAACCCCAAATTATGTTTAGGAGTTTTTCCCTTGAATATACTTTATTTTCATCTTTTATAAGCAATTCCAAAAGATCAAATTCTTTCGCAGTAAGATTAATCTCTTCTTCTTTTATATATACCCTGTGCCCCTCAAAATCAATTCCAAGCTCACCGTAAAGTGTCTTTCCTGAAGACTCCTTCACTACTTTATTTTTTTCATTTCTTCTAAGGATTGCTTTTATTCTAGCCTTTACTTCTAGGATATTGAAAGGCTTTGTCATATAGTCATCCGCCCCGTATTCAAGTCCCATTATCTTATCTATATCATCACCTTTTGCAGTCAACATAATTATAGGAACATCAGAAAATTCCCTAATATGCTGACATACCTCAAATCCATTCATTTTAGGGAGCATTAAATCTAAAAGTATAATATCATAACTCCCTGTTTTAACCATTTCAAGGGCTTCCTCTCCATCATAAGCAACGCTTACTTCCATGCCATCCTGCTCAAGTCCAAATCTAATTCCTTTAACAATGAGCTTCTCATCATCTACAACAAGAACTTTTCTTGCCATAATATGTCACCCTTTCTAACTATGTCTCAAATTATTTACTAGACACAGATATTGTCTTTTATCTTATCAAAAAACTTCTGTTTAATTCCCTTAATTTTCATTAAATCTGTTATATTTTTAAAACTTCCATTCGTTTCCCTATAATTGATTATAAGTACAGCTTTTGCCTCTCCTACCCCTTTAATTTTCATTAACTCTTCTTTCGATGCAAAATTTATATTTATAAGATCTCCCTGTACATTTTCAGAAGAACTGCGTTGTGAAGAAGAGATTGGCAAAGCCTGTCCATTCCTAACTGTTTTTTCTATCTCTTTTTTTATCTCTTTTTTTGATGGAACATAAATCTGCATGCCATCTTTTAGCTTTTCAGCTTGATTGATGCCATAGCTTGCAGCTTTATTGGTAAGCCCTCCAGCTGCATTTATTGCATCCACAATTCTTGCATCTGACTCAACTTGATACACACCTTCTTTCTTCACTTCTCCACAGATATGTACAAATATCTTAGATTGCAATTTTTCTACAATTTCTTCTTGTTGAAGTTCAGTTTTTTCATTAACAGATGAGTTTATATCTACTTTTGAAATCTCCTGTTCTTCTTCACTTTCTACAACCTCTAACTCTGATGGGTTTTCAACATTTTTACCTGAAAACACAAAAATTAATCCAGCTATCCCAACAAAAAGCAGAACCACAATTAATTGCAGCCTACTCTTCATCATACCTCCCTATTAGCCAAAAGTAGGCAGAAACAAAGCACTCCCCTGTTTCTGCCCAAAAAAAGTGTTTAAATTGTTCTCCCTAAGAACAATTATATAATCAACTAACAAACATCTATATTTTACCTCAATTATTACTTAAATACAAGTACTTCAGCTGTACTTTTAAAAATTTTCACTTATATTATTCACACTTTGTCTTAAACGCAAAAAATCTCTGTCCAAAGTAATTGCAACCGGTAAAAAATACCATTCCTACCAACATTGCCACATTAGTCTGAAACTTAAGGTCATAGCCTGATAATACTGATATTGTAAGCGGTTTAGCAATGCCGTACGCTATGCCATAGCAGACTGCAATATTAATTGCAAATTTTACAACCTGAATCAATGACTTTTCTTTATTCTTAAATGTAAAATGTTTGTTTAAATAATAGCTTAAGATACTTACCAATACATAGTTGCTTGCTGAGGAAATCCAATAATCAAAGCCGAATATATTGTACATCCCAAACATTATTGCCATTCCGATAATAGTGTTTATAATTCCTACAATTATAAACCTTATCATACTCGCATCAAATAATCCTTTTATTTTATTCATAGTCTAATATCCTCTATATTACTGTCAGAGCAGATAAAAATAGGGCGTTTCTTTACTTCTAAATATATTTTTGACAAATAAATTCCAAGTATTCCCAGACAAACAAGCTGTACACTTCCCATAAATAAAATTATCGCTACCATTGACGGCCAGCCTGCGACAGGATCTCCATAAAGTGCTGCTCTAATCACTACAAAAATTAACCCTATAAACGCAAAAAATGCAAACAACATTCCTAAAAATACCGAAATACTTAACGGTGCTGTTGAAAATGCAACTATTCCCTCTATACTATATAAGAGAAGTTTCCAAAAACTCCATTTAGTTTCGCCGGCTGCCCTCTCAACATTTTCATAAGCAACCCATTTAGTCTTATATCCTACCCATCCAAACAGTCCCTTTGAAAACCTGCTGTATTCACTCATTCTAAGAAGAGAATCTACAAAATCTCTACTCATCAAGCGATAATCCATAGCCCCGTCTACAATATCTGCATTAGATATTTTATTCATCAGCTTATAAAACTGTCTTGCAAAAAATGAACGGATTGGCGGTTCTCCTTTCCTTGTCATCCTCCTTGTAGCAACTGAATCATAGCCTTCTTCGGTCGCAATTCTAAGCATTTCTACCAAAGTTGCAGGTGGATGCTGTAAGTCTGCATCCATGAGTACTACATAATCTCCTTTGGCATTTTTTAAACCGGCATACATAGCCGACTCTTTACCAAAATTTCTTGAAAGTGAGATAAATTTTACTCTTTCATCCTCTTTAGCAAGCTGTTTCAATATGCTTAGAGTGCTGTCTTTTGAGCCGTCATTTACAAAAATCATCTCAAAATCATAGTTTGACAAAATTCCTGTAACCCTGTCCATTTCTTTGTAATAAAGATTAAGTACAGCCTCTTCGTTATAGCATGGTATTATTACTGATACCAACATCTTTTTTCCTCCTCAAATCCATCCCTATCATGGCTATAAGTACCATTAAACTAAGCCCCGATAACATAGCCGATGCTCTGCCTCCCTCAGTCTTGTATATAAGTTCTATTTTATGTTCACCTTTATCTAAGGCAAGGCAACAAAACATATAATTTCCTCTTAGGATAGGTGTTTCTTTTCCATCCACATAAGCCCTCCAGCCATGTTCATACGGTATACTCATTGTCAGTATTTTAGACCTTGTAAGTTTTATAGAACCTGATACCTTATTTGTTTCGAATTTTACATTCTCCAGCCTGTCCTCTTTTAGTTTATTTATCTTTTTTGCAAAATCACCTAAAGGAACTGATAAAATCTTAATATCCGAAATAGGATATAATAAGTTTAAATCAAAGTTTATCTTAGTCCATTTTTTCTTTTTATTTGCATTTCCAAGATTAAATAATAAGCTGTTTCTATCAAAATATGAAACAGATTTCTTACTCCGTACCAAGTCTTTTTTACTTACCTTGCTTGCCTGCAAACTTATTTTAGCAATAGAATAATTATCATCAAGTAATATTGAATCAAGGTATAAATATGCCTCATTTTTCTTATCTACTTCAAACAAAAATTTTAAGTATTTCTTAACCTCATCTTCAGCATTAATATCCTTGTTTTTATCACTTTTTTGTTCTTCATCCTTATTACTGTCAAAATCCAAATATTCTTTAGACCGGTACTGTATTCCTTCATCTGCCTTTATCTTATAAGGAACTTCTGTATAATAATTTTGTAGCCCAACCTTTTCTATATTAGGCACATCCTCCTCTAAATACACCATATCAAGCATATTAGCCTCTTTATCTAGAGAGAACTTATCTTTTACTTCATCATAGGTAGCATATTTATCATAAGTATAGCCAAAAGGAAGAAAATTTTTATTCTCATAAATACTATATTTTTTATCCACATTTTTCAAAAAATATCCATAAGGAACTTCACCCTTATCCTTATCTTTGGCAATAAAATACTTATTTGAAATAAGACTTCCTGTCACTGCTCTTCCATCAGTTCCAAGTAAATAAATCTTAGCCTTATTATTGGCAATCTGAAGTTCATTAAAAAATGTTATAATATACGGATTAATAATGCTAAAATACAGAGTCGAATTTGGAACTCCTGCTATAAATGCCTGATTCACACTAAAATTGTTTCCATCTACCCTAGAAAATTCTTTATTATTTTTGTTCTCAAAATTTTTTAAATAACTTTCCTGACTGTCCTCATATTTAGCATAATTTCCATACTTTTTATAATCTTCTGAATATTCAGCAACAAAATGTGTCATAGCCCCGACAAAACCTGCATTCACAATAATCAGCACTGTAAGGGCAACAACTCTGATTTTCAAATGATAAATCAAAAAATAAGAAATATCTACAAGTACTATTCCCAAAATCTGATATGGACTTAAATTAATAACAAATCTTACTAAATACAAGACATTTGCCACTACTAATATCTTGAATATAATCTTATCATGCTTTCTTTCTAAGATTTCATCTATAGTATCTACAAAAAGATAAGCAAGCAACAGTCCTGTTCCAAACATCCAGCGATTTGACGGATAAGAAAAACCATTCATCAATTTTCCAAAGAGTGGTACTCCCAAGCCTACAATAGAAAGTGCAGTCATACAAAGCAAAGCCTTTTCGGTCTTTCTATACTTAAAAAACACTATAATCAATGTAAAAAATATCAGAGAAGAGATACTGAAATTATAATCACCGCCTCTAGCATAAAACAATGAAAGCATATTTTTAAAATAAGCAAAATCTAAAATGCTGTAAAAACTTTCGATCTTGGCTATACGATTACTTTCTAAAAAGGCTATAAGATTAGGAAAAAATACTACTCCTGCAAGTCCAATTCCTAATAAATACCAAAGAATCGTTCTAAGTACAGCATTCACATATTCTTTTATCTTTTTTTCTGATTCCTTATATAATTTAAAAAATCTTATATTTGCATACAAAAAAAGCATAATTGACATCATATATAAGAAATAAAATCCGCTCAATGCTGAAAATGAAATTCCAAAGATAAATAAATAAGGCTTTTTTTTCTGTAAAATCTTATCTAAACCAACTATTAAAATCGGAAGATATATCATCGGATTTAAAAAGAACGGATGCTTAATTCCTATATAAAGCACATAGGTTGTACTTATATAAATTAATGCTCCTATAATAGAATAGGTTTTCTTTTTTCCAAAATAAATACACATCAATATAAATGTAAGACCTGATAAATATACTCTAAGCATAATCAGAAAGCTGTATAAATATTCTGTATATTTCAGCGGAACTAAAACAGATAAAATATTAATCGGATCAAAAAATCCATAATAAGTTAAAACTGTAAATATATTTCCTCCAAGCCCCAAATTAAAATCGTAACTTGGAAACTCACCTGATGTAAATGCACCCACATAATACTTGTGAATATACATCAGTGTCTTTAAGTGCTGTGTATATCCATCTTCCTGCCATATAAAACTTCTTCCTTTTATGATAAAAGTAATAAACATTATCGAAAAAGTTACAAGAAAAATCAATGTATAAATAAGTAGACAATATCTTTTTTTCGTTTCAATTTTTTCAAAAATTTTCTCAACCATCACACTAACCTTCTATCAAATATATTTTATTATAATAAAGCTACAAACTATTATATGTATTTATTAAGCAAAATACAATCAAAAATTTTTCCCTACCTTGCAAGCCACAGATTATTTTGGTATATTGGGAAACATAATCTAAAAAAAGGAGAGTTTATTTGATAACATATATTTTAATTGGACTGAATGTAGGTATTTACATAATCTTAAATATGTTTTTACTGCAAAATGGTATTGACATAATATCGAATTTTGATAATTCGTGGATGGCTATTAAATTTAATGGTGAATATTATCGCATTTTTACTTCAATGTTTCTTCATGCAGACTTAAATCACCTCTTAAACAATATGCTTATCCTTTTTATAATAGGACAGAGGTATGAAAGCGTTGAGGGACGGATTCGCTTTAATTTTGTTTATTTTCTTGGTGGAATCCTTGCAAGCATAACCTCTTTGTCTTATAATATGATAATTGGCAAGGAAATTGTTTCACTTGGGGCTTCGGGTGCAATTTTTGCTCTGATTGGAGCTTCTGTAGCTTCAGTTGTAAAATGCAAAAATAAACTTAAAACAATTTCTAAAAGACAGATTATATTGTTTGCTATTTTTAGTCTTTATGCAGGATTTATAAACTCAACTACTGATAATGTAGCACATCTTGGCGGACTTATAGCCGGTTTTCTAATCGGTCTTGCTATAACTGAACATTCATATAATCAGGAAGGTATTGGGCATGAATATTAACATTTATTATGGTGGGAGGGGACTAATAGAAGATCCCACAATCTATGTATGTGACAAAATAACGGAGGTTCTCACAGAACTTAGGGTACAGGTCAAACGTTATAACCTCTACGAAGAAAAAAACAGTATTAGTATGCTACCAAAAACGCTTAAGGAGGCTGACGGTATTATACTTGCATCAAGTCTTGAGTGGTACGGAATCGGGGGGTATATGCTCCAATTTTTAGATTCCTGTTGGCTCTATGGCGATAAATCTAAAATTTCAGGACTTTTTATGATGCCTGTTGTCACTTCAACCGCATTTGGTGAAGATGATTCTTATCTTAACCTTGTAAGGGCATGGAAAATTCTTGGCGGAAATATTTGTCAGGGAATAAGTGCCTATGTTGAAGATCATACAGAGTTTGAATTAAACGGACAATATGCAAGGCGAATAGAACGGCTTGCTGAAGATCTTTACAGGGCTATTAATCAAAATATTACCGTTTTTCCTTCAAGCGAATTTACTATCCGAAGTAATACCGTAGTCGGTAGCAATCTTCCGCTAACTCCTCAAGAAAGTGAACAGCTTTCTGTCTATGTTTCTAATGACAATTATGTCAAAAAACAAAAAGAAGACATTGAAGAACTTTCACAGATGTTTAGAGAAATGCTTGGAAATGACGGAAACGACCATAACGATTTGATTAAACAATTCAGAAATCATTTCACGCCACAGGAAGATTTTAAAGCTACCTACTCAATAGAATTGTCGGATCTGGCAAAAAACATCATCATAGAGGTAGACAAAGAAGAACTTAAATGCTACTATGGCACTCTTGCTGAAACGGATGTTGCATCAAGAACTAAGAGTGAAGTGCTTAATGATATAGTTTCCGGCAAAATTACCTTTCAAAAAGCCTTTATGTCCGGAGATTTAGCTGCAAAAGGCAACTTTAAAACTCTTAGGATGTTTGATACCATATTTCAGTTTCACAAGGAATAATTTAACAGAAAGGACGAATTATGAAAGACGAAAATTGCATATTTTGTAAACTGGCAGCCGGAGACATTCCTACCAACACTGTATATGAAGATGAATATTTAAGGGCAATTATGGATGCCGCTCCTGCTAATAAGGGGCATATTATAATCCTCCCTAAATCTCATGCTGCAAATATTTTTGAACTTGAAGACATCTATGTAGAAAAGGCTTTTATACTTGCTAGAAAAATTGCAATCGCTTTAAAAAAATTTCTGAACTGCGATGGTGTAAATATTTTGCAAAATAATGGTGAAGCCGCAGGACAGACTGTATTCCATTTTCATGTACATATAATACCTCGCTATGAGAATGATACCTGTAATATTGCTTGGACCCAGTGTGTTTATGAAGATGGTGAAGCTTGTGAGATAGCCAAAAACATCAATGCTCTTTTATAAAAATGTTAAACTGCTTAAGCTGTACTACAAGCCAAATTTCTCTGTCACAATCTGTACATTACTTAGTAAAATTTATTCTTTAAAATAATATATTAGGCTATTACCTCCATTTTATCTATGGGGTAATAGCCATTTTTATTATTTCTTATTTTCTGTTAATTTTCGAATTAAATCCATAATTATTTTAATTGAGTCCGTCTGGGAACTCATTTCCATATTATGTATATATTCCGACCTATTCTCGTAAGTCCTATAAATTAAATCTAACAATCCCTCTTCTGTTATATCCTCTTCACTAAGTACCTCTGAAAATCCCTGCTTTTTGAAAGAATCTGCATTTAAAATCTGATCACCACGACTTGCCTTAGCAGAAAGAGGTATAAGGATATTAGGAATTCTTAAAGCCAAAAGTTCACAGATTGCATTTGCTCCAGCTCTTGAAAGGGCTAAGTCTGTAATTTTAAATATGTCTTTCATCTCCTCACTTACATATTCAAACTGAACATACCCTTTCACCTCTCTCAAACTTTCATCAGACTTTCCCTTACCGCAAAGATGTACTACATCAAACTTCTCAGTGAGCCTTGCAAGTATTTTTCTTACAGCCTCATTTACAGCTAAAGCACCAAGACTTCCTCCTACTACCAAAAGAACAGGTTTTTCACCTGTAAAACCACAGAAACTAAGTCCCTTCTCTCTGTCCCCCTTAAAAAGCTCCCCTCTTATGGGAGTTCCTGAGAGAACTCCCTTATCTTTAGGCAATTTTGCCAGTGCCTCCGGAAAATTAGCTAAAACATAATCTGCTTTAGGTATACAAAGCCGGTTGGCAAGTCCCGGCGACATATCAGACTCATGAATAATTGCCGGAATTTTACATTTCTTAGCAGCAAATACTACCGGAACCGTCACAAATCCACCCTTAGAAAATACTACATCAGGCTTAATAAGTTTCAATATCTTCACAGCCTCATTAAAACCTTTCAATACCCTAAATGGATCCGTTAAATTCTTAACACTCAAATATCTTCTCAGTTTTCCGGAAGATATTCCCACATAGTTAATACCAAGATTTTCAATCATGGCTCTTTCCATACCATCGTAAGAACCTATATAATGAATCTCATAACCTTCCTTTTTCAATTCCGGAATAAGTGCAATATTGGGAGTAACATGACCTGCTGTTCCCCCACCAGTTAAAACTATCTTTTTCATTTTCAACCTCCAAAGTTCATACATACCTCTCCTAGTATAAAACTTTAGCCTGAAAAATACAATATAAGTTAACCCATATATCTAAGTTCATATCTTTTTCTCGATATAACTACTGAATCCCCTTTGCTAACCCTCACTCTATCATATGGTATCATTCTAATTCCATTTAAAAAAGTACCATTTGTAGAGTTGAGGTCTGTAAGCCAAAGTTCATCCTCTTCCTTATCAATTCTAGCATGAAATCTGCTTACCGTACTGTCTTCTATCCTATGATTAGTATTTTCTTCCGATTTTCCAATAAAAAATGGAAATTCGGTAAGCAGTATATTCTCATCATTTAACTCTTCAGATTTTAAACAATAAATACCATTTCCAATCATAGCTCCTGTAAGCAGGGTTGTAGGATTATACTCGACTTCTCGTTTTTCTACAGTTCTGCTTTTCACCTCTCTTACATTATAAGGCATTTCTTCCTCTACTGCTACCACCATATTTTCTTCCTTTATCGCCTTACTTCCAATATCTGCATTCAAATAATCCCATACTTGTTTAAACTTTGATTTTACATCAAATTTTTTATCTATAATCTTTCCTTTAACTATTTTATCCTTAACTATTTTGTCCTTGACTGCTTTCTCTTTAACTATCTTTTTATGATTAATTTTTTCTTTTTTTAATTCTTGTTTTTCTATATCTAACCTCACCTCTTTATTTTCTTCATGAATATCTTCCTTAGCATCTATTTCATATGCAAACTTTTCCTTCATTGTCTGCCTATTTTCCATCATAATTAGTTCTTTAGCTCTTGCATCAAGATTTTGATATGGTGCAGCTAGTATTTCCTCAGCTTTTTCCTTAATCTTAAAAAGACTGCTCCCACCAATATCTCTATTCATAATCTCTTCACTATCTTTTGCTGCTTGATACATTGAATACATCATCTTAACTGCCCTATCATCCTTATAATCCACTCTATCTAAAAGCCTTTCAAATAAAGTGGTAAAACTTCCTTCAGTAGCATCATTACCATAAATCCAATAAAATTCCTCTTTCTTGCTATAATTTTCATAAATATAAGTTTCATCTATTATAAGTCTGTTAAATGGTAACAGAAATTCTTCCATTCCTTTACATACCATTATTATTGAGCGAAGAAAACTCTCTGCCCTCTTTGATGTTAGCTTACTCATTTCAAAACTTTGTCTTATAGAGATAAGTCCATTCATATCATAACAGATATAATTTTCAGCATTCAAACTTTTAAATCTTGCAGGAGCAAGAGAAGGTATTTCATTTTTTATCAGCATTTCTGTAACATAATCCACTTTACTTATCCTATCTGACTTTAAATAATTTTTACCTCCGTCCTGAATATAATTAAATTTTTCCATATTGCAACCATCCTCCTCACTCCTCTATAGCTCCCATCCTTCTCACAAATTGCCAAGGCCGGTACTCCTTATATTCTTCTTCAAAACTTCCATCTGTTAAATCTTTATCAAGATATTCTGATACAAATGGAAAAATAGTAAATCTGGCATTTGCTGATACAAAATATTTCCCACCTGATTTATAACTTTTCATTTCATCGTATGACAAATAAAATAAATTTTCATTATTTTCTTTTGGAAACTTCCATTCAGTATCAATATTTTCTGCGACATTCTTTATAAGTTCAGTCCTTATATCACTTCTTAAGACAACTATATCATGCTCATAATATGCCAAAAATATAAGTGCAAATATAACTGTAATTATCATGGGAAAAATTATTGCCGCTTCAATTACCATACTACCTTTTAACTTCATAATCCCTCACTAAAAATAACCTTTATCATAATAAATGCTACAAATATAAAAGGAATAAAGGGAAATTCTCTATTCTTCTGCTTAAATCCAAACTTTATTACTGTAAATGAAAGAAATATAATATTAGCAACAAAGAAAATAATCAACATATCTAATACTCCCTCTGTCACAGCAATTAAAGACAAAACTATAGCATCTGCCATACCAAAAGCCTGTTTTACGATCAGACTAAAACCTATCAGTATACCTGCTGCAACTATCGAAGAAATACTTATAGAATCATTCCATATAGGCATTATAAGCCATATAATTGTAACTGGTAATAATACTAAAATATGTATTTCTTTTTTCATATAATCAATTACTGCCAGTAAGGCTAACAGACCTGCACTAATCATGTATTCTTCCACATCTTTCACAGGGACGATATCCACTTGCTTTAGCATCTATTTTTCTTATTTCCACCACAGTCCTTTTTATACCCATACAATTTTTATTTTTGTGTATTCTGTTCCCTTCTTTTGTGATGTAAACCATTCCATTTACCCCCCCTCTGGCACAATATTCACAGGGATAATACTTACCTCCCCCATTATTCCTAAGCTTGTCTACTAAACTAAATTCAACTTCTCTTATTGAAAGATTTATATGGCTGCATATATTACTTGTATGATACACCTCACCATTTTTTGTAACAAAAACTATCCTATTGTCTTCAGCATTGCCACCTTCTTTGCCATAATACAAATTCCCTGTAAATGGTCTTGCTACAGCCCATCTTTCAAAATATGTACCATTTAAAATCTCTCCTTTTGCAATTTCTATAGGTAATGGATTTTTACCTATATCATCTTCTGTAAGATAAGCTAATTTTGCCATCTCTCTTGCCTTATCAGTTGCTGCCAAATTTAACTCTGCCTGAGTTTGTAAAAATTTTGTCCAAAATATTAATAGGCTTATTGCCAATATAAATAATGGAAGGGCAACCGCAGCCTCAATAGTAAGACTTCCCTTTAACCTTTTCACTCTTTACTCCATTTATATAATGTTTATTTATTCAGCTGTTACAGACTGTCCATATACCTGAATGAAATTTGACATTGTTTGCTATTTGATTCTGTCTTTTGTGGGATTCAGACTGTTAATGACATAATATATCAGGGTAACATATTACTTATATAACCTTCTTTCATTTCATAATAGAAAAATTCTTTATTTATAGTAGATTATAAGATGACTATTTCTTTAAATACTAAACTCCTTTCTTTGATCGTATATGGACAGTCTGTAACAGCTGTTATTCCTTACAAAGGCTTTGTGAAACCTGTATTTTTGATTCCCAATGACTAAAGTTCTTCTGCACTATCCCATCTAACATAGCAAGCCTAAATATTCTAGGCTCTACTTGTATCATTACCTCCCCCGTTATACCTGCATATAAATTATCTGCCCTAAAACCATTATAATATCTTACCTTCATATTCTGCTCTATAAGCTTTACCATTCTCCTAGGCAAATTATTAATAGCTAAAACAATAAATGAATCCAGAAAATTTTCATACTTTAACTTCATTCCACCGCTATTTCCTGGAAACATCGGTATTTCTCCACCATTTAACAAGGTTCTTACTTCTTGTCTTGCCTCGTCTATTGCCCATCCCATAATTATACCTAATTTAATTATTTCTACTGCAGCCGGCAAAGCTAATACACCTGCTATGGCAATTGCTATGGCTTCAGCCTCGGCTACCTTATCCTGTCTTGTAAGAAGATAGCCATACCAAACTAATGTTCTTATACCAAATATTCTGTTGGCAACTGAGCTAAGATTGCCCTCATCACTATTTTTACCTGATATCAAATATTCAATCCCATATTTTAACGCATCTCTTTTATTATTTTCTTCACTCTTTGACAAAAAATTCTTAAAATGCTCTTTTGCATACAGTATCAAAAGCCCATCATCTAACAAAGTTTTATTCTCTCTTTCCATTGTTTCTATCTCATTCCAAACAGTATTATCTATATGTAATTTGGAAACCCTTTTCCCAGAAGATAAAAACATTCCTAAAAGACCTCCGGCTGTCCCCTCATTTGTGGCCATATCTAAATTTTTCTGATATTCTTTATATTTTTTCTTTGCTTCTGATTTTTTAATTGGTTTAACATCTACCTTTTCTATATTTGAAACTATATTCAAATTTTCATTAACACCCACTACCTTCCCATCAGATAAGCCTTTTACTTTATTTACATTCTGTTTAATCTTTGATGTCTTTTCTTCTAGTTTCTTTTTCTCTCTTTCAATTTCTATTATCTTTTTTTCAGTCTCGACCTTTGTTTTTAAAGCCTTTCTCATAGCATCAATTTCAGTAGTTTTTAATATATCTTTCTTGCCAAGCATTTTTTCTCCAATACTCGCCGCTGCCCTATACTTCATATAAGCTACTGCCTGCTTAACAAAATAATAACAGTTATTCTCCGTCATATTTTCATTAAAACCAACTTCTGTAAAAACTGCCCTTGCCCCCATATAATCATTATTTTTATTAGGCAACATCCTATCCAGATAAGAATTTCCATACTTTATAGCCCCACCTTCTCCATTTAATTCTGCAGCATCTACAAAAAACACATGATAATCATCCCAAACTTCTCTCTGGTATTCAGCTAAAATATTCTGGACTGCCAAATATGAATCATCTGTAGCAATTTCCCTTGCCACTGTAACTCTTGCAGACTCCAAAAGACTGCCTACAAGAGCTATGACAATAATGAGAGCCAAAGATAAAAATATTGTAACACTTCCTTTCGCTCTCATTTATTTCTCCTTCCTTCTTTAACTTAATGGAGCTACAATCTTTTTCTGATTTCCTTTTATCTTACTGAAAATTTCATCAATCATAGTTTTTAGATTATTCCTAAAAATTAATACCAAACCTAATACAATGACCAAAATCAAAATAATTTCAATTACAGCAATTCCTCTATTATCTTCTTTAATTTCTTTTATCCTGTCTTTTGCAAGCATTTTTTTTACTTCCAGTCCATAACAAAAATCATTTGCTCTTTGCTTAATTTCTCCTAAAACTTTCATAACCGGTCTCCTTTCAAACTGCCATTAGGGCAGGTACCATAATAACTAACATAATCAATACAAGCTGTATCATCATAGGTAGCAAAAGCTTTGTATCCGCTACCTCTCCCATAACTTTCGCATTATTCCTTCTTTCAAACATAGCTGCTTCAGACTCTGCTTCCAGTCTTTTAAGTAACTGCCCAGAGCCTAGTTTTAAACTCTGATTTATTACCGATACAAACTTAGCATACTGTGTTCCCCCTATCCTCCTACCAAAATTCTCATAAGCCTCCCTTTCTGTCTTTCCATTACCTATCTCCCAAAGTGTAAGTCTAATTTCTTCACTTAAACTTTTATTTGATGTAAAGCCTTTTTCAAGTTTTTTCCATACTGCCAAGATACCAAGTCCTGCACCTAAAAGAATCACAAAGCGTCCAACAAATTCTGTATAACCATTTTTCAGTTCCTCCTCTCTTTCTTTTATCCTCTTTTTGTTATTTTCATTAAATACTACAAAAATACAAATTATTAAAACAATCGCAAATCCTGCAATACTTCCTGTAATTTCTTTTTTTGGAAAAAAAGCTCTCACCATATGCCCTTCAACTTCATTAGGGATTTCAACAATCTCATTTTCACCACTTATTAATGCTAAATTTATCTTTTCTGTTACTGCATTTTTAAGTCTTTCTTCCTCTGTCAAAATCTTTGGAAAAACTATAATATCTATATATTTCGTCTTTTCCCTCTCTTCGTAGCTAGTTAATATTTTAACAATTACCTTCCTCTTTTCCTTAACCAGTTCAAAATTAATATCTCCATTTTCAAATAAAACTTCACTTTCATCTGTACTAAAACTTATATCTACAGGATTTTGTGGTAGTTTAGGCTCTATATTTATACCGGTAATAACTTTTTCCTTACTTTCCCCTTCTCTAAACATATTTTTTTCTGTTTCTTCTAAAGCCTTATTCAAATAATTATCAATCTCGTACTCTGAAAGTTTTTTAGATTCTATCTGTCCCATATAATTAAATTTTTTATCTGTGTCTATACCGTCAACTTCCAATTCAAAACTTATGTTCTTAGGATTTTCGTAAGAGTTAGGTCTTATAAATTTTTTTACTTCCTCATTTTTTAGGCGACTGTCATATATTAGCCCTACCACAATTCCTATTACTGTTAGAAATATCAATATTAATATTACTGTTTTCTGTTTTTTATCAAATGCTTTATATACTTCCATCTCACACCTTTATATCAGTTATTTTGTCAAACCACAAACAGCAAAAACCATAACCTACCAGCACTCCACTCATTATAAGTTTCCCTGCAAGCCCCTGATAAAGGCTTTTCATCATATCTGACATTGAAATATTCATATACAAAAGTATAGCCGGTAAAATTGCTGTCATAAACTTACTTTCAAGTTTTTTACCACTGATAAAAGCCTGTATTTCTCTCTCCATCTCATTTTTATCTATAATACATCTTATTGTATGTTCCATAACCTGTATGAGATTTCCTCCTGCCCTTTTTGATACCTTACAAACTTCCGCAAACTGATTTATATCATCTACATCACTTCTCTTTCCAAAATCATATAAAATATCTTCAATCGGGATATTCATTTTAAGACTACTTTCCATAGAAACAAGTTCACACATTATTAAAGAAGTATTATCATATAGACTGTAAAGCCTTTCCCTTGCGGAAAGTATAGCTCTCTCAAGTGAAGTTCCTGCCTTTAGCGATGACAAAATAACTTGTAAAAACTCTACAAATTCAGCTGACAATTCATTTTTTCGTTTTTCGATTAGATTTTTTTTATTTATTTTTTCAAATATTATTCCAAACGGAAGTATTATTAAAATTCCTATAACTGACTTATAAAATAGAATTCCAAGAATTGTAGATATAGCTGACCAGATTCCTATTAATTTAATCCATTCTAACTTAGTTCTCTTATACTTTGAATAATTCATTTTTGCTAAAACCTGCCATTTCAAACTTTGACATTCTCTTAGGATTACCACATCTAATAAGCCCTAAGTTAGGTTCGTATTCAAATATCTGATTTAATACAATGTTTCCGGTATCATCTTCGTATAATTCACTTATTTCCAAAACTTTTCTCCTTCCATCTTTAAGCCGTCCGAGATATATAATATAGTCAATTGCCGATATAATCTGCCTCTTCGCAGCATCTAAAGGTATATTAGCTCCTGTAAGCACAAGAGTTTCAAGCCTTGAAACTGTATCTGCTGCTGAGTTTGAATGAATGGTAGACTCTCCATAATGCCCTGTATTAAACGCATTAAGCAACATTATTGCTGCCTTCCCATCCCTAACTTCTCCCACCAGTATTCTGTCAGGTCTCATTCGTAGTGAAGACTTTATTAAATCCCCTATTCCTATTTCTCCCTTTCCTTCCACATTAGAATTTCTTGTTTCCATCCGAACAAGATTAGGTATACCAAATAACTGCAATTCTGCTGAATCTTCAATTATTATTACTCTTTCTTTTTTAGGTATGTAGTCAGCAAGAGCATTTAGAAATGAAGTTTTACCCGAAGATGTTCCTCCACTCACTATGATATTACAGCCTGTTTCCATAAGTATCTTTATAAAATCTGCTGCTTCCGAAGTTAATGTCTCAAATTCCAGTAGTCTTTTCATCGTCATTGGAATTTTAGGAAATTTTCTTATCGTAACTACTGCACCTCCAAGTGCAATAGGCGGAAGTACCACATTGACTCTTGAACCATCAGTAAGTCTAGCATCTACTATAGGTTCTGCCTCATTTACCGTACGATTTACCTTTGCTACTATCTGTTGAATTATGTCTTCAAGTTCTTCCTCAGAATTTATCCTGCCCTCAAACTTCTGTATTTTACCATTTCTTTCAATAAAAATATTTTCAGGTCCATTTACCATAATTTCAGAAATACTCTCATCATCTATAAGTTGCTGTAAAATCCCAAGCCTTCTTACAGAGTTAAATATCTCAATACAGAGATTTTTCTTTTCTGTAATACTTATGTATTCATCACTATTTAGACTTAAAACCCTTTCTTCGATTTCATTCATTACTTCTTCATCAGTAAGTTCTCTTGAAAAATCAAGTCTATCTAATAATTCCTCTTTTATTTTATATCCAAGTGTCTGTTCCAAATTCTATTATTTCCACCCTTCTTTCCACATCTGCCATACCTAACCTTTTAAAGTGAGATATTAAATTTTCGGCACTTTCCCTGTCGCCCTTCTTCCTTGTTACAACAATCTCAATATGACTTCCTGCTTTAATAAGCTCAAAGGTTGCAAGATTTAAAACCCCAAGATTAACTAAAATAAAGTCATACTCGCTAAGTCCCTTAAATAAATTCAATAAAGTTTTCACATCTTCTTTTGTAAGCTCATCCAAATCAAGTGGACAATTAACCGGCATTATCCTGCCTGATACATCTTCTCTTTCTATTAATGACTTAAATTTCCATTTAAGTTTCTCACCTCCCTGCTTTAGGTAGTAAATAAGTTCAGACATTCCTTTTCCTTCTTTATACCTATATTCAGATTGTCCCTGAAATTGTTCCATATTTATATAAAGTACAGAACCTTTATTCTTTAAATCTGACAATAATAATTCTGTATACTCTCCTCTTTCAAGGCTACTCTTTGTTGAAAATATAATGTTGAGATTATTTTCTGATATTAGTTCTTCTTCATCTTGAATAATAATAGATTTCAGTTCTTTAGTTATAGCTTTTGCCGATTGATACTTATAGATCCAAGGTCCGTTAGTTTCTATCTCTTTAGTATTTACAAGGCTTATAATCTTATCTTCACTGATTTTACCTTTAATACTGTCTTTATCAAACCCTTCACCTAAAATGACATAACTACTTTTACCTTCTTCCAGATAACTTACAAGCTTATAAGAATCAGAAAATGCAACTGTTACAATTCCTAATTCCATATTTTTATTAAGATAATCTGATAAAGCCTCCACATAAGCCTCTTCTTTATCATAAATTGCCAGAGTATCCCCTTGCAAAACTGCACCACCTCCTTGTAATATTTCGAGTACACAAAAAAGACTATTATAAAATAGACCTCTTATACATATTAATTTTTATTTTTGAAAATAAATGATAATTTTAATAAACTTCACATAATTATTTTAAATATTACTCTAGAACAGCTAATTATTTATATTAATCTTTAGGGAGACCGGATTACCGGTCACCCTTATGCTTTTTAATTATTTCCTGATACCTTCTTGCAGCTGCATCCATCTCAGGATCATCTTCTTCATTTTTTACTGCTGAATGTTCCATTTCCTCAAGCTCTTCATTTAATAATGCTAAATCTTCTGCACTGAAAAAATTATCCATATGAACCTCTTTTCTTTTTATCTATGTAAACAGTATATACATATATTTAATTTTTTTCAATATGTAACTTTGTTGAAATTTACTTCAGATTTTTGTGAAAGTCTTACAAAGTTTTTGGTAAAAAACTGCGATTTTTACCAGTTTAAATCTCACTCTTCCTTCTTACCAAGCATCTGTCCTAAAGTTCTCCAACCAAGTACAGCACACTTAACCCTCGCAGGCATATGTGCTATATCCCTTAAAGCAATAGCTTCATCAAGTTCAAGAAGAACCTCATCCTCCTTAACTTCACCCCTAATCATTCCCATAAAAAGCTCCGAAAGCCTCAATGCTTCCTCTTTTTCCTTACCTATTACCAGGTCTAACATCATATCTGCAGATGCCTGTGAGATTGCACAGCCTGTACCTGTATAACCGCCATCAACAACTACATTATCTTCAATCTGTAATTTAAGTGTAATATCATCCCCACAACTTGGGTTAACCCCTCTAAGCTCTATTGTAGGATGTTCTATTTCCTGCTTGTTATTAGGATGCATATTATGCTCTGTAAGTATTTCATTGTAAATGCTTCTAAGCTCCATAACCAAGCCACCCCCTTACCTTTGTTAAACTATCTAAAAATCTGTCAACTTCTTCTTCTGTATTGTAAAAATATAAACTTGCCCTAAGTGTAGAGTTAAGACCTAAAAACTTCATTAGAGGCTGTGCACAATGATGTCCTGCCCTCACACAAATTTTTGCTTCATTAAGAATAGAGGCACTGTCATGTGGATGTACATCATCTATTGTAAATGTTATTATTCCATTATGCTCCTCAAATCTGTCAGAACCCACAATATTAATATAAGGAAGTGACTTCATTCCTTCAAACATCATTTTGGTAAGCCTAAGTTCTGTCTCTTCTATATAGTCAAAACCAAGATTTTCAATGTAATCCATTGCCGCATGAAGTCCTACAGCTCCTCCCACATTTACTGTTCCGGCTTCAAACTTATGAGGAACTTCTGCATAGGTAGCAGAACTAAGTTCTACATACTCTATCATTTCTCCACCTGTTAAAAACGGAGGCATATTGTTAAGCAGATTTTTCTTGCCATAAACCACACCTATTCCCATAGGTGCAAGCATCTTATGCCCTGAAAATACATAAAAGTCTGCATCAAGTTCTCTCACATTTACCTTGGTATGAGGTACAGCCTGCGCTCCGTCTATAACAGCTACCGCTCCCACATTATGGGCTGCCTTTATTATCTTTTCTACCTGATTTCTTCTCCCAAGCACATTGGAAATATGGGCTATACTTACTATTTTGGTTTTCTCAGTAATCTTCTTCTCTATTTCTTCATCTGAAATAGCCCCTGTCATATCAGGTGTAAGAAAAACAAGCTTTGCTCCCGTTTTTCCAGCCGCCTCCTGCCAAGGAAGAAGATTGCTATGATGCTCCATTACCGTAAGCACCACCTCATCTCCTTCTTTTAGAAAAGTTTCTCCATAACTTCGTGCAATCAGGTTAAGACTTTCCGTAGCATTCCTTGTAAATATAATTTCAGATGCAGATTCTGCTCCAATAAATTTAGCTGTTCTTTCTCTAGCATTTTCATAAGCATCGGTAGCCTTAACGGAAAGATCATATACCCCTCTAAGAGGATTAGCATTTTCACTTTCATAATACTTTACCATTCTTTCAAGCACTATATCAGGCTTTTGGGTTGTAGCAGCATTGTCAAAATAAATCAAATCAGGATACTCATTAAAAAACTTAAAATCCTTTCTAAAATTACTGCACATTGTTAAAAACCTCACTTACATACTTTATAACTCTGACTTCAGTTTCATCATCACCTATTTTTTCAGTAACAGCATTTATATAAGCCTCTGTCATCAGCTGTTTTGCCGCCTTTTCATCTATACCTCTACTCTTAATATAGAACATAAGTTTTTCGTCGATTCTTCCTATTGTAGCACCATGGTCACCTTCTACATCTTCTTCATGACAGAGGATTAGCGGAACTGATTTATTAATTATTTTAGGAGAAAATAATAGGGTATCTTCCTTTTCAAAGCCCCTTGCTCCCTTAGCACCCTCTTTAAAATCAATGGTTCCCCTGTATACTTTAGTGGAGTTATCTAAAAGGACACCGCTTGCATCCATATTACAAGATACCTTTTTTCCCCATTCATTAGTAATAAAATTCATATCAAGTAGGCTTTCCCCTCTGCACAGGTAGCCGGTATCACTGTTATATTCGCTTTTTCTTCCAACAAGTTCTGTCCTTACTCCTACATAAGAACGCTTACCTCCAAGCTCAAGCTGTACAAGCTCGGCTTTAGCATTATTTTCAAGATGAAAACCTAAGTCATCGAAATGTTCTGTACTTTCTGAAAGCATATTTATCCGTACCAGTTTTACTCTGGCGTTTTCACAGACATAAACTCTGGTCTGAAGTCCTACGAGATTTTCTCTGTTTTCAGATTCAAAGACCTCAATAAGTGTGAGTTCAGAGCCTTCACTTACATATATTATATTATTGTTAAGTGAATTATTGCTATCTGCCTTATACGCTATTTTTACAGGATTACTGACTGAATTTCCATTTTTGGTAGCGATTACTTTGACAGGTATTTCTGCTGCTTTTAGTGCATTTCTTACTATATCTGTCGAGGGTGCATCCTTTACTTCTCTATCTCTTCTGTTTTCATCTTCAAGGCTGTCTCCTCCAGCCTTAGAATCAAGGTACATAGCCTCCATTCCTGTCTTTATAAAATCAGCCTTGGCTACTATTTCCTCATACACATTACCTTTAGTAAGAAGTTCTACTCCATCTTGAAGAGAGATGTCAAAACCATTCTCAGCATTTATTTCATAAGAAAAATCTATTTCTGCATAGCTGTTCTTCATTCTTCCGTAAGTAAGAGTTGGGAGATAATTTACAGCTCCTTTTAATTCAAAATTCATTACATACCTCCCTTCATCTCAAGCTGAATGAGGTTATTCATTTCAACTGCGTACTCAAGAGGAAGTTCTTTCGATACAGGATTTGCAAAACCGCTTACTATCATAGCCCTTGCCTCATCCTCACTTATTCCCCTTGACATAAGATAAAACACTGCATCATCACTTATTCTTCCTATCTTTGCCTCATGTCCTATATCCGTATCATCCGTTCTTATATCCATAGCAGGAATTGTATCGGAACGGCTGTCGCTATCAAGCATAAGAGACTGACAGGAAACAAAGGCTTTACTGCGTTTCGCCCCTTCTCTTACTGTCACCATACTTCTGTAAGTATTCGTTCCGCCTCCCTTTGATACTGATTTTGTATTGATAATAGAAGATGTATCCTCTCCTATATGTACCATCTTAGCACCTGTATCAAGGTTCTGCCCTTTTCCTGCAAAAGTAATGCCTGTAAATTCACTTCTTGAACCATTTCCTTTAAGAATACTCATAGGATAGAGATAAGACACATGAGAGCCAAATGAACCTGATACCCATTCAATTACACCATTTTCTTCAACTATTGCCCTTTTGGTATTCAGGTTGTACATATTTTTTGACCAGTTTTCTATGGTAGAATATCTAAGCCTTGCATTTTTCTTCACAAAAAGCTCTACACAACCTGCATGGAGGTTTGCAACATTGTACTTAGGTGCGGAACATCCTTCTATAAAATGCAGGTCTGCCCCCTCATCTACTATAATCAATGTATGTTCAAACTGCCCTGCTCCTGCTGCATTAAGCCTAAAATAAGACTGCAAAGGTATGTCCACTTTAACTCCCTTTGGCACATATACAAAAGAGCCACCTGACCATACTGCACCATGCAGAGCTGCAAACTTGTGGTCTGAAGGTGGAACAAGTTTCATAAAATACTCACGAATCATATCTGCATACTCACCATGCAAAGCAGATTCTAAGTCGGTATAAATAACTCCAAGTGCAGCAACTTCTTCTCTCACACTATGATATACAAGCTCTGAATCATACTGTGCACCTACTCCTGCAAGCGAAAGTCTCTCTGCCTCAGGAATACCAAGTTTTTCAAATGTATTTTTTATATCATCGGGAACTTCTTCCCAGTTTCCCTTCATGTCTCCCTTATGGCGTACATAGGTCATTATGGTATTCATGTCAAGTCCCTCAATGGACGGTCCCCATGCAGGAGTTTTCATATTATTATAGATATCTAAAGACTTAAGACGAAATTCCCTCATCCATTCAGGGTCATTCTTTTCCTTTGAAATCTGCAATACTATTTCTGTACTAAGTCCCTTATCAAGTTTAAGAAAGTCCTCATCATTTTCATCATATCTAAAGTCATAGAAAGAGCTGTCTATATCGTCTATGACCATTTTTTCATTCTTATCTAAATCAGCCATTTTACTCTCCTACATTCTCAAATCTTGCAAATCCGTTGTTATTAATCTCTTCAACAAGGTCCGGACCGGCTGTTTCTACAAGTTTACCCTTGACCATAATATGTGTATAATCTACCTTAAGTGCCTCCAAAATTCTTGTACTGTGCGTTATAATTAAAAGTGCTCCATCTCTATTTTTTTGATACGCCTCTATTCCATGGCTTACCGTCCTAACTGCATCCACATCAAGCCCTGAATCGGTCTCATCTAAAATTGCCAGCTTAGGACGTAGCATAAGCATCTGTAAAATTTCAGATTTTTTCTTCTCACCACCTGAAAATCCTACATTTAAATCTCTTGTAAGGTAGGATTCATCCATCTGCAAGATTTCCATAGCCTCTTTTAAGTCTTTCTTAAACTGCATAATTTTAAGTGGTTTACCTGTAATCTGCCTTATTGCATTCCTCAAAAAACTTTCCAGCGAAATACCTGCTATTTCATAAGGACTTTGGAACGAAAGAAACATTCCCTTCTTCGCTCTAACATCTGCTCCATCCTCTACAATACTTTCACCCTCAAGTAAGATATCTCCCGATTTTATCTCATACTCAGGATTTCCCATTAATGTAAATCCCAGTGTAGACTTGCCTGCACCGTTTGGTCCCATAAGGACATGAGTCTCCCCTGTACCTATTGAAAAATCAATATTTTTAAGTATTTCTGTATCATCTATTGCTACTGATAAATTTTTAACTTTTAATAATTCTGACATAACTTCCTCCCGATTCATAATTTGCACTTTTAATTCCTACTAATTTAGTACGAATTCAATTTCTATATTATAACCGTTGTGAAAGAAAGTTTCAATAAGTTAGAAATAACTAATATAGCCATTTTTTAATTTTTTTATTTTGTTTCAGAATTTATACAATTTTTTATATTTAAAATATAAAAATCGCCCTCCAATATTATTAGAGAGCGAATGAAATATTATTTGCTAACTGCCATAGTTGATATTGTATCAATTAAAACCTTAGAAAAATCAATTCCCAATCTTATCCCCAAGTCATTAGCCCACTTAGGAATATTTAGAGTTTTTATAACCAATGTTTTATCCCGAATATATTTTTCTACATCAACGACAATCATAGTTACAAAACCATCTTCACATTCAAGATTATTTATTGGACTAGGTTTTGGAATAATTTCGCCTTTTTCAATCATATCAGCAAGTGTCATACCAAGAACCTCTTCTGCCATCTTCATTCCACAAACAATGTCATCTTCATCTATGCAAGTATAAACTCCATCTATATCCTTGCACTCTATAAAATATCCTCCATCTTCCTCATGATGAAACAAGAATGGAAAAGCCATATTAAGATTTTTTTCATACATATCATAACCTCCCATATAATCCTGCATCTTTTAATATCCTTTGTTCCAATCCCTTTTTTAAATCTTTATTACTATGCACCGGAACTGTAATCCTTTTTCCATTTTTAAATAGCTGGCAATGTGAACCTTCCTGCCTTTCTATTTTCCATCCATTTTGTTTTAATAGTTTAAGCATTTCTTTACCTGTAATCGGTATTTATCAGCCTCCCCATATTTTACTTTTTCTCTATCTATGTGTCAACAACATCTTATATACCTCTCTTTTAGGTATGCCCCTGTCAAGTGCCACCGCTTTCATAGCCTCCTTTTTATCCATTCCCTTATCAAGATATATCTTCATATGCTCATTTATATCCATTTCCTTAAATGATTCTTCTTTTTCCTTTTTTATGTCTTCCATCTTCTTACCTTCTATTACAAGTACAAACTCACCACGAGGCTCATTTTCCCCATAATATGCGAGAGCATCTTCTAAGGTAGTTAAAAAAACATTTTCATGAAGTTTTGTTAATTCTTTAACAACTGTAAGCCTTCTATTGCCAAGTGCCGATAAAAGCTCTGAAATAGTCTTTTTCAGCCTGTGCGGAGCTTCATATATAATTAGAGTTCTTGTTTCCGTTTTAAGCTCTTCTAAAATAGCAGATTTTTCCTTTTTATCTGTCGGCAAAAAAGCCTCAAAGGCAAAGCGCCTTGTAGATAGTCCTGATAATGTAAGCGCTGTAACACAGGCAACTGCTCCCGGAAGAGAAGTCACCTCAATTCCTGCCTCATAACACTGTCTTACAAGCTCCTCTCCGGGGTCTGATATTCCCGGAGTACCTGCATCCGTTATAAGGGCAATATTTTCTCCATTTAGCATCCTAGCTACCAAAACTTTGGCCTTATCATATTTATTAAATTCATGATAACTGGTAAGTGGAGTTTTAATTTCAAAATGATTGAGAAGTTTAATAGAATTTCTGGTATCTTCAGCTGCTATCACATCTACTTCTTTAAGAGTTCTCACTACCCTAAAAGTAATATCTTCCAGATTACCAATGGGGGTAGCACATAAATACAACTTTCCGACCATAAGTCTCCTTTCTAATATCTATAATCTCTCATCATTTCTTCGGTATATTTACCGGAGTCATCATATACAATCAGTGGTTTTTCAACTTTTAATCTTGGCTTTCCATATTTTACAGCCTCAATAAGAACCATATTAGGCTCTTTATCTTTACTTGGATATACAAGTCTCATTCTTTTTGGCTCAAGACTATATTTTTTAAGGCTTTCAAAAATCTCCGGCAGCCTAAATGGTCTATGTACCATAAAAAACTTTCCATTTGCCTTTAATAAATATCCTGCTGCCTTAACTACATCCTCCAAATTACAAAGTATCTCATGCCTTGCTATCTGTTTGGGAGCATCGGGATTTACAATGCCATGCTCATTTATCATATAAGGTGGATTAGAAGTTACAATATCAAAACTCTGTTTATCAAATAGCCTACTTACATCTTTTATGTCACCATTAATTATATCAATATTAGTGATTTTATTACCCTCTATACTTCTTCTTGCCATATCGGCACTTTCTTCTTGAATTTCAAGACCTGTGAAATGCTCTCCATCTGTCTTAGCCCATAAAAGTAAAGGCAAAATACCTGTACCTGTACCTAAGTCTATAACCTTATTCCCTTTTTTAGCATAAGCAAAGCCTGATAAAAGCACTGCATCCATTCCAAAGCAGAACTTATCAGGCGATTGTATAATATGGAGTCCGCTTATTTCAAGATCATCAAGCCTTTCTTTCTCTTTAAGCTCAAATTCCATTTTGCATCCTTTAATCTAAATGTGACTTCCTTTCAGCTCTTTCAAGTGCCTCTAAAGCCTTAATTTCATAAGATTCATGTTCTCTATCATTTTTTCTTTTCTTAGGTTTAAACTTTAATTCTTCAGCCTTATACTCTTTTATTTCCTTAACACCACTTTCATTTTCAACAATCACCTTTACAAGCTGTTTTAATGCACTTATAGAACTAACTTCTCCCTTAAATCCCTCTGCAGTTTCTACGATATCTCCAATATCAGGAAGAGTTGAGTTAAGGTATTCATAAGCTGCCTCTTCATTTTTAAGACAGCACATAAGCCTTCCACATGCACCTGAGATTTTACTTGGATTAAGCGAAAAATTCTGATCCTTAGCCATTTTTATTGAAACCGGTATAAACTCAGATAAAAATGTATGACAACATATTGGCCTTCCACAGATGCCTACTCCACCCTTCATCTTAGCCTCATCTCTTACCCCAATCTGTCTAAGTTCTATCCTTGTTTTAAATATAAAGGCAAGGTCTTTTACAAGTTCTCTAAAATCTATCCTTCCTTCAGCTGTAAAATAAAACATTATCTTGTTATTATCAAAGGTATATTCACAGGCTATCAGTTTCATAGCTAACTCATGCTGCTTTATTTTTTCAAGACAGGTTACGTAAGCATCAGCCTCTTTTTCCTTATTCTTCCTATCTATTTCATCATCTTCAGGAGTTGCTATTCTTATAACCTCTTTTAACGGCTGAATAATCTTATCTTCTTCTATTTCTTTTCTGCCTATTACTACAAGTCCGTATTCGACCCCTCTTGCAGTTTCCACTATTACATGCATTCCTACACTTATATCAAGATCTTCAGGATCAAAAAAATAAATTTTTCCTGCCCTCTTAAATCTTACACCAATTACTGTTACCATATTTCTCCAATCTATCTAAATTCATTTATCCTTCATGTACATAAACATAAGTTCTATTGCTGTATCAAATTTTACATTTGCATCCAAACGCTTTTTAGTCTTTTCCATACTTTCAATAGCCCTCTCTATAGAACCATAACTTCTCGTAGCTATCTGTTCATGCAAATACTTGTCTTCCTCCTTAAAAAGAAGTCTATTAACATCTTTGGTTGCCTTCAATACTAATAAATCTCTAAACCAAAGTATCATAAGTTCAATACAGTCCTTTATTTCCTTCTTATAGCCTTCCAAGTGAATGATGTTGGTTACTTCTTCAGTTACACTTTCTTTATCCAAATTTTTTAAAATATTTACAACTACATTTTTCATTTCAAGAAAATCTTCATCACAAGCATACCTTACTGCCCTTCCTACATTACCTGCTGAAAACTTTGCAGCCATATCTGCCACATAATCGACAATTTGATAATTTTCTATAAGATAATCCTTTATCTTATTTACTTCAATAGGCTTTATATCAAGAGTAATACACCTTGATTTTATAGTAGGTAAAAGCCTGTCTTTATTTGAAGAAAGCAAGATTATTATAACATATTCAGGTGGCTCTTCAATAGTCTTAAGCAAGGCATTTTGAGCCTGCTCATTCATCCTCTCTGCCTCTTTTACTATATAAATTTTATACTTGCCATAAGGAAAAATATCACTTGTTCCAACTATTTTAGAGCGTATCTCATCCACACTTATGCCTGTAGACTTATCCGGCTCAACATATATTATATCAGGACTGTTACCATTATCAACCTGTTTACATACAAGCTGCTTTTCTTCCTCAGAAGTCTTACCACAACATAATATCATTTTTGCAAACTCCTTAGCTAAAAAGAGCTTTCCCATCCCTTTTTCACCTTCAAATATGTAAGCATGAGAAAATTCTTCCTTATCGGCAGCAGTCCTCATATATTCTACAAGGTCTTCCCGTCCTAAAATATCAGTATTCATTTCCATCTCCTGTATTAAGTTAAAATATCCAGCAAAAGTCCCTGAATCTCATCAATTTTTCCAAGTATGCCTATAGCATCCTTTTCATCTTTTACAAGTTCTCCTGCCAGTTCATCAAGTTCTTTATCTATCACCCTTATTATACCATAAACCCTGTGTCTTCCTCTCCTGTCCAGATAATTCTCCCTTGAAAACTCATGGCTGCGAGTCAGCACCTCATTCAAAAATTCTTTTATAAGACCACGATAATGTTTCATATCCCTTATGTCCATGTGTTTTTTCAGTTTCTTACCTTCCATAGTTATAGAATTCATCATTGCCGTAAGTCTTTCAGCTAAAGAATTATCTTCTATATTTTTTATAAGAGTAAACTTAAACTGCCCATCATCTGCCTTATCAGTCTTTTCTACTATTGTAGTCTTAGGCACTATAAGAGGATTTATCTTTATATCCATATCAATTTTCCTTTATAAAATCACTTATTCTGTCAGTGCAAAAATCTAATTCTTCATTTTGAAACCTATGCTCTTCATTTACTCCCAGTTCATTAAGATTTTTCTCGCTAAAGTCTTCATTGTCAGCTAAAAATCTCCTACATACTTCAGCAATATTGGGCTTTGCCTGCTTTTCTTCTCGCCTTATAGCCCTTTTTAATAATTCCACATCTGAAACTTCTATATAAATAGGTTTGACCCTATCTTTTCCAAAATACCTCCTAAGATTATCAAAACCTGCCAATGTATTGATACAAATATAATCTCCACTTGTCAAATCCATTGTACCATCATCTACTGTAAAATAATACCAAAGTCCATCAATAGTCTGAAAACATCTCTCTTCTATTACCTTATCCAATTCTCTTAATTTCTTAAGTTCATCCTCAGTTACAAAATGATATTCAATACCTTCAGTTTCATTCTTTCTCATAGGACGGGTTGTATAAGGAATAAGTTTTTTTAAATCTAACCTCTCCAACAATTTTCTATATATACTATCCTTCCCAGTGGCACTCTTGCCCATTAACACAAACAAAAATCCCATTACCGTCACATCCTCCATAAATCTCTATACCGGTGGATACTGCTATTTTTATTTTTGCTACAGTATCCTTATCAATAACTTCCCCCGGCACTAATATCGGAATGCCCGGTGGATAAAAATATACATAATCTGCTGCGATTAATCCTACTGACTCATCTAATTTAACCTTTAACTTACCATATCTTAATGAACTTTGTACTGCTACAGAGGGTAACAGTTTCATTTTTGGCAAAAAACTAAAAGCCTCATCCCTTAAAGTATAATCAAATTTTGCCTCATTATCAAGTTTAAAGAATGTTTCATCTCTATCTAAATCAAAAAGTGCCTTAGACAATCTTTCAAAAGCCTCATCCGTATCAAAAATGCTTGTCATTGCAACTACATAGTCTTTTGACTTCATTTCCATAACAAGATGATATTTTTCATATAAATAATAATAAAGTCTTGCACCCAAATTCATACCTGCACTTATAACTAACTTACCATTATCATAGTCAAAAGAATTAGGTGGAATATAAAGTCTTATATTTTTTAATAGAACCATATCAACCCTAAATTTAATAAGTCTCTTCTTATATGATGAAAACAACTCCTCTTTATGCTCTCTAATAAGCATAAGGCTATTTTCCATTCCTGCAAGGAAGATATATGAAGGGCTTGAAGTTTCAAGAATATTGAACTGCCTCCGTATTCTCTTTATTAATTCTTCATCATCTATACAAATATGTAAAATAGCTGTTTGAGTAAATGAAGGCAGGGTTTTATGCAGGCTCTGTACCACAAAGTCTGCATAAAACCTAACTGCAGTTTCAGGAAAATATTTGTCAAATCCAAAATGTGCTCCATGTGCCTCATCTACCATAAAATAAACACCGTACTTATGACAGATTTCTGCAATTTGCTTAATATCAGAAACAACTCCCTCATAAGTAGGAGAAGTAATAACTACCATTTTAATAGATGTATGAGATTTCAATGCATCTTCTATCTCTTGTGGCTGAAGACTTAAATACATACCATATTCATCTATCTTCCCCTCAAGATAATGAGGCACAAGTTCATATAGTTCCACTCCATGATAAACTGACTTATGACAGTTCCTTGCCATAAGAACCTCATCTCTCCTGTCTAAAAGTCCCAGTACAGCTAAGATTGCCCCTGTACTTCCATTTACAGAAAATACACTTTCCTTTGCTCCATAAAGACCGGCAGCAAGAGCCTCAGCTTTTTTAATAATCCCGTCCGGATTATGGAGATTGTCAAAATTATCAATTTCTGTTATGTCTATATCAAACGGATAAAGTCCTTCCTGCCAAAGTCCATATTTTTTTATCATTTCATAATTCCGTTTATGTCCGGGCATATGAAATGGATAATAGTCACTATTTTTGTGTTTTATAAGGTTGTTATATATATTATTCATTCTTCTTTCCCATATGCAAAAGACCGAAAGTTTTGCCTTTCGGTCTTTTATTCTACATAGCCTTTCCTACCTTCCTCCTCTCTACGTCCTTCCTCGCAAGGTAAAGAGCATCTGAGGCAGCAAAATCATCAAAAATTCCCCAGCCATAGGAAGAGGTATTTTCTGTAACTGTAGTATTTTCTTTTTTATTTACATTAACATATTCTATAGTTGTATCCTTCATGTCTTTTTTTACATCTAATTGCTTTTCAGTAAATTTTGAAACCTTCTTTTTTTCAACTTGCTCGTTATATCCTGTAAAGGCAGGTTTAAGCATTTCATCTCTTGTAGGCCTTTTATTTGCCGTCTGACCTGCCTCCCCAAATGCCTTCACCGACTTTCCCTGATTATTACTCTGCAAAACTGTATTATAATCATTATTTGTCTTTGGAACCACATTTTGAGCCACTTGTTTGCCTATATTCGTTGTACTTTTTCTCCCCTTACCCCTCTGCCCTGCAATCATCATAATAATAAACACAACTACTGCTATAATCTCCATACTATCCTCCTTAATAAGCCAGCTTATTTAGCCAAATTCCTTTTTTTACCATAAAATAACCAATCACACATTTTATAAGACTTACAAGCTGTACAAATAGAAATACCTTTACTATATTCAATGTCGTAAAATGAACTAAAATATATGCTGTAGGCACTGATACAATACACATAAACACACTGTCAAACAAAAATGTAATAAATGTTTTTCCACCTGAACGGATTGTAAAATAACAGCAGGTTTCAAAGGCATATATCGGCATACAGGCTGCCACCACCCTAATAAATGAAGTAGCCAATCCTTTTATCTCATCCGTTGTATTGTATATCATAGGGAAAAATGGTGCAAGTATTATAAGTAGTAGACCTGTAATTAAACATAAAATTTCAGTAAAAAATATAAGTTTTACCGAATACTCTTTTGCCTCTTCCATCTCTCCTGCACCAAGCCTTCTACCTAGGATTATTGAAATCGCACTTCCCATAGCTATTATGCCTACATTAAAAAGATTAGCTATAATCTGTGAAATATTCAACGCTCCGACAACAGCAAGACCTCTTACAGAATAATTTTGAAGAAGTGCTGCCACTCCCATCGACCAAAGAGTTTCATTTAATATAAGTGGCGTTCCCTTAGTAGCCATGTCCTTTGCAAGAGAGATAGGTATTCTAAAGTTCTTAAATGCACCTTTTATAAAAGGCTGTCTATTGCTATGTGTATGTGTCCATATTACCACCACTGCCATTTCTACATATCGTGCTATTACCGTGGCTATGGCTGCACCGGCAACTCCAAGAGCAGGCACTCCAAATTTACCATAAATAAGTACATAGTTTAGGGAAAGATTGACACAGACTGAAACTATCCCTGCTTTCATCGGTATTATAGTTTCTTCCACACACCTTAGAGTATCTCCATAAGCCTGCGATATAGCAAACGGAGGAAGACCGATAAGCATATACGAAAGATAAATTTTAGCCTGCCTATGAGTCTCTTCTATTGCCTCTTCTGCTCCTGATTCTCCTTGAAGATAGAGTCTTATAAGTTCATCCCCAAAACAATAAAACACTGCTATACTTAGCGTAGCTATAATAGAAATTACTATCAACTTATATCTGAAAGTATAACGGATTCCTTCTATATTTCTTGCTCCATGAAACTGTGCTGTAAATATACCTGCTCCGGCAACTCCTCCGAATATGCAGAGTGCAAAAACCATAATTAACTGGTTCACTATAGCTACTCCACTCATTTCATTAGTTCCTACCCTGCCTACCATTATATTGTCAATCATACTTACAAAATTGGTTATACCATTCTGTACCATAATCGGCATGGCAATTGCCAATATCATTGTATAAAAGCTGCGTTTCCCTATAAGTTTTTGTTTTATATTATTAAAGTTCATTATTCTCCTTAGCCTGCCCCATAAATTCTTCCATTGTGGCAGACGTTTCACTACTTATTCCATCACGTTTTATTACTTTTAGAGCTGTTTTACATATAATTTTAAAATCCATTAAAAAGCTTAAATTATCTACATATTCTACATCGTAGCAAAACTTCTCTTCCCAACTTATAGCATTTCTTCCGTTTACCTGAGCAAGCCCTGTAAGTCCCGGACGAACTTCATGCCTTCTTGCCTGAGTTTTATTATATCTGGTTAAATATTTCACAAGCAAAGGTCTTGGACCTACTATCGCCATATCACCTTTAAAAATATTGATAAGCTCCGGCAGTTCATCAAGCGAGGTATTTCTGATAAATTTTCCATAAGAAGTCAGTCTTACTTCGTCAGGCAGTAAATTTCCCTCAGCATCTCGCTTATTATTCATACTCTTAAACTTTATCAGCTTAAATATCTTGCCATTCTTACCCGGTCTTTCTTGAGTAAAAAACGGATTTCCTCTCATCTTGATCATGCCTGTTAATATGAGAATAATAAGTAAAGGAGACAATAGTAGTATAGCAATAATGGATAGGGCAAAATCAAATATCCTCTTAAAACAATTCCTATACATACTATTTACCTCCAAATTTTATTTACATCTGTATGCAATAATAAGCACTGTACCCTTGCCTTGATATTTCTTAATCTCATATCTGTCAGGAAAAGCCTCAATCAGTTTAGGCAGTTTAAGATAGCCGAAAGTACGCACATCAAAGTCAGGACGCACACGCTTAATAAACTGTCCTGCCGAACTTACATTTACAAAACCCTCATCGTCTTGGTATTTATCCGATGCTATTTTTAAAAGATTATGTATTTTTTCTATATCATAGTCTTCTAAAGGTACTGCCTCTTCTTCATCCTCTTCACCAACAGGCAGTTTGAACTCGTTAGCTCTTCCAAGATTCTCAAGAAAGATGAATTCATCACAACTATTCCTAAAAGCCTCAGGAGTTTTCTTTTCTCCCACTCCAATTACATAAACACCTGATTCATGTAAGTTAATTGCAAGCGGAGTATAGTCACTATCACTTGCAACTATCACAAAACAGTCATATATCCCCTTGTGCAACAGATTCATCGTATCTATAACAAGCGCCATATCTGTAGCATTTTTACCATTTACATAGTCAAACTGTTGTTCAGCCTTAATAGCAAGCCTCTTTAACTCCTTTTCCCAGTTCTTTAATACCTCCTTACGCCAGTTGCCATAGGCTCTTTTCACTACTATTCTTCCATGAGTAGAAATCTCACCTATAACATCCTCCAGCTTTCCTATTTGGGTATTATCTGCATCAATAAGCATAACTATTCTCTGTAAATTTTCCATAAATAGTCTCCTCTATAATTCCTTCAGTATCCCCTCAAAGTAAAGTTCCTCATAATCTCCTGCCATACTTAATAGTACCGCCCTGCTTGTAAGTTCCATTGCGTCTTTGACGGAATCCTCAAAGCCCCTCCCTTTAAGAAGACCGTCAAGTAGAACTGCCGCATACACATCACCTGTACCACTATAATTCCTGTTTATCCTTCCAGTCTCATACTGGTAAATATCTCCCTTATTATCTATCGCCATTACCATCATTTTATTATCTACCACTTCAATTCCTGTAATAATAACGTGCTTTCGATATTTTCCATAAAGAATGATTAAAAGTTCTATAATTTCTGTACGCACATAAGGTCCCTTATGATAAGGCTTTTCAGCTAACATAAAGGCCTCTGTAATATTAGGTGTAAGATAGTCACAATATTTTATAAATTCCCTCATAGCTTTGGGATAATCCTCTGGCAGCTTACTGTAAAGTCTTCCATTTTCTGCCATAGCAGGGTCTAAAACAACTAACTTCTGCTCCTTTTTCTCCAAAAAAGTCTTAAGAACTTCAATCTGTTTTTTCCCAAAAGCATACCCTATGAGAATTCCATCATAATCTATATTAAGTGACTCCCAAGAATTTAGTATTCCTTTCATCCCACCTGCAAAATCTAAGAAAGCTATATCCTTACTTATTCCTGTGTGTGCAGAAAATATTGCAGTTGGAAGTATAGATACCTCATAGCCTGCAACTGATAATATAGGAAATGCTACAGTTGTAGAACACTTTCCAAAGCAAGAAATATCTTCTGCCAATAAAACTCTCTTTTGTCTCATATCAATCCCCCAAAAATGTAATAACGATTTAATCAATCCTACCACAAATAAAACAGTTTTACAATTACATCTGATGCCTGACTATCTTATACTCATCTCCTGACCTGTAATATGGACATTCCCTATATTTGTTTGACATTACCCTATAAAAATCATCCTCGTCCATGTCCTGTACACAGACATAGCCCTCCTCATCTTCATCATATACATAATTATTACACTCCTCACATACATAACCTGTCTGCATAATACCTCCAATTTTTAAAAGTGGTGCAAGTCTTAACCTGCACCACTATAACAATAATTATTTTACTTTTTACTTCTCAACCTTCTTTTTCACCAAAAAATACCAAAGAGTACCTGTAATACAGATTGAAGAATAAGCACCACAGATAAGACCTACTATAATAGGAAGAGAAAATTCTCTTACTGAACTTACACCCATAACGAAGAGCACTGTTACCATTATAAGTGTAGTAACTGTAGTATTGATACTTCTTGAAAATGTCTGAGTAATTGATTTATCTACTATCTCAGCTACAGTTTCACCTCTTCTTTGTTCTGCCATATTCTCTCTAATACGGTCAAAGATGATGATGGTTGCATTTATAGAATAACCAACTATGGTAAGCATACAAGCTATGAAAGTATTTCCCACATTAAGCCTTACAAGTGCATAGAGAGTAGCTACTACAAGCACATCATGGATAAGAGCTAAAACTGCACTGGTACCAAAAGCAAGATTTCTAAATCTGATTATTATGTAAATAAGCATACATATTGTAGCCGCTATAACAGACATAAGGGCAGAACGTTTCATCTCGCCACTTACCGCACCTGAAATATTATCATTTTTTATATTATCTTTAGAAACCTTATATTCAGTTACAAATCCCTCACGTAACTTTGTTCTCTCATCATCATTAAGTGACTTTGTCTTGATTACAACTGCATCTTCTCCAACAATCTGGGTAACATCAACATTTGATGATGGAACTATTTTATTAACAAAATTTCTAATCTCATCATTGCCCGGAACCTTACCGCTATCAAAAACTACTTCCGTAGAAGTACCACCTGAAAACTCAAGAGCATAATCAAATGCACCCTTTCCACTTGCAGCATTAAATATCATACTACCAATACCAATGCCAATAACCACAAGAGAAATTATATATGCCTTTGGTGCAAATTTAAGGAAAGGCTTATTCGCTTTATCTACCTTAGTACCATAGTATTTCTCAGAATCAAATCCTAAGTCATATAAAGAATACAGCAAAAACTTAGTTATAAATAATGCCGTAAACATTGAAATAATTATACCAAGTGCCAATGTATAAGCAAATCCTTTGATTGTACCTGTTCCAAAGATACCAAGTACTATTGCCGCAATAATAGTAGTTACATTACCGTCAACAATGGCTGAAAGAGCCTTTTTGAAACCATTTCCTATTGAAGAACGAACTGATTTGCCAAGTCCGATTTCCTCTTTAATACGAGTAAAAATAATTACATTTGCATCTACTGCCATACCTATAGAAAGTACAATACCTGCAATACCCGGCAAAGTAAGTGTAATCTGTAAGAGTTGCAAGAGTACAAGCTCAATAGTGATGTAGGCAATAAGTGCCAAACTTGATGCAAGACCAGGTACTTTATACATAATTATCATAAATAAAAATACTATGATAAAACCTATAAGTCCTGCCAAGAGTGAAGTTTCAAGAGCTGTATCTCCAAGCTTTGCTCCCACAACACTGGAACGAACTTCTTTAAGCTCAAGTGGAAGTGCTCCAACTCTTATTATAGAGGCAAGCCTCTCAGCCTCTTCCATAGAATCCTGTCCTGAAATTTGTGCCTTACCATCTGAAATAACACTCTGTACTACAGGGGCAGAAATAATATTACCATCATATACAATTGCTATCTGTTTCTTAAGGTTTTCCTCTGTTGCCTTAGCAAACTTATTAGCACCCTTTGCATTAAGCTCAAGCTCAACTATATACTGGATTCCAACTCCTGCCTCGCCCTTTATGCTCTGTGCTCTTGCTGTAGCTATATCCGCACCATCTACTGCTATTTTCTTCTCTTTAGCAAGTTCTTCGATGCTCTTATTAAACTTGTACTTCCCATCTTTAAAACTAATATTACCCTCAACAGGAATGAATTGAAGTGCACCTGCTGAACCAAGCTGCTTAAGCACTGCATCTGCATCCTTAACATCAGGAATATCTACAACAACTCTGTTTAAACCTTCCTGATACACTTCAGACTCTGTACTGAAAATCTCTGCACGAAGTCTCATTTTCTCAATAGTATCAGCCATCTCAGTAGCTGTAGGTTTTGCTTTTACAGTCTCATAAGTAATACTTACTCCACCTGCCAAGTCAAGTCCCCTCTTAATACTCCCAGCACTTCCTGCCTTATTGCCAAATGCTCCTAAGGCAACGGCTGCTAAAAGTGCTATAACTATAACATAGCTAAATATCTTAGCCATGCCTCGCTTTTTACTGTTCATTGTAAAATTCACCTTTCTTTAGCTCTTTATTTTTCAGGAGAAAATCTCCACGAAATCTTGTTATAAGTTCGGACAGACCTCTTCATTATATGTTTCTTCTGCAACCTTAATCATAATCGCACATTCTATACGCTTTCTTTGAAGTTCACATCCTATCTCGTATACATCATCTATATTACCACTGAACTTAAATGAGTTAGCAGCACATCCTCCACTACAGTAATACCTTGCAAAGCAGTCTCTACATTTTGGCTTTTCATAGACATTCTGATGTTTAAATCCTTCCTGCAAGTCTGTCTTTGTAATACCCTCATATACATTCCCTATAACAAAGCCTTCTTCTCCAACAAACTGATGACAAGGATAAATATCTCCCCAAGGAGTGATAGCTACATACTCTGTACCCGAGCCACACCCTGAAAGTCTTTTGGCTACACAAGGTCCTCCTGCAAGGTCTATCATAAAGTGAAAGAAAGTAAATCCTCTTCCATCTCTCCTACGCTTGATATATTCTTTTGCAAGAAGGTCGTATTGCTCCTTAAGCAACGGAATATCCTCTTCTCTTATTGCATAAGGCTCCGAAGGCAGGGAAACTACAGGCTCTAAAGATATTTCCTTAAATCCCTCATCCACAAGGTGAAGTACATCTTGTGCAAAATCAAGATTATTTCTGGTATAAGTACCTCTTACATAGTATTCTTTATTTCCACGCTTGGCAGCAAAGTCTTTAAGCTTTGGAATAATGATATCGTAACTGCTCTTATTGCCACCTCTTGTAGGACGCATATAATCATGTACACATTTACGCCCATCTATACTAAGCACAACATTTGTCATTTCTCTGTTACAGAAATCAATTATTTCATCATTTAATAACATTCCATTGGTTGTAAGGGTAAAACGAAAATTTTTATCATGAATTTTCTCAAGTTCCCGTCCATAAGCAACCAGCTTTTTAACCGTATTCCAATTCATGAGAGGCTCACCACCAAAAAAATCCACCTCAAGATTTTTTCTATGACCTGAATTTTTAATGAGGAAGTCAAAGGCAGCCTTACCTACCTCATAACTCATCATTCCTCTGTCGCCCTGATACTCACCTTCTCCTGCAAAGCAGTAACGACAGGCAAGGTTACAGTCATGCGCTATGTTAAGGCAAAGTGCCTTAACTACCGTATTTCTATGTTTAAAATCTTTCACATATTTTTCATAAATATCTTCTGTAAAAAGCTGTCCATCTTCCTGTAACTCTTTGATTTCTGAAATTATATCATTAAAATCTTCTTCTGTCACAGAAATATTTTTATATTTTGCAAGTATTTCTTCTTTTATGATAGCAAGTGCCTCTGTTTCATTTTCCTTTTTTTCAATAATCTTCTCATTGAATAAAGCTATACAGTCATAAGCCGCCTCATCAACTACATGCACTGAGCCACTATTTACATCTAATATTATATTATATCCGTTACTCTGAAACTGATGAATCAAATTATTGGTTCCTTTCTACGAAAGATAAGCAGCGACTAAAGCCGCTGCTTAAACTCTGACTTTTTAGTAAAGGCAGGAATTAGTTTACCTAGCCTCACAGCTCTGGTTACCTACTGTACAAGATGTCTTACAAGCTGACTGACATGATGTCTTACATTCTCCACAGCCACCCTTTTTCATAGACTCTTTAAGATTTCTTGTAGTTAAGCTCTTAATATGCTTCATACACTATTCTCCTTACCTTTATATTTCTTTATTTCACAAGATTTAATAATTATATCACATTTTTATTAATATTTAAAGACTGTAAAATTATTTTTTATTTGATGTTAATCCTAAGTATTTTTGTAAATACTTAGGATTATCGCAGACTTGTAATAATTGGTATAAAGTCTTATAATTATAGATAACATAAACCATCTAATACAATACAGAAAGGAACATATGAAAAATATAGACTTACATGTACATTCAAGTTTCTCTGACGGTTCAGAAACTACCGAAACTCTTGTTCAGCTCGCTATAGCGGCAAATCTTTCTGCCTTTGCCCTTACTGACCATGATACTACTGATGGTTATAAATCTTTGTATGAGGCTGCAAAGAGGCATAATATCGGACTTCCAAGTAGTGAGCAATTAGAAGTACTACCCGGAGTAGAGATTTCAGCAGCCTACAAAAATAAAGACATCCATATTTTAGGGCTCCTTATCGACCCTAACAATACAGATTTTAACGCCCTATTAAAATCTGCAGAAAAAGAAAGAATATCTAGAAATATCAAAATGATTGATAATTTAAAACAAAAGGCAGGCCTTGACATATCCTATGATGAAATAGTTGCCTTATCTCCTAATTCAATCATAACAAGGGCACATTTTGGAAAATACCTTGTAGACAAAAAAATAGTAAATGATTACCCTTCAGCTTTTGAGAAATACTTAGGAGATGACACCCCTTACTATGTAGCAAGAAATTTTACAAGTCCAAAAGAGGCAATTGAGGGCATAATAAGAGCCGGCGGAGTACCTGTTCTTGCCCATCCTATAATATACAGACTTCCGGTTCCTGAACTTGAACGCCTTGTTGATACCCTCATAAGTTATGGACTTAGAGGCATAGAAACCATTTATTCAAGCCACTCTAAGCAAGATGAAAATTATGTAAGAGAACTTGCTAAACGAAAAGGACTTATAATTACTGGTGGCTCTGATTTCCATGGAAGACCAAAGCCAGCTATCAACATAGGTATCGGAAGAGGAAATTTAAATATTCCTTATGAAATCCTTGAAGATTTAAGAGCAGAGCAGCGTAAACTTTCTGCCTCATAAGCCATAATTACCTGTTTTGCAAGCACCGAGGTCGTAACAGCTCCTACCCCTCCCGGAACAGGGGTGCAGGCTGCTGCTACGGCTTCTATATCATTTATATCTACATCACCACAAAGCTTTCCATCTTCATCTAAATTAATTCCCACATCCACTACAACCGTTCCATCAGCAACATAAGCTCTGTCGATAAGTTTAGCCTTACCACAGGATGCAACAAGAATTTCTGCATTTTTAGCCGTATTTTTCACATCTTCCGTCAAACTGTGGCAAACAGTTACAGTAGCATCATGGCTTATAAAAAGCAATGCAAGTGGTCTGCCGACCACATTACTTCTTCCGATTATAGTAACCCTTTTTCCACTAATTTCAATTCCTGAAAATTTCAACATCTCTACAACTCCAGCCGCAGTACAGGGTGCAAAAGAGTTTTTCTCTCCTATCATTATTCTTCCTAAATTTGTAGGACTGATAGCATCAACATCCTTAGCAGGATTTATTGTATGGATTAACATATCTTCATCAAGATGCTTGGGAAGTGGTCTTAGTATAAGTATACCATCTACATTATCGTCATTATTTATTCTATTGAATTCTGTGTAGAATACTTCTTTGGATACATCTTCATTAAAATGCATCTCTTCATGCAATATCCCTATCATTTCCATTCGCTTTACCGCACCTCTTTGATACGATAGGTCATCAGGTTTTTCACCGACTCTTATTATTACAAGTTTTGGCAGCCTTTTACCACTTATCCTAAATTCTTCTACTTTATTTTTAAGTCCTTCAGTAATATGCCCTGCCACTTCTTTTCCACTTATTATCTTCATTATTTTCCCTCAAAAAAACCCACAGTGAAATTCACTGCAGGTCATAATATATTTATATTTTAAAAATCTGATGAATAGTTAGGAGCTTCTTTAGTTATATGAATATCATGTGGATGACTCTCTTTGAGAGAGGCTGCTGAAATCTTAACAAATCTTCCTGTTTCCTGTAAGGTTTTAATACTGTCTGCTCCGCAATATCCCATACCTGAACGAATACCGCCTACAAGCTGGAATATTGTATCTTCAACCATTCCCTTGTAAGCAACTCTTCCTTCTACACCCTCAGGAACCAACTTCTTAGCATCTGACTGAAAATATCTATCTTTGCTACCGTTTTCCATAGCAGCTATTGAGCCCATTCCACGATAAACCTTATATTTTCTTCCCTGATAAAGTTCAAACTCTCCCGGACTTTCATCACAGCCTGCAAAGATTGAACCCATCATACATACATCTCCACCTGCCGCAAGAGCCTTAACCATATCTCCTGAATACTGAATACCTCCATCAGCAATTACAGGTATACCATATTTTTTAGCAACATCATATACATTCATTATAGCTGTAATCTGAGGCACTCCAATACCTGCTACTACTCTGGTAGTGCAGATTGAACCTGGTCCTATTCCTACCTTAAGAGAGTCTGCACCTGCTTCAATAAGATCTTTTGCCGCCTCTCCTGTTGCTATATTTCCTGCTATTATATCAAGTTCAGGGAAAGCATCTTTAACCATCCTTACACATTTAATTACATTTGCAGAATGTCCATGTGCAGAGTCAATTACAATAGCATCTACCTTAGCTTTCACAAGTGCTTCAACTCTCTCTAAAATATTAGCTGTAACACCAACTCCTGCTGCACATAAAAGCCTATCTTTAGAATCTTTTGCAGAATCTGGATATTTAATCTGCTTTTCTATATCCTTGATGGTTATAAGCCCCTTAAGATTACCCTCAGCATCTACAATAGGAAGTTTTTCTTTTCTAGCTGATGCAAGAATATTTTTAGCCTCAGCTAAAGTAATTCCCTCTCTTGCTGTAACAAGCCCCTCGCTTGTCATTGACTCTTTTATCTTCTTTGAAAAATCGGTTTCAAACTTAAGATCTCTGTTTGTAATTATACCTACCAACTTTTTATCTTCAGTAATAGGCACTCCTGAAATCCTATATTTTGCCATTACATTATTGGCATCTTCTAAAGTATGCTCAGGCGAAAGAAAAAACGGATCTGTAATAACACCATTTTCTGATCTCTTAACCTTATCAACTTCCTCCGCTTGACGCTCTATGGACATATTTTTATGTATGACTCCAATACCTCCATGTCTTGCCATAGCAATAGCCATCCTGCTCTCTGTAACTGTATCCATTCCTGCACTCATCATAGGAATTTTCAACTTTATTTTTTTTGTAAGCATAGTTTCAAGGTTAACCTGATTTGGAATAACCTCTGAGTAAGATGGTACTAAGAGTACATCATCAAAAGTAATTCCATCGCCAATAATCTGTCCCATTTTTTCCTCGCTTTCCTTTATTTATTAGTTTTTTCTATAAATATTCATACTTTCACAAAAGTATTTCCGATTAGTATAATATCTGTAAAAACTACTGTCAAGAAGATTAAAAAATAATTTATTTTAATTGTAACTATTCAGCCATTTCCCTGATAATGACTAGTGAGTTTGCGAGTTTATTCGCAAAACGAGCTAGTTATTATCAGGGGAAATGAGCCACATAGTGGCTCGCCCCTCCCATACGAGCGTGACACGAAGTGTCTGCGAGTATGGGAGGGAAGGCTGAATAGTTACTTTTAATTACTCTGAGATAATGATAGCACCTTATTCTTAAGCTCTGCCTCTATCCTTGCCATCTCAACCTCTGCAGCAGCCCTCTTTTCTCTACCGTCTTTCTGTATTTGCATAACCTCATCAAAAGTCTTTATAAGAGTCTCATTAGTCTTTGTAAGAGTCTCTATATCCACTATTCCTCTTTCAGACTCTTTAGCAACTTCTACTGATGCCTGATGCAACATTTCTGAATTCTTTGCAAGAAGTTTATTGGTCATATCGTTCACTGCCCTCTCAGCCTTTGCAGCCTGCCCTGCGTGTTCTATTCCAAGAGCTAAAGCCATCTGAGTCTTCCAAAGAGGTATGGTATTTACGAGAGTAGACTGTATCTTCTCGCTCATTACTATATCATTTTCCTGTACTATCCTTATCTGAGGAGCAGTCTGCATCGCTACTGTCCTTGTAAGTTCAAGGTCGTAGAGTTTCTTTTCAAATCTTGTACACTGAGCATCAAGATCTCTTGCAGCCTGTGCATCTTCCGGCTTTCCACTTGCCTCAGCTTTTGCAACAAGCTCCTTTAGCTCCACATTTCTTACCTCATAAAGCCTCTTTTTACCTGCAATTATATACATTGTCAGCTCTTTAAAATGTGCAAGATTTAATTCATACATTTTATCAAGCATAGCTGTATCTTTCATCAAAGTCACCTGATGAGTTTCAAGAGCATCCATAATTTTTCCTATATTTACTTCAGCCTTATCATACTTCGTCTTAAGCATCTGCAGCTTATTCCCCTGTTTCTTAAAGAAACCAAAGAATCCCTTATCCTCTTCCTCATCAAAACCTTTAAGTTCTATAACAACATCAGACAAAAGCTTTCCAACTTCTCCCATATCTTTAGTTTTCACATTCTCAATAGCTTTTTCTGAAAAGGCAGCCATCTTTTTCTGTGCTCCTGAACCATACTGCAAAACTATATTTGAATCTCTAATATCTATCTGCTTAACAAAGGCATCTACCTGTTTCTTTTCTGATTCTGAAAGCATACTGTCATCCACCCCAATAGGATTTTCAGTCTTTTCTACCACTATCTCATTCTTTACCGTAGCAGGCTCTAAATTAAGAATCGGCTCCGGTTCTGCCTCCAAAGTAAGTGTAGGTGCAACTACTTCCTTTGCAGAAAGAGTAAGTTCCGGCATTAAATTTTCATTTTCGTTCATAATCTTCTCCTTATATTGTTAATATGTTCAGAGTCATGAAATCTCTTAAACTACAAAGTCAGCTTGATTCCATCCTCATTATTTCCGGAACCACCTCCTGAGTTTTCATTGTTAAAATCATTACCTCTAAGTCCTTCTCTTTTAAGCATCGCATTTAAAACAGATACATCACTTGATATATCCCAAGCTGTATCTTTATATAAATCGTCAAGGAGTTTATTAAATGCATCATTTAGGCTGTCGAGTACATTTTCAATTTCTCTCTTAGATTTATCTATATTATCAGCCCTAACCTGCTGCTCATCCATTTCTGCGTATGCTGTAAGAAGTTTTATTGTCATAGGGAGATAATACTTCATAAGCTGTTTTATATCGTCTGCACTGCTTGGATGTTCTTCAACCCTCCTAAGTATCCTGCCGGCGAGGTCTTCTATCTTAAATATTTTGTCTGACACCTCAACTCCGGGTATCCTGTCATTTAAATGACTAATCTGTGCAAGATATTTTTTCCCTTGATTAAGGACTTCCTTAACTTCTGCCTCTATTTCAACCTTTTTTGTATTCTCTTCTTTAAACTTGCCAAGCTCTTCTGCTATTCTCTGCCTTTCTTCAAACTCCAACTGAGTCTTTTGATATAAAGCATAGGTTTCATTGGTAGAAATAAATGTTGTTTCATTTTTATCTATATGTCCCTCCTTAAACCATCTCTTCCTGATCATTTTCTTCAAGCGTTTAAGTGTTGTTTTCTTAGATTCTCCGGTTTCATGCATAAATTCTTCTATCTTTGCAAAAGATTTACTGTCTGAAACAGCAAGTACTTTTTGATAATTCTTAAATATAAGTCTTTCTTTCAAAGTCTTAACGCCATTTAAGAATAGCAGTAACGAAGGTATAAAAAGTGGCGAAACGACTACACCTCCCAAAAAATCACCTTCAGCTACCAGAGCTAAAATACCTATTCCTAAGGAAAAAGTAAAAAATCCACCAACAATAGCATATGCCATACCCTTTCCAAAAAGTTGATTATCTGAAATATATAATTTTTTATCAGAAGACACAATTTCACTTTTATCGACAGGTCTTCTTATCCTGTCCTGATAATTTTTATTTATTTCAACTGTATTTCCACCAAGATTTGTTTTAACTGTCTTATTTTTAGCCTCCTTTAACCCCTTATTAATAGCATCTTCAAAAGTATAGACAGCCTTTCTTATAATATCGTTTACATCATTGCCAAGTGAATTATAATTTCCTGAATCAATAGCCTTCTGAATAACATCATCAATTCCTCCACCAAATTCATCCCATTTATTACTACTCATATCTCTCTCCTGACATAATCTTATCGTTTCTCTTTAGGGTAAAACTCCTGTTATCATTATAAAGATTTTTCATCTTTACTTCAAGAGGTTTTTGTGTTATTCTTCCTACTAGCGATGTATCCCTCTAAGTAAATACTTAAATTCATAGGGAATATCAGCAGGAGGAAAAATGAATACGATGAACACCAAAACTGGACGCTTAGTCGGAATGGGCATACTCATTGCCCTTGTAATTGTCTTACAGACCTTTGCAAGTGGTTTTAAAATTGCTAATTTCGCACCACCACTCTCTCTAATTCCTATTATTATAGGTGCTATTCTCTTTGGAGAACTCTGTGGAGCAATGCTTGGACTTATATTTGGAATAGTGGTTGTAGTGGCAGTTCTCTCAGGGGCAGAGCCTTTCAGTACGCTTATGCTTAACCATAACCCTGTGATGACTGTACTTATTTGTTTATTTAAAGGGGCAGCAGCCGGATATTTATCAGGAGTGGCTTATAAGCTGCTTTCAAGCAAAAACAATTTATGTGCTTTAATTATCTCATCAATAATTACACCTATTGTAAATACCGGAATCTTCACAATAGGAATGCTCACTGTATTTTATAAACTTGTCAACGATACGGCAGTTTCTGCAGGAGCAAATAATACTATAACATTTTTCTTTACAGTGTTTATAGGAATCAACTTTCTTATCGAAGTAATATTTGTAGCAGTACTTGTACCTGCTATTTCTAATATTATATCTATAATTAAAAAGAAAAATAAGTA
>NZ_JBQMXS010000004.1:0-88457 GCF_052173895.1 Catonella sp. | reverse complement strand
AGAAAACAAAATAAATTTTATCTCATTTAACTATTGACATTTATTAGCTGGACTTGTTATTCTACGCCTCCACTGTTATTATAAATTTTCACAATGTATAATAACATTTTATAATAATTATATATAAATATTCTATAAAAAGCAACACTTATATTCCATGCCTTTATTAGATTTTTGTAATAATACCTTTCAAAATACTAATATTTTAGTTATATCCACAGAATATTGCAAAAATCTACACATTTTTCATAAATTCATATAGGTGCTTTTAACGTGAACTATAATATTAAAAAAATTCCTGCCGACAGCATTTCAACTATCAGCAGAAATTAGTTTTACTTTACTTTTGTCTCTCTATACTTCTTCCTATAATCAATATAAAATTCCAAGTATGCCTTTGTTATGAAATTATATTCATACATCTGCTCCAATATCCTGTTAAAATCATCAAAACGAATATCAGCTCTTGCAAGACTACTTAAAAGCCCTGTTATCCTATTCTTATATTCAGCTGAAGATAAGACCCCATCACGCCAGAGAAGATTAGCCTTATAAGCATTTTTAAAATCCTCACCATACCTCATGTCTTTTGTTATATCATCCTCAACCTCAAAATCTGCCCCCGTAATATCTAATACATTCTTTGCTGAAGAATTTGTAAAGTACATATCCTTTCCAAGCCTGTATAGATTTTTATAAAATGCCGTACCATATTCTGTGCGTTTCTGATAGTAATCCGGCAAAAACGGACTGAAAGCTAAGGCCACGACTGACACTCCCTTATATTCATTATATTCTACATCCGGACTGGACTTCACTCCGGTTTCATAATGTAACTTCATATTATATTCTAAAGGAAAGTCAAGTAACAGTGGCTCATCTCCTCCTATTACCATAAGATAATACTTTTTTTTATCTGCCCAAATATAAGCAGGAGCTTCTTTTAGCCCCAAAGAATCACATGAATCTATAAGCACTTCCCTATGGTCTTTTTTTGCTTTATATCTTTTGAGAGCATATTTAATCTCTTCTCTTGTTATCTTATATTCAGTCTTTTCATCAATTTTCCCAAGTGCCTTCTCTATCTCACTTTTAGGCTCTCTCTTCTTTCTCTTTTCTTCCTCTTTTCTTAATTTCTCGGTAGCCCTCTCTTTTTCTTTCTCCAGTCTCTGCTCCTGTTTTCTCTGCTGATATTTTACCTTATCTCCCTGTTCCTTTAGTTCATCCGATGTTAAAGTCATAGACTGCCACCAAATAAGGTCAACAACTCCTACCAGCATAGCTATAAGTCCATACACAATCCCCATTCCTAATACAGCCATAACACCGGAAAACAACGTTATAAGAGTAAAAATTACAATACCATACAGATACCTTTTTGTAATTAAATCCCCATATAGCATAGCATCTATTATTCTTGACATTTTTTCTTTAGTGCCTAGTTTCATTAAATATCTCCATTAAAAAGTTATTCCCCTTTTGTCCTTAAGGAGTTTACCTCCACTAGCTATAATAAATGCCCCACACACTGCAGATACCACAACTACGACTATTCCGAGAGCTATATTGACTACTCCTACAAAGTGCATACTCTTATACGCCTTCTCATCACTATTCACAAATTCTGACATTGTTATTCTCCTTATCTTTTATAAAATATAACTTAGACAGTCATAATACCAAAAGTATTTGCTACCTGTACCGTCACTTTTAATACTAACATATTTAAACAAAAAAATAAAGTCAGATAACAAACTTGAATTTTTACCTTAAAATAGGTATAATTCTTGTGTATACACAAAACATCAACATCAATGTGTTCTCACATGGAAAAGAGGTTTTATGAAAGGATATGTAAATACAAATAAAGGAGAAGTTTCAATCAACAACGATGTTATTGCAAACTATGCCGGTTCTGCAGCAATAGAATGTTTTGGCATAGTTGGAATGGCTTCTCTAAGTATGATGAGTGGTCTTGCTACCCTGCTTAAAAAGGACAATTTAAGTAAGGGTGTTGAGATTATTATTGAAAATAACGAAATTACTGCCAAACTTCATATCATCGTTGCTTATGGGGTAAGCATTTCTGCAGTAGCCGAAAACCTTATTGAGAATGTAACTTATAAGGTTGAAGAGTTTACCGGTATGAAAGTTAAAAATATCTATGTATATGTAGAAGGCGTAAGAGTCGTTGACTAAGGAGGATTTACAAGTGGCAATATCTAAATTAGATGCACCTATGCTTAAAAAAGCATTTTTAGCCGGTGCTGCGAGACTGGAGTCGCAGAAAGAAAGAATTAATGAACTCAATGTATTCCCTGTTCCGGACGGAGATACAGGAACCAATATGACTCTTACAGCTCTGTCTGCTGTTAAAGCCGTAAATGCAGTTGAAGAACCTACTATTGAAAGTCTTGCAAAAGCTATGTCAAGTGGTTCTCTAAGAGGAGCAAGAGGAAATTCGGGTGTTATTCTCTCTCAGCTCTTAAGAGGTTTCTGTAAAGAAATAACTGCTCATGCTGATAATGTAACTGTGTCGGTACTTGCTGCTGCCTTTAATAAAGCAGCTGAAACTGCTTACAAGGCTGTTATGAAACCAAAAGAAGGTACCATTCTTACCGTAGCAAAGGGTGGAGCAGATAAGGCTGCGGAACTTGATGGCACAACAGAGGACATTGCTAAGTTTGCAGGCGAAGTTATATCTCACATGGAAAAAGTCTTGGATTCAACTCCCGATATGTTGCCGGTGCTTAAAGAGGCCGGTGTAGTTGATTCAGGTGGTGCAGGACTCTTAGAAGTTCTTAAAGGTGCTTACGATGTACTTCTTGGTAAAATAGTTCCACTTGCTGACGGCAACATAAATACCACTGCTGTCTCTTCAGGAAAATCCGGAATTACTGATGATATAGAAACTGCTGATATCAAATTTGGCTATTGCACTGAATTTATAATAATGTCTGAAAAAGAATTCACAGAAAAAGACGAATCTGATTTCAAGCATTATCTTGAAGGACTGGGAGACTGTATCGTAGTTGTAGCTGATGATGAAGTTGTAAAAGTACATGTCCATACTAATGATCCCGGACTTGCTATACAAAAAGCCCTTACTTACGGTCAGCTTACAAGCATGAAGATAGATAATATGCGTGAAGAACATCACGAAAGAGTGATTGAAAATGCCACTCAAAAAGCTAAAGAACAAAAAAATGCAGAAGAAAATACTTCTAAACTTTCTAACGAACCTAGAAAGAAAGATGGTTTCATAGCAGTATCAGCCGGAGAAGGCCTTAGCGAAATATTTAAGGGACTGGGTGCTGACTATGTTATAGAAGGCGGACAGACCATGAACCCAAGTACCGATGACATCTTAAATGCCATAGATAAGGTAAATGCTGATAATGTCTTCATCCTGCCTAATAATAAGAATATCATACTTGCTGCGAATCAGGCTAAAGAACTTACAGAAGATAAAAATATAATTGTAATTCCAAGTAAAACAGTGCCACAGGGCATTTCAGCCATCATCAACTACATCCATGACGGTGATACAGAAAGCAATATATCAAAAATGACCGAAGGTATGGAGTGTACCAAATCAGGCGAGGTAACTTATGCTGTAAGAGATACGGTAATTGATGGAAAGACTATCAGTCAGGGCAATATAATGGGTATAGGCGATACAGGAATTATATCCGTTCGTGATTCAGTAGATTCCACAGTGCTTGAAATGTTAGAAACTCTTGTAGATGAAGATTCAAGTATAATCAGCCTTTACTTCGGTGCTGAAGTTGGCGAAACCGATGCTAATGCATTAATTGATAAGATTACAGAAAAATATCCAAACTTAGATGTAGAACTCCAGTTTGGAGGACAGCCTGTTTACTATTATCTCCTCTCTGTTGAATAATTATATATCATAATCTATAAAAATCCCCTGCAATACCTGTTGCAGGGGATTAAATTTTATTTCTTACGTCCTATCTTATCCTATTATTACAAACATATCATACTACTGTCTTTTTCTTCTAAACAATAATACCACTGCTATAATTAGTGATAATCCACCAAATAGATAATAGAATACATTACTACTTCCACCGGTCTTTGGAAGTCTAGGTTTCTTACGCATCACACCTTGAGGTGTACCATCATCATCTACTAATACATACTCACTTGTTCCATCCGGCTTTGTTCTCTTCACATACCTTCCAAGAGGTGTTCCGTTTTCATCCACAGCCATAAATTCATCAGGACTATCAGGATCATTTGGATCCGGGAAAGAATCTACTGTATAAGTAGGTATCTCTCTTTCAGGTGTGGTTGAAGGCGGATCTACCGGAGAATTCGGTGTTTCATTCTCTTCTATTGGAGTTTCAGGCTCCTCAGGTATATTAGATGGAGTCACCGGTGTTCTTGGTGTTGTCGGTGTTGTCGGTGTTGTCGGTGTTTCCGGTGTTGTCGGTGTTGTTGGTGTTGTTGGCGTTGTTGGCGTTGTTGGCGTTTCCGGCGTTGTCGGCACTATCGGAGTTGATGGTGGTGTCACCGGTGGCTGACTTGGTGGTGTTGGTGGCTCATCCTTCTTATTCTGCTTAGTCTTTTTATTTATAATATTTATTTCATACCCAAGCTCTGTATCATTAGGTACAATTCTAAATGCTGTATTTTCTTTAAGCTCACTTATGGTAAATCCTGTATCAGCCTTTATTATTTCAAATTCATACCTAAGATTATCCGGTAAATCATAGCCAGCTTTTCCGGTTATTTCAGTAAGTTCATATTTACCTGCCGGTAATTTATCAAATTTAGCATATCCATCTATCCCAGTTGTAGCTTCTGTGACAACATCTGCTGCTAAATTATGTCCAACTGCATTTAATTTAAACTTTACTCCATCTAAATTTGTATTATCATCCCCGGTCTTATGTATCTTCAGTTCTGTAACAGGCTTATTTTTCCATTCCACTTTTGCCCAATACCTTATATTATGACTAAACTCATCTTTCTGGTTCAGCAAAGATGTCCCATACTTAAGTGCTACTGTATTATTGATAGCATTATTTACTATCCTTGTAGTATACTCAAGTCTATAAATTGTACCTGCTTTACTTGACAAACCTTTAAGTATTAATTCTCTTTTTATTTTATCATAAGAAATCCTATCTTGTAGCTCAGCTTTCTTAGACAAAACCTTTGGAATTCCATTTGTTATTTCAGTTAATACATAAGAGTGTCCATCAAATATCGGATTGCCATCCTTATCTGCCAATACCTCAATACCTTGTCCAAGTGTATCGACAAGCTCTATAGTATTTGCATTATCCAACCGGTTCTTTATACTCTCCGGCATAAAATTAGGATTAAACTCTATTTTCCATTTAATCGACTTAATCTGATTATTAGTCTCAATATCAGAACTCAAATTATCTTTAGATAAGAACCTGGCATCATATACGGCTGAGACATGGCTCTCCACAGTCTTTGTACTTTTATCATTAGAACCTTTAAGTTTAAGACTGAGTTTGGCAATATTCGTTATAAGTCCTTTCGCATTCGAATCATCATTTATCTTGAGCCTCAATATTATAACATATGGCTTGTCAATATTAGAAAGGTTAAATGTCAACTTCTTACCTTCTAATTTCGGATCAAACAAATTCTTTACTGCATCATTAGTTAAAGACGAACCTGTAGCCACTACATATCCGTTTTTCCCTATTCTTTCTAACGGTTCTAATTTCTTCCCCTCATATACTAAGTATTTATTAGAACTATTTATATCCGTCACTTCCCAGCCATTTGGAAATTCATCTTCCAGTCTCATCTCAAGATATTCATTAAAGTTGTTTAATCCATCAGCATTAACACTGAGTCTGTATAATATAGACCTTTCCTTAGCCGAAAATGCCTCCTTAACAGCAGTATTGTTTTTATCGTAATACTCCTCTTTGGGATCTTGGTTTATATCATTTAAATTATAAGAACCTTTCATTATGTTCTCAGCATTTGTTGTCGGAATAACTCCTTTTTTAAGCATATTACTATCATAATAAGGCCAATAGTCTGCAGGTGGATGTATTGTGTAATCGGAACCTGTCTTTTCAACAAGATAAGCCCTATTAGTATTCTGATCCTGTTTCTTTTCCTCTCTTAATTTATTTGCCGTCAAATGCCTTGGATCTACAAGCTTAGAGTCAAATTTAAACTTATATTCATGACTATCCCCTTTTGATGAATCTTTTCTAAATCCTGTTACTTCAAGCACCTTACCTATAGCTTTTCCATCATAAAGAAGATCATATACTTTATGAGTTAAACTAAGCCCTGAGTTATCTTTAAAATTACTCCTATACACATTTCGAGCATCACTCCTTGGCAGTACCTTCTTTACATCAATTCCAGATGCAAGTGCTGTCTCCCCATTAGGTCCTTTTACCGAAAGTTTATTTCTATCACTCTCTCTATTATTCGAATTGAAAAATCCCCAATCAATCACATCCTCATTGTTATTATTCAGAGCAACACCAGAAAGAAACACATCATAAAAATATGTATTTTCAGTAAGAACTCCATTTTTTACAGAAATTTCCCAAGTCACATCTGCCGGTGCTGAATCGTTACCATCCTTCTTATATCCATTAGCTGTTTCCTTCTTCAGTACAGGATTACCTGCCGCTAACACTATATCTTTTTCTAAAGTAACCTTAGCTGCGTTATTACCATACTCTCCATTCCAATAAATTTCAGCAGTATTAGTAAATTCTTTACGGTAAACTGCTTTACTACAAGCTATCTTTGATACAATAGTAAGCCTGACTTTGCCGTTAAGTTCAGCAATACCTATATCTGAAAGTTTATAAAATTTATCTGCCGGCTCTGTATTATATATCTTATTTTTACCTGCTATAACTTGTCCATCTTCTGATATTGCCTCAAGCTTGGCAGAAACCCACTCAAGCTGTTCAGTACCACTGCCATCACTCGGCATTATATCTTTTATACGAACATCCTTAAGTTTTCTGCCCTTTATACTTCCATCCTTATCTTTATATGAGCCATTAAAATCTATTGTCCAAGTTACATAATAATCGTCACCTTGTTTATTCTTATCTCCTCCACTTACATTCTTACTTCCCCAGTCCGCTATCAGATACACCTCAGCAGAAGATTTATCTATCTCATTATCACCTTGCTTAATCAAAGCTGTATTTTTCTTTTTATCAAAACCATTCTTAAACTTATGCCAACTAATCTCTGTATTAAAAGTAATAACAGCTTTATTGGGAGCACCGGCAGGAAAAGTGTAGCTAATCTTATTATCATTATAATGATGATTTGCACCTAAAATATCAGAATTATGTTCGCCTTTTATTTTAAAACTGCCACTTCTAAGCGCACTACTTATCCCCTCATCAGAAATAGGATTTAAATCATCAAAAAATGTATAGCCTTCAAGAGAATTCTTGCTTGTTATTTCTGCTTTCCAAAGTATTGAATGAGTGTTATAATCAATTTCTCCGGTTTTCTTTATAGATACTGCAGGACTCACATCTAAGACACTATATCTCTTATTCAGTACATAAATTTCTGTAAGTGGGGTTGTCTGTTGGTTTTCATTCTGTTTAATAGTATACTCCAAACCAAGCACTATTGACTCAAAACCATCACTACCAGTAAATATGCTCTTATCCCCTGCTATTTTAAACTCCGCAACTACAGCATTGCCTTCATTTTTAAAAGTTATCGTAACTCCTATCTTATCAGAATTCTTAGCTTTAAATTCAAAGGTTTTAGTCGCCGGTATTGATACATTTTCACTGATTTTAAGAATAGTACTATCTCCCGGACCTAACTTACCTTCACCACCATTTATATCAAATGGTACTGTTGGCCTTATTTCAATACTAAAAGGTTTTTTGGGATTTATCTTATTTGAATCACTAATAGTATTACCATCTTGGGTAACTTTTGATACAAACTCCGTTATAATATTAGGCTTAAATTTACCAGTAAAAACTCCCCCATCCCTAATCATCTCATCCGATATATCTCCGGATGGAAGTCCTAGTTCTTCTGCTGAAAGCCCATCTATGTTTTCCGGCTCGTCTTCTACTTTTTCACTACCCCCCCCCATAGAATTTTCAACAATTTCATAAGGCGCTGCCTCATCAGCCTGTGCCCATACATACCCTAGGCTGGAACAAATAAGAGCCAAGGTCAAAATAATGCTTAATACACCATACTTCTTCTTTTTCTTAAATCCCATACTCTTCTCCTTTACTAAATAAAGCAGGATAAAAACTATTATGCTTTCACCCTGCAAAAATTTACTGTTACTATTCTGCATAATATGGATGTATTATACCATTTTCTGTAACAAAATTAAAGCATCTGATTTTTTTAATTAATATAAAAAAATATTATCAAATCTCTCTCACATATAAACTATACTTATGTATCTCTAATTTCTCTCACCCTCTTTAAGATGTTTTTTAAGTATTATATATCCTAAATAAACTCCCATAAAAGCCAGTACAAAGGTAATTACTGTAGAAAGCAGTCCCATTAGTCCCTGTGTATATTGTATCTGTGCGTTCATACTCTCCTCTGTCATTCCTGCCCTTCCTATCCAATCAGCTTTATACTGTTCTAAGAAGAACCATGATGGAATAATAGCTCCCCAAGCCTGACCTACATGCATAATACCTGAGGCTACAGCCAGTTTCCATATCTTAACTGTCTTGCCATCTCTTGATGCTATGAAGTCTGCAATTACAGCCATTACCATAGAACTTGCTACCCAAGGGATATAGCCTCCTCCCATAATCCAGAATAACGTCATAAGGATAGCTGTCATAAAGGTGAACTGCCACATCTTCCCTACTTTTCTTGACATAAATATCAGCACTGAGCCTGTTATTACAGCACATAAGCCAGGACTTATCGCATGACCGAAAGGTCCAAGTGGAGTAATTACTACCATTACTATCATATAAAACACCATATAAAGTGCTGTCAGCAAGGCAATCGTCACCACATCTTTCATTTTAAAACTGTTCTTCATCTTTTTCTACCTCCATATTAGTAAAAATATTATTTAATTTACACAAGGTATTGTCCGTTAATTCAAAATCCTCATATACATTACCACTTTTAAGATAAATTATTCTATTTGCCACATTTCTAATAAATTCATAGTCATGGGAAATAACAATCACCGCTGCATCCTTCTTAAGCCTTACTATCTCCTTTGCCACCTTCTTCATAGATACAATATCAAGACCACTTGTAGGCTCATCAAAGATTATCAGTGGCTTATCACAGAGCATAGCCATTCCTATCTGAAGTCTTTGTTTTTGACCTCCACTTAAATCAAAGGGATGCTTATCTTTATAAGAATACAAGCCCAAATAACTGAGTGTTTCTTCTATCTTTTCTTTATTGTTATTTACAAGGGCAAGCTCGTTGTATACAGATGTTCCAAAAAGCTGAAAATCAGGATCCTGCATTATATAAAACGGAAGTTCCTTACAGTTTATCTCTCCATTATCAGGCTTTAATGTCCTGCACAAGAGTTTAGCTAAAGTAGTCTTTCCAACACCATTATTACCTACTAACACAGTTACTTCACCCTTGTTTAGTTCAAGACTTACACCTGTCAAAATGTCTTTATAGATTACATTTTTTAGACTTGCAATCTTTTCTACATTTGTACTTTTGTAAGGTAAAGGTAATTCTAAATCAAAAAGGTCAAAACTTCTGGTATCGTATGTACTTTTCTTAAACTCTTCCTCGCTATCAAACTGCTTTATTCTTCCTTCTTCAACAAGAAATACCCTGTCTATAAGTCCACTCAGATAATAAAATCTATGGTCAGCTACAATTACCGTAATACCTGCATTTTTCATATCTGCTATAATTTTACCAAGCCTCATCGCATTGCCATAATCAAGATTTGCTGACGGCTCATCAAAAATTACAGCCTTTTGATTCAGTGCCAGAGCAGATGCGAGTGCAAGCAGCTGCCTTTCTCCACTTGAAATTTCAAAAATATTTCTGTTAAGAAGAGGATGTAGGCTAAATTTTTCAGTCAAAGCCGTCAATCTTTCATCCATCTCTTCTTTGGCATATCCATAATTTTCCATTGGAAATACAAGCTCTGCAGTAGAATTTGTTGTAAAAAACTGACTTCTCGGATTTTGAAACACCGATCCTATATGCTTATTCAGCTCAAACATTTTAAGCTCAGTATATTTTTTATCTTCAAAAAAAAGACTGCCCTCAAGACTTCCCTCTACGGTTTCAGGTATTAATCCATTAAGGCACTTTAATAATGTAGATTTACCACTTCCACTATCTCCTGCAAGTAAAATAACTTCTCCGGCTTTAATATTAAAATTTATATCCTTTATTCCATCTTTTGACTGCTCATAATAAAATGTCAGCTTATCGGCTTTTATCATATTTTCCATAACCCTGCCCATACAATTCCAATTATAAGTAATATTACTAATAATCCATCACTCTTTTTAAATCTCTGCTCATAATAAGAACTTCTCCTAATATTCGCATCTATACCCTTTACAAGCCCTGCTGAAGTTACCTCTTCTGCTAGAACTGTACACCTAAATAACTGTGGGACTATAAAATACCTAAAACTTTCTATAGGCTTTTTCCAAGTAAATGCTATACCTCTAAGCCTCATAGACTCCTTTATATAGCCAAATTCTCTCTTAAAAGTTGGTACATAACGCAGTGTTATTATAACTGCCACCACAAGGTTCCTTGGAAGTGGAAGCCTTTCAAGTGCCGATAAAAGTTCAGCAGTGGTATAATCCCTAAACAGGATTGTTGCCATCATAACACAGGGCATAAATTGCATCATTAGTACACAAAATATAGCAAGACTACCTATACTAAATACAGTTGAAAAAAGTACATTCCCTCCCCACAACAATCCATATATAAAAATTAAAATCAATGTTCTTTTTAACTTACCACCTATAACAAGTACTAATGATGCAAACACCATAAGTATATAATTAAGTGGATATGCTGCCATAAACATAAACAGCGTAGGTATCAATAGATTGAAAAATAAAACCAAGGATGGATTTATTTTTATAGCTTTTATTTTCATAATTTCCTCTAACGATTTATCTTTTAAATTAGTTGGGACTAACTCGCTTAGTTTACTCCTATATCTACACTTAGTCAAGCAAAAAACGAGGGAATTTTCTGAATTTCCCTCGTTTTTTATCACATAACTGAAATTATTCATAAAATATCAGCTAATATACAGTATCACAAACCTACTTTCTAATACACTCCCACAAACGAAATAGCAGGTGCTACTCTTGCATCTGTTATCTCTATTTTTAATCCTGTTATTTCCTTACCGCTTAATTTTACAATTCTCTTATAGCCTATTACAGTTCCGTCATAGACCTCGCCTCCCCCTTCTCCCTTCACATCCTCATAAACTTTGAACTTTTCTACTCTTTGGCTTAATAAAATATTTTCTTTTAATACAAGGTAAGATGCCTTTACTCCTTCTTTCCATTTAAGATTTATACTTAGCTCCCTATGTCCATCCTTCGGCTTAAAGTAAGTTTCATAGCTGTCAGTTCGTATACCGGTTATATTCTCTCCTCTGTCTCCTTTTTCAGGCAAAGAGATAATTTCAGCCTTATCAGCCAAATTCTCCTTAAAACTTTCTCTGATAAAGTCACCTAATTCTGCAAGCCTTTTAACATCATTTTCATGAAGGCATCCATCCTTCATTGGACATATATTAAGAAGTAATGCTGTATTGCCGCCTACGGATTTTAAATAAATATCCTTTAGATTTTCAAGGCTTCTTACCTTATCATCTTCTTCAGGATGATAGAACCATCCCGGTCTTATTGAAAGGTCTGTTTCTGCCGGATACCAGGTGAGTTCAGGTTCATTTTTTAAGACTTCCCTGCTACCAAGCTCCTCCTTGGTAGGATCTATAGCTCTTTTTCTAAACTCTTCACTGTCTTCCTGCTGACTTAGTTCAGCTGTTAAAGCGGGGGAAGTCATAAGCTTTGAAACTACACTCCATTCACTCTTCCTAACTATTCCTGCTTCATTACCACACCATCGTACATCAGGTCCGCTTATCGAAATCACAGCCTCAGGCTGTAACTCCCTTACCTTAGAATAATACCTCTCCCAGTCATATACCTGTTTTTTGCCATTAGGCCCTTCACCACAGGCTCCATCCATCCAAAATGTATATATATCCCCATAATTAGTAAGCAGTTCCATCATCTGGTTTATATAGTAATCATCGTATTCCTTTCCTGAACCATACATGGAACTGTTCATATCCCAAGGTGAAAGATAAACTCCAAATTTAATTCCATATTTTTTGCAGGCTTCCGACAGTTCTTTCACAATATCCCCCTTACCGTCTTTATAAGGAGAATTTTTGATACAATGCCCGGTGTATTTAGACGGCCAAAGACAGAAACCATCATGGTGTTTACAAGTCAGTATCAGCCCCTGCATGCCTGCACTTACTGCTGCCTTTACCCAGCTTTCAGCATCTAAATTATTCGGATTAAAAATTTCAGGAGATTCATCACCAAGCCCCCACTCTCGGTTTGTATATGTATTTACCGTAAAATGAATAAAACCATAAAACTCTCTTGTCTGATACTCTACCTGTCTTTCAGAGGGAACAACCCTTATCAGTCTTTTATCAAGTTCTTCGTATTTATAACTCATTTCTCTCTCCATTCTCTATTCATCAACCTTTTACTGCTCCTACCATTATTCCTTTTACAAAATATTTCTGCATAAAAGGATATACCAAAAATATAGGCAGGGCAGCAAGTACTGTAATTCGTTATCTCTCGGAAGAAAGGTATAAAAATTCACCGGCTTCTCAAATAATATGGTAGTACCTTCTTTAAACTGATGGATAAGCAGCTCATGTATAAATTTCACTGCGGTATCATTAATCTTATCCCTATCTTCCTCTTTTAACGAAAATTTACATAGATATTTCATTTTTTCGTTTTCATTCCAGATAGGTTCACTGCCCTCTCCCATTAGATATTTTTTAAGCCCTTTTTCTAAAAAATTTCCCTTTTCTGCCTTATCTTCACCACTTCTTCCTATCCCTATGAGGTATTCTTTTGTTTCTCTAAGCAGTTTATCTATCTCTTCCATGTTTATAGTTGCTTTTAATACATAACCATTTATCTTTAAAGGCACAAGCTTTCTTATAAGCTCAAAATCATCTATGCAGGAAATCACAATAATGGCACATTCTTTATCTATTTCCCTTATATTCCTGATCAGAGTATAACCATCCATAACATCCATTCTAATATCTGTGATAACCACATCAGGTTTTATCTTTTTAAAAAGTTCAAATGCCTGTCCTCCATCATCTGCCTGTCCTGCAAGTTCCATCGAATAATCACTCCAAGAGATAGCATTTTGAAGTCCTATGCGTACTAAAAGTTCATCTTCTGCAAACAAAACTTTATACATACCCTTCTCCCCCATCAAACCAATTTCATCTCACTTCATCTTAATAAATTATACTATAATCTTAACATTTTGCAAAGAATAAAGAAACGGTACATCCTCGTTAGACATACCGTTTTCTTTGATTTGATATTTAATTGTGTATATTAAGCTAATATAAACCTTATTACTTAGTCCTATAAATATATATTTCTTTCTCGGCCTTAAAGTTTGCCAAATCTACAGCTCTTATACTCACCTTATTCTGCCCTAATTTTAGAGGAATTTTTATTTCTTTATCAAGTACAACTCCCCCCTCTGCCATTGTCTTATGTGTCTTATCTGCTATATCAATAAGCGAATCTCCGTTATATAGCTTTAATCTTAGTGAATCATCCTCTGAGTGTACTTTTATGGTAACACTATCTGAGTCAAGTTCTCTATTCATCACTTCATAGGTTAATACAGGGTCTTTAAGATCATAGAATGCCCTTCTTACTATACTTGCTTTCTCTCCTTTTTCTGTAACTGCCTCAACCCTTATGTTTACACAGAAATTAGATACAGGAAGAGTTACCGAAAATGGATAGCCTATGCCCCTATAAGGCGAAACTCCACCATAAGCATACTTCTTTTCCATACTTTTTATGTCTTTTCCACTTAAAGTTATTGTATCGCTTATAGGTTTTCCTTTTTCATCTACCAACTTTACTTCAATAGTCTTTACCTTATCATCTTTCTTCACATTTCCGATAAAGCCTTCGATATTTACTGTTCTATCATTATTAGACGGAATTACTGCCAAGAGTGCAGGACTTTCTAAAAAAACTACCGGATATTTAGTTTTAGTATTATTTTTTCCGTTATAGCCATCGTCAAAAAGATCGTTTCCAAAAGGTTTACTAAGTTTATCTCCTTCACTTCCCTCATAAATTACTTCAATTTCTGCATCATCATCAATAGTAGCATATATGTATAATGCATAATGGTTTTTAGGGAAATCGTATCCTTCCGCCCCACCTAAAAGGTCAAAATATGCCTTTTTTTCAAGAATTACATTTTCACCATTCTTCTTATGAACTATAACTCCCTTTACAGCTGTTTTTTTACCTTTCTCAGTAAAAATCATGTTTAACTTTAATTTACCACTTTTTACAGCCAGAGTTTTATCTTCTCCAACTTCTATGTCTTTTCCATCTAACTGTATTTTATTAAACCTTTCTAATTCAGCCTTAGCAAGGTTTATCTTTATATTTTTACTCTCAACTTCTTCAGGCATAACTCCTTCCTTAAAGCCTGTAACAATCTCCCTTCCTGTTTTCAAGTTTTTGATTGTAAAATTAAGGTTTCTTGTAGCTCTGTCATAAGAATAATTAAACTCTTCCTTCATTTCAGGCTGCACTACATCATCTCTGATAAGGTATTTGATGGAATTTCCCTCTCTTATATAAAGCATACTTATATGATAACTATCATCAGGCATAACAAGTTTGAAGTCTATTTTATCATTTAATGTATTATAGCTAGGCTCTGTCATCAGCTTTCCATCAGCATAAGTTTTTACCTTCTTATCCTTCATCGAATTATCAAAGTTTAAGAATCCTACCGATACATAACTCTTATCTTCCCCTGTTCTTACACTTGTGTTTTTTGTATTGCTAAGATAATCCTTAACCGTAATATATATATGCGAGGCATCCGCAAGGTAGTAGGTACTTACTTCTATTTCCCCTCCTCTATGCCCATTTCTATTTACATATATTCTGGCACTGTCTGTAGGATTAGTAGGAATCATATCCTCAGTTATAATAAGTTTTCCATCTATTACCTTAGGTAATACCTTTCCATCTTTTTCTGTCTCGTCTACAAAATGCAACAAAAGGTATTTTCCAAACTTAGGCTTTCCAAGTTTTAAATCTTCTTTACTCAGTCCATTTACCTGTGGCTTTGTTGCAGACTCTGATTTAATTTCATCTTCTGCTGCTAACGGCTTTTTCTTATGAGGTGGCTCAAGATTTATCCCCGGAGGCAGAGTAGAGCCATTTCCCTTATTCTTATTCTCTAACTCAGCAAACTTCATAGAATTAAGGTAAATCTGCTCTATTCCACTTCCTGCATCTTTTACCGTAAATTTAACCAGTTTAAGCCTTGTTTTCCCCTCTACATTTTTTACTTCTATGTTTTCACTTAATACTGGTGGTGTATTATCTACTCGGATAGGATATTTATAAATCTGCTCCGTATTTCCTCCCCCTGCATTACCACTATTTAACTTTGCCTTTATCTGATATACATAATTTACATTTTCAGATACAATCTTACCATCTATTCTTCCATCCCACCAGGAATCAGGCATTATATTAAAACTTCTGTTTCTCCTTAAGTTATTCAGTTTCCTAACTTTGAGAGATTTTCCTATGTTCCTCAGCACTTCTCCTGTATCGCCATCTAAAATGGAATACTCAATTTCTTCCATGTTCCTAAGAGGTGCAAGCCTTACTGCCACATCCTTGTGATAGGTACTTGATGGCGAAAAATAAAGTGTATCATCTACAATAGGGAGCCTTAATGTTGCACTGGTCATAAACATAGAGGACGCAGAGTCCGCCTCTTTATTTACATAAAACTGTACTCCTCTTTTTTCCTCACCAAGTTCCTTTACACTAAAGGCATCTATCGCCTTTTCGCTTTCCCAATCCCCATAAAACCCAAGAAAAGGAATACTTAGAGTATTATAAACTTCGTCTTTATTTTTAAGTTCTATAAAACCCTCTATATAATTATTTTCTTCAAGCTCATAATCATTAGTGTAGTCAAAATCAAGCTCGATCTCTTTTGTAGAATTTGCCTCTACTGTAACTTCACTTCCTTCAAAACTCTGTCCATCTCCTACTATTACAGGTTTTTCAGTCTTATATTCATTTATGGTAAGATCATATACAGTCTTTGTATGAATGGTATATGTCTTCTTTGTATCTCCAAAGTTTTCAAGAGTAAGTTTTGCCTTAAATTTTGCTTTGGCTACTTCCTTTATTTCAAGTTTTCCATCAGCCTTATTATCATTTGTACCTTCAGCTCTTACTACAACAGTAGTGTCAAGTGCATTTTTAAGATCTAAAGCTCCACTTCCCTGCTGTCTTACAAAATACGGAATACCATTTTGATATTCTACAGGTTTTGCTGTATTCATAAGTAAAAGTTTTATAAAATCCGCCGTATTACCTATCTGAATATTTTTGCTTTTTAAATACTGTTTTATTATAGCACTTGCTCCTGCAACCTGTGGTGAGGCCATCGAAGTTCCCGACATATTTTGATACTTATCATCTTCTGCTGTAGAATAAATACCTCCTCCGGGAGCAGTAATTTCAGGCTTTATTCTAAGATCCGGAGTAGGCCCCCAAGAAGAAAAATATGATAGTCTACCTGCAGTAGGATGGTTAAAAGGCATTTCTTCTATATTAATATTAAACTTAAATCCCATGCTCTTCATAACGGATTCTTTTAATGCGTTATATGTACTTCTTTTAATCCTTGCTACAGTTATATCACCTGCATCTTCTCCAAGGCTTATCCTTCCACCTATTTTCTCCGGATCTGATTCAGGATTATAAAAAACTATTGCCTTTGGCTCAAGTTCAGCCACCTTCTTAAGCTTTGCTATAAAGTATTTTTTCTTAGCCGCATCGGAAATCAACTCCATTACAGCCAAATTCCCTTTAATCTTACTCTGAGTGTAAGAATCATCTTCTTTTCCATCGCTAACTTCCACCCATAATCCTGTAATTTTGTCAGACGGCGCATTATTTCCCGGAGTCACATCTGCCACAGCTATAACTTCTTTCCCATTCTCCATCCAACTTATTGAATTGGAATACCTTTTCAAGTTATCCATAGATGCCACTGCAAATGAACCTTCATCAAGAGCAGGGTTAGCAATAAGGGCTGTATCGTAATTACCTGCAAGAGGCTTGACTCCATAAGTGTTGCCATCTGTTATACTTCCATCATTTCCTGCTGCCACTGCCACCACAACTCCGGCTTTTCTAGCCTTTTCAAACATTTCTATCTCAGGGTACTTCTCTCCCTCTATCGAGAATCCTGCCGAAGAGCCAAGACTCATATTTACCACATCAGCCCCAAGTTCTATGGCATCATCCATAGCCTTTAGCCATATATCGGTAAAGGTAGTAGGATATTGTAAATCATCTGAAAATACCTTTAGTGCGAGTATCTGTGTATTAGGTGCTACTCCGTAAATATTTTTTTCATCATCATTTGCACCAACTATCCCCGACACATGCATTCCATGCATTACTCCATAGCTGTCATAGAGATTTGTATTAAAATCATAATAATTATAGCCATAAGGAATTTTAGCTGTATAATATCTCCCACTCAGCCCCTTTTCTCTAATCAGCCTGTTCACCTCTGTTTCAGAGAGTTTGGCCATCTTTTCGTCATCTAACTTAAAAGCTTTATGATTGTAGTCTATACCTGAATCTATGACTGCAACTACGGTACCTTCCCCCTTATAACCCAAATCATTTGCAAAACCTGAGCCTGTCATCTCATCAGAACTAGAAAGCAGTGGCCTTTCAAACTCCTCAGAAATATAAACATTTTTTACTCCCTGTATTTCATCTAACTTATCTATGTCTTTTGCTTTTACACTAAGAGCTATTCCATTTAAAACTGTATCATAGTTTCTAATTTCGGATGTATCTGCCTCTATATCACTTTTTTCAATTTTTTTAACAACTTCATTTTGCTCTGATATAAGCTCTCTTTTCTTTTCCTCTATAAAACTCTCACTAAGTGCTGAATAATCAATATTTTTCTGATTAGCTGCATCTAATATAGACTCTTTTTCAAGCTGTACTATTACCCTTACCTTCTTATCTTCTTCCTTAGAAAAGTCTTCATTTTTCAAATTAGCATCTACATTTTCTGATAATACAGTTTCTGCTTTTACACTCTCTCTATAACTAAGGCCTGATATGCTTAACGCAGCAGTTAAGATAGCTGCTAACAATCTTCTCTTCTTAATCATTTACCTCATCCTCACTTACTCTACTATAATGTCTAATTCAAATTTTACTCTGCCGTAATTTTTTTCTCCAATCACAACATTTTCTTTTGCTTTTACAACCAATGTGTAATTTCCCTTAACTCCTTTTTTTACTAATTCCATAGAGCCACCACTCCAAACTATTTCATTTTCTCTTCCTGTATTCTCTCCTGTTAATTTAAGACCTATATATCCTCTCTCCGGTAAAGCAACACTTTCTCCCACCTTATACTTAATTTTTCCACTCTTATCTGTATGCTCACATAAAAGTACATAGTCTTTTGATGGTCTCTCTTCGTTTGTTATACTTGGATAATAATTCCACCCTCCTGTACTTCCACCTACATCCCCAACTTCACCTTGTTTAACTTTATACTCATCCGTTTCAGGAAGTTTTTCAACCTCTTCTTTTTCCTTTACATCCATATCATTTTTATCTTTTTCATCTCTATATTTCTCATCCTTTTTACCCTTCTTTTTACCTTTCTTTTTACCTTTCTTTTTATATTTCTTTTTATATTTTTTCTTATTTTTCTTTTTATATTTTTTCTTATTTTTCTTTTTCTTCTCAGCCTTATTCTTTGTTTTCTTATTTTTCTTTTTCTTGTTTTTTACTTTCTTTTTATCTTTTTTTACCCTTTCTTTCAATGCTACAATTTCCGTTTTAGCATTACCGTTCTCACCTTCAGCATAGACCGGACTGAATATGCCCAGACTTATAATTAATATTCCACAAATTATAAATAATAGCCTTCTTTTAGTCTTCATCATTTCACCTTTCATTATGTAATAGTATTATCATTTTGCGACCCATTCGCAATTATATCACTAATTTTAAAATTTGCAACCCATTCGCAAAAAAATATTTATTTTTCCAAACAACTTTGTCCCTCCAACAAAAAAATAGAGTAACCAGTTTATCTTAAACTGAATTACTCTATCTCTTCATTAATAATAGCTTATTTATTTTAATCTAAATCTTCCTACGAGCTCTGTAAGAGTATCTGACTGTGCACTCTGCTCTTCACTGGATGCCGCTGTTTCTTCAGCTGTAGCAGCATTATTCTGAGCTGACTCTGAAATCTTATTTACACTCTTTGTAATTTTATTTATTCTTTCAGACTGAACTGCCACTTCTTGAATTACACTTTCCATAATTCCTACACTCATGCCGGCCTTTTCTCCAACTTCCATAATAGAATCCACCATTCCGGAGGAAAGTCCCAAACCTACTTCTACAGCTTCTATAGTCTGTCTTACAAGGTCATCTGTTTCAGCTGTTACCCTCTCGCTATCATTTGCAAGTTTCTTCACCTCATCTGCAACTACGGCAAAGCCTTTTCCTGCAATACCTGCCCTTGCAGCCTCAATTGCAGCATTCAATGCAAGTAGTCCTGTCTGTGCCGAAATTGCCTTAATGCTTTCAGTATTTGCAACTACCTTACTTGTACATTCTCTAATAAGCTCCATAGCCTTATCAAGATTATCCATTTTATCTTTGCCAAGCATAAGAACTCCACCAGCCTCTTTAGCTACCTGCTCTGCCTTTCTTGACATTTCTTCAGTCTGCATAATTCCTTTTCTAAGAGATTCTATTGAATCCGAAATATCAGCCACAGCTCCTGCTTCCTCGGTACTACTTGCAGCAAGTTCCTGCGCTGAAAGAGCCATCTGTACAGCTCCTGATGCAACCTGTCCTGATGTAAGTCCTATAGAAACAAAGATTTCATTTAAATTATCTATAGTAGCCTGCATTGAAGTCTTTATCTTCTCAAACTGACCAACATAATCTCCTTGAACATCAAAGCTAACATCCCCATTCGCAAGCTTTGACATATCATCAGAAATATTGCCGATTATGTTCTGTAAGAAACTCTTAGTTCCCTTAATTGCCCCTATCATCCTTCCAATCTCAGTTTCATCTTCTTTAAGCATAAACTCATTATCAAGAATCCCTTGAGATAAATAAGAAAGTTCATGCTCAATTTCAAGCGTAGGAGCAAGCATTTCATCCTTTACAAAGACCACATACTGTCTCTGTATTTTTATTACATATACTAGTGATATAAGTGCTATAAGCTGAACAATAACGCTAATTCCCAAAATCACATTAGCTGCCATTGCCATCCTTGAAGTAATAGAACTTATGAGCTGCACAGAAAGCTCTGCAATCTTAGTAACTCCTGCCTCATGTTCTGCACCAAAAGCTAAAGCCATTGCTTCTTCACTCTGACCACCACCTGCATTCTTCGTTGCCTCTAAAACCTTCTGTTCTATCGGTACCAAGCTTTCCGAAGTAGATGCAACTGTTTCTGCAAGCCTTGTTTCCTCTGCTGTAAGTCCTGCCGACTTTAATGCTGCAAGAGATTTGGCAACTCTTTGCACATTATTATTTTCATTCTGATAATTATCATAGTGTGAAGTATTGCCGGTAGCGGCATACGCTCTCATCTCTGTTGCAAGATACTGCGAACCCTGTCTCATCTCTACGGCATAATTTGTCATTTCATTTCTACGGTGTTCTATTTTATATTCAAAAAATTTGGTAATATAAAGGCTCGCAACAATTACCATTACTATTATTACACTAATAATCGTCTTTCTACTCAATCTCCGGTTCTTAGCTGACTGTGTCTCTTTATTCATAGGTTCCCCCTCTAAATAATTATTGGTCATACCTTTAAATCAAAAGCAGATTTAAAAAAATAAACCTGCTTAAATCTACAGTATAGGCTTAGCCACATCACTCTAATCATCCGGTCATTATGCCTACCATGCGATTCTAACACATACAAATTTAAAAGTCAAAATTTTTTATAAAAAGCTTAAAATAGGCTTTATTCCAACTTATGCATCCATCCCTTCTTCTTGAATATCACAAGTGTAATAATGAGTCTGATAACTTCTTCAAGAGACAATATGAAATAGACATAAGGAATTGAAATTTTTAATACAAAAGCAGATAAAAATGCAAGTGGAACTCCAAATAGCCAAGTGCCTATTATGTCAACCCACATTATATACTTTGTCTTTCCACCACTTCTTACAATGCCTCCTCCTAAAATCATGTTCTGAACCTTTACCGGAGAGACTATTGCAAAAACTATCAAAATCATATAAGCTGTCTGCCTTGTTTCATCACTCACATTATATAGTCCTGTGTAATAACGCCCTAAGAGTACAAGTAAGGCTGATAGTAATATCGAACCTGCGAATCCCATTTTCATGATTGTCTTAGAAACACTATACGCCTCATCATACTCTCCTTGTCCCAAAAGCCTGCCTACAATTATCCCAGATGCCTGAGAAAGACCACTAAGTGCTCCTATCATCAATGCCTGAATTGAAAATGTAAGAGTCATCGCAACCAAAGACTCTGTCCCCATATTACCATAAACTCCACCATATACATTTTCTCCAAGACTCCACAAAAACTCACAGATTACCACCGGTGCTATAATACTCACATACAGCTTTCTCATCTTTTTATCAAATCCTAAATCAATTTTCAGCCTTATACCATGTTTCTTAAGCCCTTTTATCAGATACGCTGACAAAATAATAAGCCATACAATCTGAGATATTACACTTGCAAGAGATGCCCCTTTTACACCAAGTGCCGGAAACCCTAAATTACCGGAAATAAGCAGATAATTAAGTCCGGTGTTCAATACTATACCTACTATCCCTGCAATCAGCGGATACACGGTTTCCTCCATACACCTCAACATAACTGCTATAATTCCTCCTAAAGCCATCGGAAGCAGTGCTATTGAAAATATTTTTAAATAATCAACTGCATTAGCAATTATATCGACATCTTTATTATAGATGTAAATGATTTCTTTACCCCAAAAAATACATACTCCGGTAAAGATGATGCCCAAAATTAAGCTATACAAAAGATTCATATAAAAACTTTTGTTTATGTTCTCCTCATTTTTCTGTCCCAAATACTGAGAGAGCATTATTCCTGCCGTTGTAGCTATTGCTCCCAAAAGCACCGTATATATAGATATGAATTTCCCAGCAAGCCCTATGGCAGCTATGCTCTGTCCTCCTAAATGCCCTATCATAAGCTGGTCTACTACACTGAATGAGGCCTGTAATAAGGCGTGTAAAGTAACGGGTAATGCTATTTTTAATATGTTCTTATATAAATTTTCGCTATACTTTTTCATTGTTCTACTCCTATACAATTCACACTGTCACGCACCACTAACAATACCTTTAACTTCTGCTCCATTTGTATATTCTTCCCCTCTTTCAACGCAATCAATGCCTCCATTGCCTTTTTTGCCCGTTCTTTCGTATCCTGTTTCACAGAAGTTAGCTCAGGGCAAACTTTCTCCCCCATTACAGTACCATCAAAACCTGCTATCGAAAACTCTTTTGGTATATCTAACTTCTTCTTTTGCAAAAAGTGCATAAATTCTATTGCATATTCATCAGATACAGCAAAACCCACTGTATAATCTTTTACAATTTGTTTGTAATTCTGCTCATAAAAAATATACCTTTCTGTTTTATGAACCGGTATCTTTAAAAAATCTGCCTTACCATCAGCAAAGCCTTTTCTAAATCCTTCTATCCTCTCTTTATCCATGCAAATAAAATTATCTGATAAGCATACTGCTCTTCTATGCCCCATCTTGTAGATATATTTCCCCATCTGAAAGCCTCCATCGTAGTTATCTATAATAATATTACAAATTTTTTCTGTATTTTTCATATAACCATCATATACTACACATGGTATATGCATACTATCTCTCAGTTTTTTGTAATCACTTTCACAAAATCCCATTATTATAAGCCCATCCATGTTCCACATTGATGCAAATTTAACAATCTCTTCATAAAAAGCTGCCGTCTTAACCATCATAAAATATCCTGATCGTTCTATTTCTTGCGATAATTCATTTAATGAAGAGCTTATAAAATTATCCGAAAAAATTTCATCCTCATATTTAGTATGTCTGTTAATTACAATCCCTATAATTCTCGAATTATTTCTTGCAAGCAGTATCCCTGCCATACTGGGTATGTATCCTCTCTCCTCAATCAATTCTTGAACTCTCTTTATAGTTTCTTGTGATACCTTACTATCTTTACCATGAATTACATTTGAAATAGTAGCCGTACTAAGTCCTAATTCATCTGCAATATCTTTAATTCTTATTCTATCTGACATCTTATCTCCTCAAATTATTTATATATAAAATCATACTCCTATTTTCCTTTATTTACAATAAGTTAAACGCATAACTAATTACAAATTTACTCTTAGATTTTGTATTAATTTTTATCTATTTTATTGCATAAAATGCATATTTATGCTAAAATCTCCTAGAAAAAGGAGGAGTTATAATAATGAAGATTTACAAAAGCAAGCCCTTTGCACTCATTTACAACGCTTTTATATATCTATTTGGTGTGGCAGCCGTTCTTGTTATTTCTTGGATAGCTACATCCGGAAACCTAAAAATCTCTTTAGGTATTTCCGGTGCAGTATTTTTGTTTATGTTGTTTTCATTTCTTTCACAGATGAAGATGAAAATAATAGTAGATGGTGATACCGTTGAATTCATAACAAAGAAAAGCTCTGCCAAGTACAATATAGATGAATGTGGATTCTCATCAAAAATAGTTAATAATGATGATTTGAATCTTACTGTAACTGATGGAGTAAAGACAGAATATTATGACTGCTCATTTTTAGGCTACACTAAGTATATGGAACTTTTGGAAGACTTGAAGATTATCGGAGCCGAGCAAAAAGCTATAAAACTTGAAACCAAAACAAAATAATGAAAAGAGGAGAACCGAATGAACGAATTAATTACTACGTTAAAAGGACTACCTACTTGGAGCTACATCGTAGCAGGATTATTACTTTTTTATCTGTTAATGATTATCTTTTACTCAAAATATGCAAAAAATAGGAAGAAACAACTCTTAACTCAAAATCCTGATGCCGCTCTTATATATTGCGGAACTACTCAGTCGGGAATAAAGACTGTACAACTTCAAGTAAACACTATTGATGGTGTTAAGCATGCTGACTGGTTTAATGAAGGTATGAAACTTGTATATGCTGTAACTGCCGGAACACATACTGTAGAATCAACTGCAACTACTTCAAGACCCGGAATCCTTCATAAAACTGTAAACGAAGTCTTTGGACCTGCTAAACTTGAAGTTGAAGTAGAGCCACGCAAAAAATATAGTTTAGGCTTTGATGCCAAGAATAAAGAATTTACTTTCACAGAACTTCAGGCATAATTCTAAATTATTTAATATTTTATTTTTATAAAACAGGCTGGCAAGTACATTATTTACTTGCCAGCCTTAATCTTTTATTTATCCAAATTTACCAAACTATTATATACATCCTGTATTTCTAATGGTTTATAGAAATAGAAACCTTGAATTGTATCACATCCTGCCTCAGTAACTATCTTAAGCTCTGCTTCTGTTTCAACTCCTTCTACACAAACCAGCTTATCAAAGTTATGGCAAGCAGAAACTATAGTTTCCATAAATATCTTGCTGTCCGATGAATCCGACATTTTCTTCATAATGCTACGATCCAGCTTAACAATATCTGCCGGATATTTAAGCAACATTTCTAAAGAAGAATATCCCACACCAAAGTCATCAAGTGCCATCCTTATATTCATTCTCTTACAGCTTTCAACAAATTCCAAAAGCTTTACAGGGTCATCATTGTAATGTGTTTCTGTAAGTTCCATTACCAACCTGTTTCCATCTATACCATAGTCTTTAAGTATTTTCTCCATATAAGGAAGTAAGGTTTCATCTTTTATCTGATAATAGCTCACATTAAAGTCTAAGTAAAAATCAGGAAGATATGAATTTATCCTCTTACAAAGTTTAGCAGCTTGCCTGAATATCCACTTACCTACAGCAGGCATCAGATTATTCTCTTCAAGTATAGGCACAAATATCATTGGCGAAATATTTTGTCCAAGATACTTCCAGCGAAGTAACATCTCTCCTCCCACTATTTGATGGGTTTTAGACGAAACTATAGGCTGCATAACTACCCTAAAATTATTCATATTATTGGCAACATCCCTGCCTATTTCAAGCACCATCTGTTTCTGTTCACGATGATCACTTAAAGTCTGCTCCGAATATATTATATCTATTTCAGGCTTATTTTTAGCTATGTCTAACACGCTGCTAACATCTGTCATTATCTCAATTACCGACATATTTGAGTCTAATTCTCCTAAGATTCCTACTCCACATGGATAGCGTATAGGGAGGTTATATTCAGAATATAAATCACCTATTATTTTCTTTATCTCTTTAGATATTTCCTTCACTCCCTTTTCACATTTTTCAGAAACCATAAGTAGGAAACGTAATCCATCAAGCCTATAAAACTGTATATTACTATCAAAGTTCTTTAAAAGACCTGTAGCTATATCTTTTAATAGGTTGTTTCCTATGTTTCTGCCCCTTATCTCATTAATCTCTCCAAATCCATTCAGGCGAAAACATAAGAAGAAAGCCTTTTTCTTGTTATAAAATATAGTACTTATGTCACGCATTGCTGCCTTTTCTCTTGGAAAATTTGTAATAGGGTCGGTATCAAAGGCATGATTTAACCTTGATACATGTCCGCAGAAAAATAAAGGTTTTTCACCGGCATCATCCCACTTTATATAGCCGAAACAGCGAATCCAAAATTCTTCTCCGCCCTTATCCACAACCCTGTATATAAGGTCATGCACATTTTTCCTCAGCTTAAGCAACTCTTCTATATCATTTTCATAAAGCTCCAAGTCTTCTTTATACGGGATAAACTTCTTCCATCTGTTCAAAAGGTCATGTACTACATTGTTTTCAAAACCCCAGTTCTCCTTAATACTATCCGAAAGATACCATGCATCTTTTTGCAAATCTCCAAAATATGGATAGTTCTCACCCATTGCCATTGACTTGAAGAATACATCCAAACTGAAATAATTATTTTCTATAAAGCGGTAAAGCAGACTGGTGTGTGTATCATTAAAGTTATCTAAAAAATTATCGTTTCCACCCACTCTCCTGTCACGTATTTTACCTGAGCGAGGATCAGGCTTACTAAAATATATTGCCTTATTTTTATGTAATATGCTCTCTGCCTCAGCCAAAGCCTCATATGGATTAAGTGGAAAATCATTTGTCCAATATGAACCAAATACCATCCTATATTTTCTCTTATTGATTTCACCCTCAAACTGCGATATAAGTTCTTCAAAATATGCACTATTTATATCTACACATACAACTACAAATCTTTCTCCTGCTATTCTGTAAATGCTGTAAGTATTAAAAATTTCTTTTAAAAAGTCATTACAGCGACATATCATTACATCGCCTTCTTCAAAACCATGCTCATCATTGGTAGTTTTAAGTTCAGAAAGATCGCAGTAAACTATTCCCAACTGTTTCCAAACTTCACTTTTCTTAAAATCAAGTTTCAGTGCTTTTTTATTAAGTGCCAGAGTAAGAGGGTCATGATACTTATCATATTCCACTCTTTCCTCAAGATTTCTATGTCTTATGACATAAGAAAAGAGCGAACCTATCTTATGCAAAAGAGGTATCAGTTCTTCTTCCCATAAATTTTCAGGATTATCTATTCCTAAAAATCCCACCAGTTTTTTATGAAGATAGATCGGTACTGATATAAGTGAATGTATATCCTGAGGTTTCAGTGTAGCATACATTTGCGGATATTCAGCCTTTATTGTCTCTACATCCGGTATTATTATAGGCTTTTTTTGTTTAAACATCTCAATCCAATAATCTACTACTGAAATGCTCTCATTCTGAAGTAATTCCTGCTGAGGAATTATTCCGTCAGCACACCATTCATATGTATTGCTTATCGTCCCATTACCGTAGTCTATTTCAAAAACATATGTTCTTTCACAGTGGCAGATTTCACCTAAAAATTTCATCAAATCATCAATATTGATATTTGAACCATCAGTCAATGAATCCCACAATAGTTTGCCTAAATACTCAGTAATAGGGGAAGTATCTTTTAAATTCAGTCCTTCTTTACTCATAACAACCTTACTCCCTTAAGCTTTTTATTAAAAATTTACATTTCGCCCATAGCCGCAAGTTTCTCAGTCTGGTCTGCAACTATTAGATTTTCAATTATTTCCGTTAAATCTCCTCCCATAACTCCATCTATATTATGTGTAGTAAACTTGATTCTATGGTCTGTCACCCTTCCTTGAGGAAAATTATAAGTACGGATTTTTTCAGAACGATCTCCACTTCCTACCTGACTCTTTCTATCAGCAGCTTCTGCAGCATGTGCCTTTTCACACTCAAGTTCATATAGCCTAGAACGAAGTACCTTCATGGCCTTATCCTTATTCTTAAGCTGCGACTTCTCATCCTGACAGGAAATAACTATACCTGTAGGTATATGTGTAAGTCTTACAGCTGAATCAGTAGTATTTACACACTGTCCACCATTTCCTGACGCCCTGAATACATCAAACTTAATATCATTAGGATCTATGGTAACATCTACCTCCTCTGCCTCAGGTAAAATAGCTACTGTGGCAGCAGAAGTCTGTAACTTACCATTAGATTCTGTAACTGGAACTCTCTGCACCCTGTGAGTTCCACTCTCATATTTAAGCTTAGAAAATGCCCCCTTTCCATTTATAAGAAAGGTCACTTCCTTAAAACCACCAAGCCCATTTTCATTAAAGCTCAAAATCTCCGGTTTCCAGCGATTATTTTCTGCATATTTACAATACATACGGTAAAGTTCAGACGCAAATATAGCCGCCTCATCACCACCTGTACCTGCCCTTATCTCAACGATAACATTCTTATCATCGTTCTTATCTTTTGGAATCAAAAGCACCTTCAGTTCCTGTTCAAAAACAGGCAAAGCCGCCTTTGCCTCTGCGAGTTCTTCCCTTGCAAGCTCCTTCATCTCAGGATCACTTTCCTCTGCTATCATCCTAAGACAGTCTTCAATCTGCTCATTATTAGCCTTATATTCTTTATACTTTTCAACTATAGGCTGAAGGTCTGCCTGCTCCTTCATAAGACTTCTAAACTTATTCGGATCAGAAGCTGCCATCCCTGAAGCAAGCTCATCAGTTATTTCTTTATATCTTCCTGCGAGCGTTTCAATACTCTCAAACATTTATTTTCCTTCCTAATCATTAAAATAATAATATAATTTTCTTACATTACTACGAAACCAATATATATTTTACACAAAAACTGTTACAGTCCGGTTACACCTGTCTTTTTTGCTGCCTCAGCTGTGGCTTTTGCCACTGCATCCTTCACCCTTTTATCAAAGGCCCTAGGCAATATATATTCCTCATTCAGTTCATCTTCTGATACAAGTCCTGCTATAGCCTTTGCAGCCGCTATCTTCATTTCATCATTTATTTCACTTGCCCTTACATCGAGAGCTCCCCTAAAAATACCCGGAAAACATAAAACATTATTAACCTGATTTGGAAAATCTGACCGTCCCGTAGATACAACCCTAGCACCTGCGGCCTTAGCCTCCTCTGGAAAAATTTCAGGCGTTGGATTGGCACAAGCAAAAATAACTGCATCTTTGGCCATTGAGGTAACCATTTCCTTAGTAAGTATACCCGGTGCAGATACTCCAATAAATACATCCGCTCCCTTAATTACATCAGTAAGACTGCCCTTTTCCATGTTGAAATTGGTTATAGCCGCCATCTCCTCTTTAATTGGATTTAATCCTTCTCTTCCCTTATAAATAGCCCCTATTCTATCTGTCATAATTACATTTTTAAGCCCCATTGCCATTAGTAGTTTAATTATAGCTATTCCAGCTGCTCCTGCCCCTGATGTCACTATTCTGACATCCTCAATTTTTTTATCGACAAGTTTTAGTGCATTGATAATCCCTGCAAGTGTGACAACTGCAGTTCCATGCTGATCATCGTGAAAAATAGGAATATCTGTACATTTTTTAAGTTTTTCTTCTATTTCAAAACACCTTGGCGCAGAAATATCCTCAAGATTTACTCCACCAAAAGAGCCTGCAAGCAGAGCCACTGTCTTTACTATTTCATCTACATCTTTACTTCTTATGCAAAGTGGAATCGCATCCACATCTCCAAATGCTTTAAATAATGCACACTTTCCTTCCATTACTGGCATACCTGCCTCAGGTCCTATATCACCAAGTCCAAGCACAGCTGTACCATCTGTAACTACTGCAACCGTATTCCACCTTCTTGTCAAATCAAAGGATTTACTCACGTCATTTTGTATCTCAAGGCAGGGAGAAGCTACCCCCGGAGTATATGCAAGACTAAGCGCCTCCGAACTGTCTACCTCTGCCCTTACCTTAACTTCAATCTTACCCTTCCATTCCATGTGTTTTTCTAATGAAACTTTTCCATAATCCATAATTTTCTCCTTACTTAGACAAGTTCTTCCGGCTTAAATACCTCATCAAAACTATTTTCGTCCATATAACCAAGCTCAAGGCAGGCCTTTTTTAGACTTATTCCTTCTTTATATGCTTTCTTAGCTACCGCAGCTGCATTATCATAACCTATATAAGGTGATATACAGGTAACTAACATCAGTGAATTATGCAAATTATCGTACATTTTTTCTCTATTTGGACGTATTCCCACTGCACAGTTACAATTGAAAGAATTAATAGAATCACCAAGCAGTCTTACAGACTGTAAAAAATTATATATCAGCACCGGCATAAATACATTTAGTTCAAAATTCCCCTGTGATGCTGCCATGCCTACAGCCACATCGTTACCCATAACCTGAACAGCGACCATGGTTACTGCCTCACATTGTGTAGGATTAACCTTTCCAGGCATAATAGAACTTCCCGGCTCATTTTCCGGTATAAAAATTTCTGAAATCCCTAACCTCGGTCCTGAAGCAAGCCACCTTACATCATTTGCAATCTTCATCATATTGGCTGCTAGCCCCTTTATAGCCCCATGGCAGACTACAAGTGCATCTTTTGCTGTAAGAGCATGAAACTTGTTCTCTGCTGTAATAAAAGGCTCATCTGTAAGAACGGCAATTTTCTTCGCCACCATCTTATCAAAATTCTTAGGTGCATTGATACCTGTTCCGACGGCTGTTCCGCCTAAAGCCAGCTTATAAATCCCCTTCATAGACAATTTTATTTCTTCAAGACTGTTAATAAGCATAAATCTCCATCCGCTTATCTCCTGAGAAAACTTAATAGGTGTAGCATCCTGAAGATGGGTTCTTCCACTCTTAACTATATCATCATTTTCTTTTTCAAGTCTTTCAAATGTATAAATTAACTTTTCTATTGCGGGTAAAAGTAGTGCTTTTATTTCCATTACTGCCGCTATATGCATTGCTGTCGGAAAAGTGTCATTTGAACTCTGTGACATATTGACATCATCATTTGGGTGAAGCAGTCTTTTCCCTGAAAGCATATTTCCCCTACCTGAAATTACTTCATTCACATTCATGTTGCTCTGAGTTCCTGAGCCTGTCTGCCATACTTTTAATGGAAATTCTTTATCAAGTTCTCCTTTATAAATCTCGTCACAAACTTTTTTAATAAGTAAATATTTTTCTTCTGAAAGTCTCCCCAGTTCAAGGTTAACCTCTGCAGATGCTTTCTTCAAAATTGCAAAAGCCTTAATCACCGGCAACGGCATTAGTTCTGTCCCTATATTAAAATTAATATGTGAGCGTTCTGTCTGTGCTCCCCATAAAGCTTTTTCAGGAACATTTACTTCTCCCATAGAATCTCTTTCAATCCTATACCTCATGGCATCCTCCTATTTTCATCCCTTAAAATTCGCCATAACTATCCTGTCTAAACCTGAGTAGTCCTTAATTATCCTAATATCCGTAAACCCATTGCCATATAAAATATCAGAAACTTCACTGCCTTGATTATATCCTATTTCATAGAAAATTACAGCATTTTTATTTAAATATTTAGGAGCATATTCAGTAATTTTTCTATAAAATTTCAATCCGTCTTTATCACCATCTAAAGCAAGTCTTGGAATATACTCCCGAACTTCAGGCTGGAGTTTCTCAATCACCTCTGTTTCTATATATGGAGGATTGGAAACTATTATATCAAATTTTTCATTTATCTTATCAAATAAATCACTCTGCAAGAACTTCACATTTTGGGCTTTTAACAGCAAGGCATTTTCCTTTGCTACCTCTAAAGCTCTCTTAGAAATATCTGCCCCAACTACTTTACCCGGCTTACCTAGCAAGCTTATTGAAATAGCAATACATCCTGAGCCTGTACATAAGTCCAGTACACTTTTACCATCACACCACTTCAACACTTCTTCAACCAAAAGTTCAGTTTCCTGTTCCGGTATCAGCACATTTTCATTCACCTTAAAGCTAAACCCCATAAAATCTCTATTTCCAAGTACATAAGAAAGAGGGATTCTCTTGCTCCTTCTTTCTATAAGCCTTAAGAATTCCTCTGCCTTATCAATATCTGCTACATATTCAGGATGCAAAAAATACTCTGCTCTACTAAGTCCTGAAACTACTTCAAGCAAATACCAAGCATCTATTTCTGCCTCCTCTATATTCGCTCCTTTTAGTTTATCAGTTCCAGTTTTTAAAAGTTCTCTATAACTAAATTTTTCAGCATCCATTATTTTCGTTTACCTTTATTTTTACTACCCGTTTTACTGTTAAAAAAATGATTAAATGCATTCATTATTTCGTCATCTTCAGATGAGTTTTGTATTCTACTGTCTTTATCATTCTTCACACTTGTTTCAACAAGCAAAGGCTTATTATTCTTATACCACTTATCTTCATTCTCTTTTGTTGCTACTTTTTCTGTTTCTTCTTTTTCAATCTCCTGTTTATTATCAAGAACTGTTGCTGCCCTTATAGCAACTTCTATCATCTCCTCCCCAGGTTCACTGGAAACTATCCCATGTACTAACAGAAGAGGAATATTAAGAAAAACTGAAACAATATTTCTATCATTTAATAAGATTTCCCTGCTTTCATAAACAGCAGCAGCTACAAAAGGAATAATACACAGTCTTATCAAAATTCTAAGCAGATTATTTTCAACCCTTACAAACATAAACAAGATTAAACTTACAATAATTACCGTAAAAACATATACAGTACCACATCTATAGTAATTCCTGCTCATTCTCCTTACATTAGAAACTGTCAGTGGAATTCCTTTCTTAAAGCAATTTAAAGCCTTATGCCCTGCTCCAAGATACATATACATTCTTTTAATTTCGGGAAATATCGAAATTAAAATTACATATAAAATTAACAATACTAGCCTTATTATCCCCTCAATGAATATCCGAACAAAACCTGTTCCCATTATACTTCCACAAATAGCATTGATTCCATAAGGCAAAACAACGAAAAGTCCTATTGCAAGTGAGATTAATGTTATTGCAATCAATAGCTGTAGAGTACCTTTTTTTTCAGCAATCTTTTCCTTATTTTCCTGTTCTTCATAAAATTTACCAAGAACAGAAAAATTTTTTATCCCAAGATATAATTCCTCTATAAAACTCACAATACCTCTTATAAAAGGCATTGCTAAAAATCCTTTTTCTTTTAAAACATTATTAAGTCTCTCTACTGTCACTTCGATGTCATTATCAGGTTTGCGAACTGCTACTGCATATTTATCTGCATTTTTCATCAGTACACCTTCAAGAACAGCCTGTCCGCTCATCCCAAAAGTTCCCATAAAGTCCTCCTAAAAAAATAAGACCATCGCATTGGTGATTCCGTCTTTTCATAACAATTTCTGCTATGTTGACGCTCTCGTCTTCCTGCGACAGTCTCTCTTTTCCTGTATTAGTCCTGCTTGATTCCGTATCTACGATTGAACTTGTCAATAGCACCACGAGCTGATGCAGCTCTCTGCTGTCCTGTGTAAAATGGATGGCACTTTGAGCATACTTCAACATGAATTGAATCTTTTGTTGAACCTGTAGTAAATTCATTACCGCAGTTACATACTACCTTGCACTCATGATACTCTGGATGGATTCCTTCTCTCATAATTATTCACCTTCCTCACTAGTCTGATTGGATTTTGCCAATCTATTTAATATAAACAACTTTATCATTATAACACAGATACCTCTTATTTGCAAGATACTACTTCTAACTCAGAACGTCTACTGCAGTCAGCACTCATTGCACTATCAATCAGCCAAAAAAGTTCAAGCACACTCCTAAAATATTCCTCTGCATCTCCTTCAATCCATTTAACCGTTCCCTGCCAGCTCGCATTATTTCTATATTGTATTCTTATTGCAAAAGTGGCTACCTTTCCTTTAGATGCATGATCTTTATCTGTAAAAAATATAGCTCTGGAATCGGCATGTGAATATTTTGTAAAACTTCTTTTTTCCATTCCACTCATTGGACAACCTATTTCATCCATAAGTGAATCCAGTTCTTTTATGAGTTGTTGAAAACTCCTTATCTGAACACACTGAGTATAAAAGGGATTATAAAGTTTTCCCGAAAAATCTGCACTACTATAATCATCAACTGCTATTACACTTGTTCTAAACTCTTCCGAAATATATATCTTTTTCGTACTAATATCTCTCATAAACTCCTCCATTAAATTCTTAATTCTATTATAGGACTCCCCTTGCCTTCTATATAATCCCTAGTAATTATTACTTTACCTATATTATTGTCTTTAGGTATTTCATACATTATATCCAACATAAATTCCTCTATTATTGCCCTAAGAGCCCTTGCTCCTGTCTTCCTCTCAAGAGCCCTCTCAGCAATAATATCTTTAGCATCTTCTGAAAATTCCAGTTTAACTTCATCTAGTTCCAACAATTTTTCATACTGTTTTAAAATTGCATTCTTAGGCTCTGAAAGTACTCTAATAAGCATATCTTTATCAAGTTCCTCTACTGCAAACACTATAGGAAGTCTTCCTAAAAACTCAGGAATCATGCCATACTTCCTCAAATCTTCCGTACTCGTCTTACTGAGTATATTCTTATCATTATCATACTTATCCTTAAGGTCGGCCTTAAACCCTATTGCAGCTTGATTATTCAGTCTCCTTTTCACTATATCACTTAGATCCGGAAAAGCTCCTCCGCATATAAAGAGTATATTTCTTGTATTTATAGTAGCCATAGGCACCATAGCATTTTTACTTGTCGCCCCTACAGGTATCTCTACCTCCGAACCTTCCAAAAGCTTAAGAAGTCCCTGCTGTACCGCCTCACCACTCACGTCCCTGCTATGTGTATTCTTCTTCTTCGCAATCTTATCTATTTCATCTATAAATACTATGCCATGCTCTGCAGCCTCCACATCATTATCTGCATCTGCAAGCAGCTTGCTAAGTACACTTTCTACATCATCACCTATATATCCTGCCTCTGTAAGAGTTGTAGCATCTGTAATCGCAATAGGCACTTGCAAGAGTCTGGCAAGATTTTTAACTAAATAAGTTTTGCCACTTCCTGTAGGGCCAAGCATAAGCATATTGGACTTCTCTATTTCTATATCCTCTTCTTTTCTTTCCTTTTCAGCAGCCACCCTCTTGTAATGGTTGTAAACAGCAACAGCCATCTGTTTCTTAGCTACTTCCTGACCTATAACATACTCATCAAGTTTTTCCTTTATTATATGTGGCGCAGGAATATTATTAAAATCTATTTCCGCCTTTTTCTTTTTCTTCTTATTCTTCTTTTTTAAATTACTCTGCCCTTGAAACATCTCCGGCAAAAATCCAAAACTAAACATAGGCGGATTCTGTCTACTGCTTTCTGCCTTTGTATCTTTTTCTTCCTTTTCCTTATCTTCAGCGTCTTCTTTCTCCTGCTCTTTCTGTACAGGTTTTTCTGTTTTCTGATTGTCCGGTTGAAATCCGTTCATATTAAAATAATCCGACATAGGAGATGTATTAAACGCATTAAGTGTTTTCTGCATACAGTCATTACATATAGTTATGTTTGGTGGTAAATGGAGCATACTACCCACCTTACTTTCAGTCCTTCTACATATATAACAAATTTCTTCTGCCATTTTAAATCCTCTTCTTCAATAATAGGTTCTACTTTAAATATAAATAGTATAACTCTTTGAATAATAGATTTCAAGAGTACTATTTTATAAAGAAAACAAGGGATGGTTTTATTCCATCCCCTGTTTATTATCAAGTTCCCTTTCATCCCCATCAGGAATGTAGGCTACAATATCACTTATTTCACAATCCAATAGCTTACATAACTTATTTATTGTTGCAGTGGTTATATGTCCGCCTTTTCTTATGTGGTTAAGCTGTGAGTTACTAACTCCATATTGCATTATCAGTTTGTACTGCGAAATCCCTCTCTCCTTTAAAACCTCCCAAAATCCATCATAACTAATTATAATAATCACCTCTTTTACTTAATCTTAGGTTTCAAAGTTGCCCATATTTCCTATACTTAGAAATACTGTCTGCTAATAGGTATTTTAGATTAAGTTAATTTTAAAGAATTAGATCCGAGTACATATATCTAGCTTTAGATTATCATTAATTCTTATAAAGTCAATATTAATCTTACTTATTAATTGCACTTTATTTATCACTTTATTCGTCATAATATACAACAGTGCAATTATGGCAACAAGCAAATACCAACTTGGCCTTATTCTTAAATGATTTTCTTTAGATAAAACAGCTCTTTATCAGCTCTATAATTATGTCCTGTTCCTCTTTGATCATTTTAATATCACTCGGCAGGCACAACCCCCTGTCAAAGATATCAGAACCGGTATCAACAAAATTTTCTTCAAGTTCTCTTATACTTCCTTTTTCAGTAATAAAGTCTTTATCTCTGAAATACGGCTGTAAATGCATAGGTTTCCATATTGGCCTACTTTCTACATTATGCCTTGCAAGCACCTCCCTTATTTCCTCCGGTGATGTCTTTCCACATTCACTTATATAAAGTCTATCACTAAAATTTAGATTATTATACTTTTCTCTCTTAAAAATTTCAATAGGGCTTAATGCCTTATCAATAATTTTTTTATCTCTCACCGCAAAGAAATTTGTCCCCCCCGTCTTATCTCCTTCATAATTTGGTATAAATCGACTTCTGTCCTGAGGAGCCATAGCATCCTTATCTATTATAATGCAGGAAAGCCAATAATTAGGGTCTGCCTCAGGAAGTATAGGATTCATTTTAAGTGGAAGATTTTTAAATCCCTCTCTATACCGCTCATATATTTCTCTCTTCCTTGCCTTATGCTCATCCAAATGTAATAGCTGTCCCCTACCTATGCCGGCAAGTATATTTGACAACCTGTAGTTATAACCAAGTTCCTCATGCTGATACCAAGGATAAGGTTCTCTCGCCTGAGTAGCCCAAAACTTAGCCTTATCTATTGCCTTACCATCTTCTGAAATTAACATTCCTCCACCTGAGGTTGTTATTATTTTATTTCCATTAAAACTAATTACATTGTAATGACCAAAAGTTCCTGTCTTCTTCCCTTTATATGATGCTCCAAATGACTCTGCTGCATCCTCTATAAGCACAGCCTGATGCTCATCACAAATAGCCCTTATTTCATCCAGTTTTGCCGGTATTCCATAAAGATTAACTGCTACTACACATTTTGTATCGGGATATTTAATAAACGCCTCTCTAAGTGCCTTAGGACTAATATTCCAGCTTTCATACTCACTGTCAATAAATACCTGTTCTCCTTTTTCATAAGACACAGGGTTCACTGTCGCATCAAAGGTTAAATCAGAGCAAAATACCCTGTCCCCCTCTTTAATACCTGCCAACTTATATGCCAAATGCAAAGCAGCAGTTCCGGATGCAAGTCCCACACTATGAAGTCCACCTCCAAGATACTTACAGACTCCACTTTCAAGTTCATCCAAGTTCTTTCCAATGGTAGAGACCCAGTTTGTATCAAACGCCTCCTTCACAAACTCCTGTTCATCTCCATGCATTGTCGGTGAAGAAAGCCATATCCGTTTCTCGAACTTTTTAAATTCCATTTTGCCGCCTCCATAACACAGCTATTGCTAATAAATATACACTTAAAATCAATATTATTCAAGTATTTCTACAAAATTTCTTATCCATTTGGGCTAGAAATAATACCACTTAGGTGTTAAAATATTTCTAAAATTCAACCAAACTTAAGGAGTGTTTATGATACTATCAAGTCTACCATCTTCTGATGGCTTTTATATGCCGGGAGAATTTGAACCTCACCTCGGAACTATCATGGTCTGGCCAACTCGCCCTGGAAGTTTTCCTTATAACGGAAAAGATGCAAAGCCTGCTTTTGCTCAAATCATAAAAAATATTATCAAGTATGAAAAATTATTTTTAGTCTGTGATGAAAACAATAAAGAAGAACTTACTACATATTTTACTGATACCGACTTTACACCAAACGGAAATATTGAGTTAGTCATAGCTGAAACAGATGATGCCTGGGCTAGAGATACCTCACCAACCTTTGTCACAAACAAATACGAGGTAAGGGGCATTGACTGGGTTTTCAATGCTTGGGGAGGAGAAGTTGACGGATTGTTTCCAACCTACGAAAATGACGATATGTTAGCCTCTACTTTTTGTAATAAATACGGGTATGACTATTATGACCTGCATAAAACAGGATTTGTACTGGAGGGAGGCTCTATCCATTCTGATGGTGAAGGTACAATACTTGTTACTGAATCCTGCTTATTAAGTAAAGGAAGAAATCCTCAGCTTTCCAAAAAGGAAATAGAGGATGTTTTGCTTAATTATCTCGGTGCAAAAAAAATAATCTGGCTTCCATACGGCATATATAATGATGAAACTAACGAGCATATAGATAATGTATGTACCTTTGTAAAACCTGGCGAAGTTGTACTGGCTTGGACTGATGGCGAAACCGACCCTCAATATAAAATGAGCCTTGCTGACTTACAATTACTCCAAAACGAAACAGATGCACTGGGTAGAAACTTTATCATCCATAAGCTCCCTATACCTAAGAAACCAATTTTAGTAACAGATGAAGACCTGAACGGATATAACTTTGAAGAGGGTGAGGCCATGCGTGATGTCGGAGAACGCCTTGCTGCAAGCTATATAAATTTTTATATTACAAACGGAAGTGTAATTGTGCCTGCTTTTGATGACGAAAATGATGAAATTGCTATGAATATTCTTTCTAAGCTATTTCCTGAAAGAGAAGTTGTACAAATAAGGTCTAGGAGCATCTTGGCAGGTGGTGGAAACATTCACTGTATTACAGGCCAAGTCCCCCTCACCGGTGAAAGAAAGGAAAAATAATGAGAAACATAACAGTTAGTGCAATTCAGATGAACTGCTTTCCTAATCCAAAGGAAAGTATAGAAAAAGCTGAAAGCCTTCTACTTCAAGCTGTAAATAAAGGTGCAAAGTTAATTTTACTTCCAGAACTTTTTGAAAGACAGTACTTTTGTCAAGAACGAAGATATGATTATTATTCTTTTGCAAAACCGGCATTAGAAAATGATGCTGTTAAGCATTTTATTGAAGTAAGCAGAAAAACGGAAACCGTAATCCCTATCAGTTTTTATGAGAAAGATGGAAATGTACTTTATAATTCGGCTGCCGTATTAGACTGTGGAAATTTTCTTGGCATATATAGAAAAACTCATATACCTGATGACCATTTTTACCAAGAAAAATTCTATTTCACTCCCGGAAATACCGGATTTAAAGTATGGGACACCAGTGTTGGTAAAGTCGGCATAGGCATCTGCTGGGATCAGTGGTTTCCTGAAACAGCAAGAAGTCTTGCTATTAACGGTGCAGAGATATTGCTTTATCCTACAGCAATAGGCTCTGAACCTGTGTTAAATACCGATAGCTGTGGACATTGGCAGAGAACTATGCAGGGACATTCGGCAGCTAATATTATACCTGTAGTGGCTGCTAACCGAATTGGCACTGAGGCTGTAGATCCTTGTGAAAAAAATAACAATCAGTCTTCATCACTTACTTTCTATGGTTCTTCTTTTATTACCGATATGACAGGAGACATCATTGAACAGGCTGGAAGAACTGAAGAAATTATTCTTACTCATACCTTTGATTTAGATGAAATCAACTCTGCAAGACTTGAATGGGGGCTTATGAGAGACAGGCGTCCGGAGTGTTATAAGGATATTATAAAATAAATAAGAACCACAGAATACTGAATTAACAGCTTTCTGTGGTTTTATCTTTACTTTAATTTAATTATCATCTCAACAGGATTATGGTCTGAATTCTCAAAATCAAGTCCGATTGTCCTTTGTGAAAGCACCTCAATGTTTTTCGATACAATGAAACCATCAATTACATAGTATTGAAACTTACTATCATTTTTATCATAAGCCCTATCAAGCGAGCGACAAGTAGGTACAGTTTCATCCATATAAAGGTTAAAATTCTTTAAAAAAGGCTCTGCATCCAGTTTTCCCGGTTTCCATAAGCCGATATTTCCAACTTCAAACTTTGATACATCTTCAGTAGAAAATACTTGGTTAAAATCTCCACCTGCTATTACATAGTTTCCGGCTTCATACTCTTTCTTCATTTCATCAAGCAAAGCCTGAGTCTGAGCTATCTTACCTGCACCGGAATCATATGCCTCCAAATGGAGATTAATAGCTACAAGTTTCTTGTCACTTCCACTTATCGGAATTTTATCCACTAATAGGCATCTTTTTAGATTGCAGGTACTAACCGGCCACGTAAACGGCACCGGAAGACTCACTCTTTCAGCACTTTCCACTTTAAACCTACTTAAAGACATTATTCCTGCCTCCACATTTCTTAATGGTGGAAAGGGAAAAGGTACAAATAAGGATTTAAAATTAATTGCAAAAGCTGAAAGCCTATCAGAAAATTGATTAGAAATTATTTTTTCCTCATTAGCATTATAACTGCGATAAGATTTTCTGTCTACTTCCTGTAAAAAATATATGTCAGCATCAAATTCATTTAATTTTTCAACTATATTTTTAATATTATTATCCAGCTCTTCCTCAGTTTGGCTTACAACTTTTTTACCACCATCCATAAAAAAATCTGCTGTAGCCCCTAGATTACAATATCCAATATTCCAGCTTATAAGCTTAATTTCTTTAGAAAAACCTGCCTCATCCATAGCCTGTCCTGTTAATAATAGTTTCTCAACATTACCTGGCTTATATTCTGTAACTGTCAATACTGTAATCAATACTCCAGCCCCCACTACAAGAGCCAGTATTGTCCACAGAAATCCTTTTATACAAATTTTAGCAGTTCTACTCATCTTTTATCTTTCCTACTCCCTTTAATAACATCATCCTTAAAATCTAACAGACCTCTGTCTATCATATTTTCAACTATAGTTTTCTTCACATGGACATCAAAACATAATGATGCTATAAAAGCAAAGTTATTGAGATATTTTTTCTTCTTCTCGTCTTCTTCATCTTCAAAGCTTTCTTTCGATCTATTAAATGCTTTCAAAACTGACCTTGAAATATCAGTGGTTGCACTCTTGCAAGTCTCAAAAATCTCATCATAAATATTGCCCAATGAAAAATCATCTTCATTTTTACCAAAAAAATTCTCCGTAAGCGGAGTCAGAATGCTATTAATATCTTTTATTGACAATACATTCTTAAAATAATATATGAAAATCAAAAGTAGCATATGATCCTTGCCATACTTTTTCTTTTCAGGCGAAGGAAGTAGCTTATTCTTAGTATAATTATTAATCATGGCCTTAGTTAGCATTTTGTCCCCCTCATATCTTTTAAGAGATGCAAAATGATCATCCATAAACTTAATAACCTGATCCATATATAGCTCAATATCAGGAATCTCATCAATTTTAATATAATCAAGAGACCTTATCCTATCAGCTACTTCCTCCACAAATTCTTTCTTGTTTTCCTTATCCATTGTAGGTTATTTGGTTTCCTCTACTATTTCTTCTACTTCTGGCTCGGCAAATACTTCATCTCCATAAACATCATCAAAATCATCCTCAAAATCCACAAGCTTATCCGGAACAAAAAAGTAGTATACAGCGTAAGCGATACCTGCAATAAGTGCAATTGCTCCCACTATAACAAGGGCAACTACATAAGGATTGTCCTTTTTAGATTCACTCTCCTTTATAGGATGAAGTAGTGAATTCATTTTTGCTACATTCAATAACTCTTCAATTTTCTTATCCATAGTCTACTCCTTTATTAAATTTAATAAAATTAGTATAACACACTTTGTTTAATAATACTATTATCAGTTTATTTTTTTTAATCCTGCCATACCTAATTTTAATTTTCTCACTCCATAAGTATCATTTTTAAATCTTACAGACACTATTCCAACTTCATTAGATATATCTATTATCTCTCCTTCTCCAAACTTAACATGGCTTACCATATCTCCAATTCCTACTGCATCCGATTTACTAGGTACCTGCTTAAATCCCTTGCTGATATATGGATTTTCAGCAAAAAGTCCATGTTTTTCAGATTCTGATGATGCCTCCCTAAAAATACTTACAAGCCCCTCATTATTTTGAAGTTTCGCCCTTGACAAAAGGTGCTCTGGAATTTCACTTATAAACCTAGATGGCCTGTTCCACTGCCTATCTCCCCTAATCATCCTCATCTTTGCATTAGAGAGATATAACTTTTCCATAGCTCTTGTAATTCCTACATAACATAGCCTTCTTTCTTCCTCAAGTTCACTCTCATCCTCTGCATACAAACTCATTCGCCCCGGAAAAAGTCCTTCCTCCATACCTACAATAAATACTATCTTAAACTCAAGTCCCTTTGCCGAATGAAGTGTCATAAGGGTAACTTTATCTTTATTATCACTGTCCTTATTGTCTGCATCAGTTAAAAGAGATACTTCTGCAAGAAAATCTGCCAATTTTGCACTACCCTCATCCTGTTTTCCAAGCTCAAACACTGCAACTTTATTTATAAGTTCATAAATATTGTCAATTCTTCCCCTTGCCTCATCAGTATTTTCAAGCCTTAATCCTTCAATATATTCAATTTCTTCTATAAGTATCTCTATCTCATTTTTTAAATTTTTAGCATCATTAAATTCCCTTATTTTAGCTTCAACATAAGCTACAAACTTCTCTACTTTTGCCACTGCCCTGCTAAGTCCCGGTATTGCACTTACCCTCATACAAGCCTCAAAGAATGAAATATCTTTTTCTATCGCATAATCAGCAATCCTATCTTCTGTTGTACTTCCTATACCTCTTTTGGGTACATTAAGTATCCTCCTTACCTGAGTATCATCTTTAGGATTATTTATTACCTTTAAATATGCCAATATATCTTTTATTTCTCTTCTGCTGTAAAAGTTTGTCCCTCCATAGAGCTTGTACGGAATATTATCATATACAAGTTTTTCTTCTACTGCACGAGACTGTGCATTTGTACGATATAAAACTGCAATATCTGAATAATCTACTTTTCCTGCCTCAACAGTACGCCTTATAATATTTGTTACTCCCTCTGCCTCTCTATCACCTGTATCATAAGTTTTATAAGAAATAGATGCTCCACCTTCTTTATTTGTCCATAACTTCTTATCCTTTCTCATAGTATTATTGCTAATCACTCCATTTGCAGCTTCAAGAATATTACCTGTTGAACGGTAATTTTCTTCCAACTTAATAACTAGGCAAGACGGATATATTTTTTCAAAATTCAATATATTTCTTATATCCGCTCCTCTAAATTTATAGATTGACTGATCATCATCTCCTACTACACAGAGATTATTTTCTATTTCACCATCTTCATTCACAAAGTTGGCAAGCATTTTTAATAATTTAAACTGAACAATGTTAGTATCCTGATACTCATCTACAAGGATATAACGGAATCTTCTCTGATAATATTCTAAGGTTTCCACATCTGTTTGAAAAAGCTCTACCGTCTTCACCAAAATATCATCAAAATCTAAGGCATTGTTATTTTTCATCCTCTTTTCATATTCCAAATAAACCCTTGCAAAAATATCCTTATCTGCTCCAAATGAAGAGTTTGCTGCAAATTTTTCAGCATCTATAAAGTCATTTTTTGCATTGGATATGATATTTAGACAGGTCTTTTCAGAAAACTTCTTACTATCAATATTGAGTGATTTAAGCACTTGTTTTATTACTGCCTTGGTATCATCAGTATCATATATGTTAAATTTCCTGTCATATCCTATCTTATCTATAAACCTCCTCAAAATCTTGACACAGGCTGAATGAAAGGTTGAAACCCAGATATCTTCCGCCTCTTCATCCAAGAGTTGATTTACCCTCTCTCTCATTTCCTTAGCAGCCTTATTGGTAAAGGTAAGTGCCAAAATATTCCATGGATTCACTCCATATTCTTTAATAAGGTATGCTATCCTCCTTGTAAGTACCCTAGTTTTACCGGAACCTGCCCCTGCTAAAATGAGCAGTGGCCCATTTTCATGCACCACTGCTTTTCTTTGTTCAGGGTTTAAATTATCTAAAATATTCATATTTTTTCCCTTTACACTGACTTAATCACTTCTATCCTTGTTATCTTATCCCCATGCATACTTCCAATGTAGAAGTATGTTCTACGACCATCTGCCTCGCTATTGCAAACAAAAGTTCTTCATAATCCCTCCCTTTACATTTTTCCATCAAGTGCAATTCCTACATCGCTAGTCTGATACACCAGCAGAATTCCTTTATCAAAACCGATAAAAACTTTACTTTCCACAATCTCATTACTTATTCCAAGACTGCTGCCTGCTTTTAAAACATAGCCATCAAGTTCATACTTAGCTCCCTTTATTTTAAGTCCAGTTACATCTTCCGTAAAAGGCAACAAAGAAAAATACTCTCCAAAAGCCTCATCTTTTTTGAGTACAATATCTTTATCATGAAGACTTATCACATTATGCTTATCCATAATCCTTGCCTTTATTCCACTTTGCATAATCTTGTATAAAAGACCTATATTCGCCATAGTATGGTCAAGCCTTGTACCTGTCGCTCCTAATATCACTATTTCGGTAGGATTAAGTGAAAGTGAAAGTGATATAGCAATTTCTGTATCCGTTTCATCCTTTTCAGGATTAAATTTCCTTATTATCGGTTTACCATAGATTTCAAACTTAGATTTAAGATTTTCTACGGCAGCTGTATCACTACTGTCAAAATCTCCAACTGCATAGTCAGGAATTATACCAAGTTTATTCGCCGTCAAAAGCCCACTATCTGCTGTAATCACTAAGTTTGGTCTATATTCTTTGTAAACTTCTTCTGCAAAATCTATATCAGTCTGTCCGCCTGTTATAATCAGTACCTTCTTCATACATTTTCTCCAACAGCTGTCTTGTATTTTCTGCTATATTTCCACCAAATACTGCAGTACCTGCAACTAAAATATTAGCACCTGCTCTTATCAGTTCACCAATATTCTCTTTATTTACTCCTCCATCCACTTCTATATCAAGATCAGGAGCAAGCTCTCGTAATTTTTTAATTTTTTCCAAAGAAAACGGTATGAACTTCTGTCCTCCAAATCCGGGATTCACACTCATTATAAGCACCATATCAAGCTCCGGCAGTATCCATTCAAGAGATGAAAGCGGTGTGGCAGGATTAAGTGATACTCCTGCCTTAAGTCCCAATTCTTTAATCTTAGTAACAGTTCTATGTAAATGCTTAGTTGATTCTACATGGACTGTAATTATATCCGCCCCTGCCTCTTTGAAATCTTCCAAGTATCTCTCAGGAGCATCTATCATAAGATGTACATCAAAAACCTGCTTGCTATATTTCCTTAAACTCTTAATAACCGGCATTCCAAAAGAAATACTTGGTACAAAACTCCCATCCATCACATCCAAGTGAAGATATTTTGCACCGCTTTCTTCTGTAATCTTTATTTGATTAGCTAATATTCCAAAGTCTGCCGCCAGTATTGACGGCGAAAGTATATATTCCATTTAGTATTCCCTCTTACTTGCTAATTCCTCATAAATTAACTGATAATTTCTATATCTGCTTTCAGAAATTTCACCATTTTCTAAAGCCTTCTTCACACCACACTCTCTTTCACCCAAGTGGATACAACCATTGAATTTACAATTTTTAGTATATTCTATAAATTCCGGAAAATAATCCTTAAGCTCTCTTTTATCTACATCAAACAGCTCAAGGCTTCCAAAACCGGGAGTATCACAGATATATCCACCCTCTCCTATATAAAAAAGTTCTGTATGCCTTGTGGTCTGCTTACCTCTCTCAATCTTTCGGCTTATTTCACCTGTTTCCATATTGGCATCGGGAGCAAGGTAATTGGTAAGGGTTGACTTACCAACTCCTGAAGGTCCTGCAAGTACAGTAAACTTACCTTCTAAATATTTTTTAAGTTCATTCAACCCTTTTTCTTCTTTAGTACTTATTTCAATGAGCTTATAATGCTTTGAATATATCCTTTTTAACTCTTCTAATTTCTCTTCAGCTGTAATATCACTTTTACTTATGGCAATGGCAACCGGTACTCCCTTAATTTCCATCATTGCTAAAAATTTATCAAGTAAATTAAGGTTCGGCTCCGGCTTTGCTCCCGCAAATACTATGAGTACCTGATCAGGATTGGCAACAGCAGGACGGATGAGAAAAGACTTTCTATCTACTATACCTACAAGATTTCCTTTCTTATTCTCATCGTCCAAAACTTCAATTTCAACAATATCACCTACCAGGGGCTTTATTCCTTTATTACGAAATATTCCCCTGGCTCTACATTCATAGATGCCGGCTTCATTATGTACATAATAGAAACCTGCAATTGCCTTTATTATTCTGCCTCTCATCAATTTTCAGCCTTATTCCAATTGGTTATACGCCATACTTTTCCATCATAAACCTGACCATCCACTACCATGTAGCATACAGCCTCACTATCACTTGTCCCTGTTATGTCGTCAATATGAAGTGGAAAATCATCATAAGTTAAATTATCTGAGTAAATCGTCTTTGTTTTGCCATCCTGATCCATTTTCACTTCTATATCTCCACTCTCATCACTGTCTGCAAATGGATTCTCATCTATGGTGAGCGATGTAGAGTATGTGTAAGTTACAGGCTTAGGCCCTTTACTTATACTTAAAACTATCGTTTTTCCTGTTTCAGCCTCATTACCACCTGCTATACTTTGGCTTATAACCTTTCCCTTTTCTATCCTATCGTCTTCTTTATAAGCAATAGATACCTTAAATCCGGCTTCATTAAGAGCTTTTGTTGCTTCCTCTTCAGTTTTCTCAATCACATTTGGAACCAACTTATTCTTGTTCTCCGGACCTGTACTTACTACCACTGTTATGGTATCTCCTTCCTTAACCTCAGTTCCGATAGCAGGAATAGTTTCAATAACCTTGCCTTCTTCCACCGTATCACTTGGCTTTTCCTGCGTCTTTACTACAAACTTCATTCCTTCAAGAGTTGCAACAGCAGTTTCCTTAGAAGTATTTCTTATTTCAGGAACAACTTGACTATCATCGCCCTTACTTACAGATACTACAACCTCATCATCTCTACTGATTTCAGAACCTTCTGCCGGAATTACATCCATTACATCTTCTTTCTTAAATTCTCTTGAATTCTTATATTCAAATCTATAATTAGTAATGCCTGCCTCAGAAAGCATTGTAATTGCCTCAGCAAGAGTATGACCCTTAACTGCAGGCACAACTATCACAGAGGACTTAGATGGAACTTCAGACACCACTGATGAACCTGATATAATTTTGCTTGACACCACTGAACTAGATGGAAGTTTTGAACTGTCATCACTCTTACCAAACAAGTTAAATCCTTTTACTAAAAGTGCTATAACCACAGCGGCAAGTATTACTATAGCAGCTATTCCTCCAAAAAGAATCAGCTTTTCAATTTTAGGATCCATTGCCTCTTCTTCATCCTCTGGAAGTTCTCTAATTTCACGAGGCTCATGTTTTTTTACATTTTCTTTCATCTTATTATTTTCACTATTAAATCTTCCTTTTCTAATAGCCTCCAACTCCTCTCCAGAAATATTAATCGTAGGTGAATCAGTAACAACTGCTTGATTAAAGCTTACATAATCTCCTTCCGGCTCAGCCACTGCCTTTCGTAAATCTGATATTAGTTCTGTAGCAGTCATATATCTTCGCTCAGGTTTTTTCTGCATACACTTCTGAACTATTTTCTCGATGCTTACAGGAATATCAGCATCTATCTCCCTCAAAGGGACAGCTTCTTCGTTTATATGTAAAAGTGCAACCGAAACCATATTATCAGCTGCAAATGGCATCTTACCGGATATCATCTCATAAAGAGTAACTCCAAGCGAATATATATCACTCTTTTCATCTGAATAGCCCCCCCTTGCCTGCTCCGGAGAAATATAATGAACTGAGCCTACTGCCTGTCCGGCCGCTATGGTATTTGAAGTAGCCGCTTTAGCTATTCCAAAATCAGTAACCTTTACCTTACCTTCTTTTGAAATAATAATGTTCTGTGGTTTTATATCCCTATGAATAATATGGTTTGCATGAGCAGCTTCCATTCCCTGTGCTATTTGAATGGCTATTCCTACCGCTTCTTTAAGCTCCAGCTTACCCTTTCTCTCTATGAATTTCTTAAGAGTTATACCCTCAACCAATTCCATTACAATATAATGAAGTCCTTCATCTTCTCCTACATCATACACATTTACAATGTTAGGATGGGAAAGTCCTGCTGCCGACTGTGCTTCAGCCATAAACTTTAGCACGAAATTCTTATCTGAGCCATACTCCTCTTTAAGAACTTTTATTGCTACCTGCCTGTTCAACCTGTTGTCTGTAGCATTATAAACATCAGCCATACCACCTGAACCAACTATGCTGATTATCTCATATCTTTCACCTATCAGTCTGCCTTTATTTAACATATCACACCTCTATCATCACTACTGTTGCATCATCTTTGCCACCATTATTCACAGCAGTTTCTATTAGTATCCTACAAATTTCTGACAATTCCTTGTCATCACCTATTATCTCTTCCAGAGTCCTTTCATCCATCATATTAGAAACTCCATCAGAACACAGCATTACTCTGTCTCCTTTTTCAAGCTTAACCTCAAAAAAGTCTATTTCAATTTCAGGTTCTGCACCAAGCGCCCTTGTCACCTTATTCTTATTAGAATTAAATCTTGCCTCTTCTCTTCTTAATATCCCTCTCTTAATCATCTCCTCAACTACAGAATGATCTTCCGTAATCTGAGATAATCTGCCCTTTTGAAGTACATACAGTCTTGAATCTCCTACATTTGCAATATATAAAATATCATCTTTAATGGTAGCCAGTACAGCTGTAGTACCACATCCTCTAAGCCCTTCATCCATCCTACTTTTTTCTCTAATTCCTTCATTTGCAGCCTTTATAGCTGACCTAATAGAAGAAATTATAGAATTTCCCTTACCATTAACAATATGATTTTTTACATTTTCTATGCAAAATTTTGAGGCAAAGTCTCCCCCATTGTAGCCCCCCATTCCATCTGCCACTATGAACAGATTTGGCAAGTCACCTACTGCCTCTTCTTCACATAAAAAACAATCCTGATTCACTTTTCTGTTTATTCCAGCCCTAGTTTCAGAAAATGTTTTCATCTATGTGCTCTCCCTTCTATACATTTATTACTGCCTATCCATATATTCCTTGCGTAGCTGCCCACATGCAGCATCTATATCACGTCCCATCTCTTCCCTAATAGTAACATTTATCCCCTTATTTTCAAGTACTTTTTTAAATCTTATTACTCCTTTAGGAGTTGAACTTTTATAAGTTCTCTCTTTTATAGGGTTGATTGGAATTAAATTCACATGGCAGTTTTTTCCCTTTAATAAAGCTGACAGCTTTTCTGCATTAATTGTACTGTCATTTTCTCCATCAATCAAGCCATATTCATAAGAAATTCTTCTTCCTGTCTTTTCAAAATAATAATCTGTCGCCTCCAAAATTTCAGATATAGTATATTTGTTAGCTATCGGCATTATTCTCTTTCTTTCATCATCCGTAGGTGCGTGTAAAGAAATTGCCAATGTAATTCCCAATTTTTTATCAGCCAATTTTTTTATATTTTCTGTAAGCCCACAGGTAGAAACCGTAATGTTCCTCTGACTTATATTTAACCCATTTTCATCTGTCAAAAGTTCTATAAATTTTATAAGATTATCAAAATTATCAAGCGGTTCTCCTGTACCCATAACTACTACATTGCTTACCCGTTCACCTGTTTCCCTTTGTATAGTATATATCTGAGAAAGCATTTCGGAGGGTGCAAGCTGTCTTGAAAGTCCCATAAGGGTTGATGCACAAAATGTACATCCCATCCTACAACCCACCTGCGAGGAGATACAGACTGAATTACCATATCTGTATTTCATGAGTACACTTTCAATCACATAGCCATCATAAAGTTTGAATACAAACTTAGAGGTATCTCCTGAAGCTGAATCTCTTCTTGCCACTTCCTCAATTTCAGGAAAAGGCAATCTCTCCATAAGCATAGCCTTAAGTTTCTGTGGAACATTTGTCATCTCATCATAGTCTCTTACCAGCTTTTTATGTATCCACTCATAAATTTGCTTTGCCCTAAATGCAGGCTCTCCAAGTTCCTTTATCAAGTCTTTAACTTCTTGAAAATTCAGGCTTACAATATCATCTCTTGCATTAGTCAACTTATTCTTCCCTCATAAATTCTGAAATAAAAAAACCATCTGTTCCCAGTTCACCTGGAATCAACCTTATATAACCTCTCTTAGCCTCTTCCAAAAGCCTGTCACAAACTTTGTATCTTGCTATATACTCTCTTATTTTATCTGAAAAATCCATCGGTGAAAAGCCATCAAATTCTGAAATAAATTTAAAATTTTCCTCATTTTCTATCTTACTCATAGTACAGGTAGAAAATATCAGATAGCCACCCTTTTTCACATACTGCCTTGCATTTTCTAAAATACTTCTCTGTAATTTTGCAAGCGCTATCATCTTCTCTCTTGTAATATTGTATTTTATATCCCTCTTTCTGCCAATAACTCCCAGTCCTGAACAAGGCAGGTCACAGATAACCAAATCAAACCCCTCCTTAAAATCAGGATTAAATACTGTTGCATCATTTATTACAGTCTTAATCTTACCTGCTTTTGTACGATTTATATTATCTTCTATTAGAGCTATTTTTTCCTCTGACAAATCACAAGATATAACTTCTTTTGATTCAGATTGTTCAGCAATTAAAAGGCTTTTTCCTCCCGGAGCTGCACAAAGGTCAAGTACTGAGGCATTATCAGAAAGTTCACCTATCTTACCTATAAACTGCGAACTTTCATCCTGAATAACAAAGTCCCCATCTTCAAAGCTTTCCAAAAAACTCAAGCTGTCAAGTTCAAGTATCTTAATGCTTTCCGGAAAAACTGTATCTGTGCTTACCTTAACTTCTTCTTTTGTTAGTTTTTTAACAATCTCTTCTCTTGAATTTTTATAAATATTCACCCTTGCTGTTATAGGCTGCTTTTTCTCGAATGTTTCAAATATTTCTACCGCCTTAACCTCACCATATTCCCCTATGAAATGTTTAACAAGTTCAGTCGGCATAGAATATTTTATCTCAAAATATTTAACTAAATCCTCATCTTTATTCGGTAAGCTTATGCTGTCTTTATTTCTGGCTATATTTCTAAGCACTCCATTTACAAAACCCGAAAGCCCTGAAAGCCCTCTTTTCTTAGCCAACTTCACTGCCTCATTTATAGCTGCACTGTCCGGAACTCTATCCATAAAAAACAGCTGATACACTGCGTTCTCAATCAATATCTTAATAATGGGTTTCATCTTCGTAACCGGAGTTTTAGAAAAACTGTCAATAATATAATCAAGGTATATCCTTTTTTCTATTGTCCCTTCATACAGCCTCGTAATAAAGCCTCTTGAAGACTTTTCCAGATACAAATATCCATCCAGTACATCCTTAAGTACAAGATGTCCCGGCTTGCCCTCTGCTAACATGAGAAACATATCAAGCACAATTTCTCTTTCATTTACCGCCAAATTCGCCTCCAAATTCCTGCCCTACTTCAAGATGTGTTCCTTTAAGGAAGTCACCGGCAGACATTCTCTTCTTACCTTCAAGCTGTACTTCAAAAACTTCAAGGGCATCTCTGCCACAATATACCATAAAGCTGTCCTTATTAACTCTCGCTATACTTCCTGCCTTTCCTTTTTCCTCTACAACTTTTGCTTTCCAAATTTTTAGTGTTTTCCCCTCAAATATAGTGTATGCACTTGGCCAAGGATTCATTCCCCTTACAAAGCAGTCAAGTTCAAAAGCCGACTTTGTAAAATCTATAAGTCCCATGCTCTTAGTAAGCATTTTCGCATATTCAGTAGGACTCTCTCCCTGTTTTTCAGGCTTTATCTCACCTTTTTCAATACCGTTAAGGGTTTCTAAAAGAGTATCTGCTCCCAAACACATCATCTTTTCAAAAAGGCTACCTGAAGTTTCATCTTCTGCAATAGGAATGACCTTTTTAAGAAGTATATCTCCTGTATCAAGCCCTTTATCCATCAGCATAGATGTAATGCCTGTTTCTTTTTCACCATCAAGCACCGCCCACTGAATAGGAGCTGCCCCTCTATACTTAGGAAGTAAAGAGCCATGTATGTTCACACAACCATATTTAGGTATCTTAAGTATACTTTCAGGTATAATCTGTCCAAATGCAACTACTACTATTACATCTGGATTATATTCCTTAAGCATTTCTACAAACTCAGGTTCTCTAACCTTTACAGGCTGATGAACCGTTAAGTTATGTTTCATTGCCAAAACCTTAACCGGAGAGGGTGTAAGCTCACCCTTCCTTCCCTTTGGCTTATCAGGCTGAGTTACAACAGCAAGTACTTCATGTTCTGAGCTAATAAGTGCTGCAAGAGAAGTCTCTGCAAAATCGGGCGTACCCATAAAAATTATTTTCATTATTTCTCCTCTTCTACTGCAAGCCCTGCTGCTATCTCCGCAGCTCTTTCCGCCTCATCATCTCCTACATTGTATGTGTTTCCTATGACTTTTTCTGTATATATATGTCCATCCAAATGCTCATTCTCATGTATCATAGCTCTTGCAAAAAGTCCCTCGCCCTCAACTATAAACTCTTCAAAGTTTCTGTTTAACGCCTTCATTTTAACATAATCAGGCCTTGTAACTATCCCTGCTTTTCCAGGAACGCTCAAACAGCCTTCACTTCCCGTCTGCTCTCCCTTTGTTTCAAGAATTTCAGGATTAATAAAAACAAAAGGCTCGTTTCTCTCTTCTGAGCAGTCAATTACAAAAATCCTTTTAAGCACTCCTACCTGAGGTGCTGCAAGCCCTACTCCATCAGCATCGTACATAGTTTCAAGCATATCATCTATTAATGTCTGTATTTTATCTGAATTTTCCTTTATCTCTCTAGCTCTTTTATTAAGTATATCATCCCCAACAGTTCTAATATTTCTAAGTGCCATCATTCCTCCATTATATCTTAAATTTATTATTTTACTTTCAACTAAACTTAAAAAATTTATTAAAATTCTTTTAAAATATCAAAATCAGCCTATACATACTGTACATACTCTATTTTTCATATACTTAATATTATACCATCAAGCATAGCCTCTGTAAAGTTTATGGATTACCATGTGGCTCAAAATCAAATTGTAAACCTACTTTACTAAATTCCGTACTCTCCTTTATATATTTTTCTACCAAATCTTTTGCCCTCACAAGCGCTTCCCTATCTTCTGACTTTAAGTATATAATCTTCCTATATGTATCTTTTATCTTTGGAATAACTGCCCAAATCGGGCGACTTAGATAAAAGTTATTTTCGTTGTTTTCAGCAAGAAAATTATATACCAGTTCACTTCCCTTATTTACTTCCGACTCCTTTAATGACAGCAAAATTATTCCAAGCAGATGTTTATACGGAGGGTATTGTGCCAACTTCCTATACCGTATTTCTTTAGTGTAAAAGTCCTTATAATTACCTGTTTCTACTGCCTTTATCACATAATGCTCAGGCTTATAGGTTTGAATAATTACATCACCTCTATACCGTCCTCGTCCTGCCCTCCCTGCTGCCTGTACCAAAAGTTCGTATGTGGTTTCTGTCGCCCTAAAGTCTCCCATAAAAAGTGACAAATCAGCTGCCAAAATTCCGACTAAAGTTACTTTTTCAAAGTCATGTCCCTTAACTATCATCTGGGTACCTATAAGTATATCTGCTTCTTCCCTCTTAAATTGCTCAAGAATCTCCTCATGACTATGTTTCTTCGCAGTCGTGTCCCCATCCATCCTAAGCACCCTTGCAGTCGGAAAGGATGTCTTTACTACTTCCTCTACCTTTTCAGTTCCAAGTCCAAACTTACCTATGTAGGGTGAACTACACTTAGGGCAGTTCTCCATCATTGTTTTTTCATAACCACAATAATGACAAATAAGCCTGTCCGGTTTGTGAAAAGTTAATGTAACATCACAGTGTGGACATTTCACAACCTCCCCACAGCTCCTGCAAGAAATAAAACCTGCATACCCTCTTCTATTAATAAAAAGGATAATCTGCTCCTTTTTATTAAGCCTGTCCTTTATAAGTTCAGCCAGCCTGATACTTATGATAGATTTATTTCCATTTTTAAGCTCTTTCCTAAGATCTACCACCTCTATATTCGGCGGCATAGCTCCAGCAGGTCTTGCAGTCAGCATAAGCACCTCAAGTTTCTTATCTGCTGCCATTTTTACGGCTTCAAGGCTCGGTGTCGCAGAACCCAGTATTAAAGAGGCATTTTCCTTCTCTGCTCTGTACATCGCCACTTCCCTGGCATGATACCTCGGTGTTTTAGAACTTTTATAACTTCCCTCATGCTCCTCATCTACTATTATAAGCCCTAAATTGCTAAATGGAGTGAAAAGTGCAGATCTTGGCCCTACAATTATATCAATATCACCATTTTTCGCCCTAAGATACTGATCATACCTTTCTCCTTGTGACATCCTTGAATTCATAATTGATATTCTTTCACCAAATCTCGCAGACAGCCTCTCCACCATTTGAAAACTAAGCGCAATCTCAGGAATAAGGAAGATTACCTGCCTACCTGATCTAATAATCTCTTCCATTATTTCCATATACACTTCTGTCTTGCCACTACCAGTTACTCCAAACAATAGGTATCTTCCTAAAATTCCAGAATTATAATCATTTATAATTTTACTTGCTGCATTTTTCTGCTCATCATTAAGCTCTACCTTTTCTATGTTTTTTTCACTTGTTTTGATAGGTTTTCGATATAATAATTCCTCTTTTATTGTAATAATTCCGTCTTTTACCAGCGAATTAAAGGTAACATATGATGCCGTTTTATCCCTTATTAATGCTTCATAATTAAATTCCCCTTCTATCGCCTTTTCAAGAATTCTCGCCTTTGCCACATATTTCTTTCTCTTAAACTCTTCTAATTTTATTGATGCCAATTCTCTATCAATTATGAGAGATACCGTTCTTTCCTTAATCCTTTCTATTTTCTTTGGTACTTGCAACACAGAGCGTAGAGCCTCATTCACAGTTCCTCCATAATTACTTTTTAGCCAATAAGCAAGTTCAATAAGGCCTGTTTCCATCTTAATGCCATCTTCAGATTTTCTCAAAATATCTTTTATAAGACTTTCATCTACACCGACTTCCTCTTTTAAATCCACTATAAAGGCTTTGGTTTCTCGATTCCCTCTTCCAAAAGGCACTATTACTTCAGTTCCTATAAGACTCTCAAACTCTTCTAAACTTTCTGGTACCCTATAGCTAAAAGTCCTATCTAATTTGTCTACTGAAATTCCAATTATGACATCTGCAAACACTATAGGCTCCTTCCTAACTCCATATAAAGGTAAAGGGCAGTCGCATTTGGATAATCCTTTTCTGCAACAGCCCTTAATTGTATGCAATTATTTTGCATTAAATCTTATTTTTCTGCTTCTGCCTCTTCTCCACCAACAATCTTTACTCTTGCACGATGAAGTTCTTCAACAGCTATCGAAAGCGGTTTGCTCTTCTCATCGGCAGCCACATACGGCTCCGAACCTGATATAATCTGTCTTGCCCTTCTTGCCGTAGCAAGCACTATAGAATAACGGCTATTAACTAATTTGTTTTCGCCCTCTTCCACATCTTTATTGGCAACTTTCATAAGGTCTGAATAAGATGGATGTAACATCATAATTATTATTCTTCCTTTCTATAAATAAAATAGATTCTCTTACAAGCAAGCTTGCATCGAATTTTTATACTTTTAACACTTGTATCATAAAATTACTCATTAAAACTATTTTTTAAATCCTCTTTCAAAACATTCAAGAAATCCACTGTTCTTTCTCTCTTGTGAGAAGACGATTGAATAATGCAGTGAATATCATTTATAGCATCATTCAAATCATCATTTACTACTATATATTCATAGTTATTAATATACTCCGTCTCTTCTGCTGCCCTTTTAAGTCTCTTAGCTATTACTCCTATTTCTTCAGTACCCCTTCCTATAAGCCTATTTTTAAGCTCCTTTGCAGTAGGAGGAACAACAAAGATAAGCACTGCTTCAGGGTATTGTTCTTTCACTTTCAATGCTCCCTGAGGCTCTATTTCAAGTATTACATCCTGCCCTTTTGCAAGTCTTTCTTCCACATATGATTTAGGAGTACCATAAAAATTACTTACATATTCAGCCCACTCTATAAAACCGTTACTCTCTATTATACTATGAAACTCATCCCTTGTCAAAAAGAAATATTCTCTTCCATGTACTTCTCCCTCTCTCGGAGACCTCGAAGTAGCAGAAATAGATAAAGCATATCCCTGTTCTGCTACCAGTTTTTTTACAATAGTTCCCTTACCTACCCCTGAAAAACCCGATATTACTGTAAGCACTCCTAATCTCTTCATACCTTAATTTCCTTATTTTGTAAAATAATATATATTCGTAAATATTTATTTTACACCTCTTCCTTTGTCCAGTCAAGTGCAGATTTTACAGCCCTCTTCCAGCCCATAATTTTTTTCTTTCTCTCCTCCTCTTCCATATCAGGCTCAAAGAGCCTACCCAACTGCCAGTTCTTTTTTATCTCTTCTTTATCTTTATAGTACCCTGTTGCAAGTCCTGCAAGATAAGCCACTCCCAAAGCTGTAGTTTCTATACATTTTGGACGTCTTACATTGGTATTCATTATGTCTGCCTGAAACTGCATAAGAAAATTATTGGCTGCCGCTCCACCATCCACTTTCAGCTCCTTTATCTCAACACCTGCATCTAGTTCCATCGCCCTAAATACATCTGATGACTGATATGCTACTGATTCAAGAGTTGCCCTTATTATATGCTCCTTCTGAGTTCCTCTTGTAATTCCAAAAATGGAGCCTCGTACATGCTGATTCCAATAAGGCGCACCAAGCCCTGTAAATGCAGGGACAACATATACTCCTCCTGCATCTTCTACCGCTGTTGCATATTTTTCAGATTGTTCAGAAGACCTTATTATTCTAAGTCCGTCTCTAAGCCACTGAATAGATGCTCCAGCCACAAAGACACTGCCTTCAAGTGCATACTCTACCTCATCACTTACGCTTGCCGCAATAGTAGTAAGCAAACCTGATGTAGAACTTATAGCCTCCATTCCAGTATTCATCAAGATAAAACTTCCTGTTCCAAAGGTATTTTTAACATCACCCTTATCAAAACAGCATTGTCCAAAAAGCGCAGCCTGCTGATCTCCTGCCGCACCTGCTATAGGTATACTTCCGCCAAAAAGAACCGGATTAGTCTTTCCATATATATAAGAACTAGGTTTCACTGTCGGTAACATATTTTCCGGAATATTAAATATTTCAAGTATCTTCTTATCCCATTCCAATTTATGTATATTAAAAAGCATAGTTCTTGATGCGTTACTATAATCTGTTATATGTACTTCCCTTCCGGTTAAATTCCATATAAGCCAAGTATCTATTGTTCCAAAAAGCAGCCTTCCTTCCTCGGCTTTTTTCCTAGCTCCTTCTACATTCTCAAGTATCCAAGCTATCTTACTTGCCGAAAAATATGCATCCGGCACCAAGCCTGTGTTTTCTCTAATATAAGCACCATACCCTTCTTCTACTAGCTTATCTATCATAGGCGCTGTACGCCTGCACTGCCATACTATTGCATTGTATACAGGCTCACCTGTATATTTATCCCAAACTACAGTTGTCTCCCTTTGATTAGTTATTCCTATTGCCTCTATATCCTCACTAACTGCCCCAATATTAGCCATCGCCTCTATCGCAGTAGCAAATTGTGAAGACCATATCTCTCTTGGATTATGCTCTACAAAACCAGGCTCAGGGTAAATCTGTGTAAACTCCTTTTGTGCCATGGAAATTATATTGCCACTCTTATCAAACAATATACTCCTTGAACTGGTAGTTCCCTGGTCAAGTGCCATTAAGTATTTCCCCATAATACCTCCTTAGTTTAACTGCCATCTCACCTTGCTTCCGTTCTCATCTTTAGTTACAATAAGTTGTTCATCTATTTCCTGCTTTAACTCATTCACATGTGAAATAATTCCTATCAGTTTTGACCCATTTGCCATAGTTTTTAATATTCTTATTGCCTTATTTCTGGAATTATCATCAAGCGTGCCAAAACCTTCGTCTACAAACATCATTTCAAGATTTATAGCACCACTTTTTTCCTGAATTTGATCCGCCATACCAAGTGCCAATGATAAGGCTGCCATAAACGATTCTCCACCTGAAAGTGTACCTACATCCCTGCTTTTTCCCGTAATATGAGAATACACCATAAGTGATAATCCTCTATTTTTACCTTCACTTGCCTTATCAAGCTCATAAGTCCTTAACTCAAACTGGCCTGCAGACATATCATTAAACCTCTTATTAGCTGAAACAAGTATTTTCTCTAGATACTGCCTCTGTACAAAGGTTTCAATATCCATTCTTAAACCGGTAGTAGTACCGGACATCTTTTTGGCAAGTCCGGTAATGAGTGCATATTCTTTTGCTTTTTCTTCTCTGCCTGCCAGCTCTATCTTTAAGTTTTTTAATACATCTTCATCTATGCTATAAACAGTTTTTAATTTTTCTAATTCCAAATTCAGACTTGAATATAATTCTTCAAACTTTCTTACCTCTTCCTGTAATAAGGATATATCAGGTTTCTGTCTTTCTCTAGTAACTTCTTTTAATCTATCCACAATTTTTTCTTCTGTATTTTTATCAGATATATACTTATTAATTATACTCTGTTTTTCATCTTTTTCAAACTTTTTATATGATTGTACCAGTTTTTTCCAATTTTCTTCATAAAAGCTATCTTCTGATAATGCAGTCATATATTCATTTTTCTTATTCTCTTCTTCAGCTCTTAGTAAAGGTATGTCTACTTCTAGCCTTGAAATCAAGGTCTCCGCCTGTTCTTTGATGCTTTTTGCCTCTCTGCAATTTTTAACAACCTCCTCATACCTCCCCTCTACTTCTATTTTCTTCTTTTTTTCATCTCTTATAGCATTATTTGCCTCTTCTTCTGTAAGATATTCAAGTCCATCTTCCAGTTCTTTTATTGCCGAGCTTATTCCTGAAAGTTCTCTATCTAATTTCAGTTCTTTTTCTTTAGCATCTTCAACTAACTTCCTTAATATAATCTCATTTTCTTCAGCAATAGAAAGTTTACTTTCTATCACCCTAACTTCTTTTATTTCTTTATTTATCTTATTTAATTCAATATTTTTTTCACTTAAAAACGACGTTATCTTCCCGGTAATACTTTCTAGATTTGCACTATCTTCAATTTCAAAAAAATTTTCTTTTATAACTTGGAGTAATTTACCCTTATTTTCTTCCAAATGCCTATCTCGTTCTGATAACATAGCCTTGTTTCTTTCAAGTTCATATAGTTTCTCATCAACACTCACTTTAAGCCTGTTAGATTTTTCTGCAAGTTCTTCTATTTCCTCTTCTGTCACTTCCTGCACACCATCTACAGCCATGCAGGGTGACGGATGAGATGTCGAGCCACATACAGGACAAGGCTTTCCTTCTTCTAAATTTTTTGCAAGAACACCGGCTCTCTGCTCATACAGAGTTTTTCTTTTATCAGCAACAAGTTTTTCTACGAAGTTAAACTTATCAAGATCATCCTTAAATGTTATAGTGAACTTCTTTAATTCTTCTTTTTCAGTAATTAGCTTTCTATCTGTCTGCATCAACAAAGTAAGCTCATTTTCTATATTATTAAGGTTCTGAACTTGATTTTTTACATCTATCTGTTTCTTCTCAAGAACCAACAGCCCCTTTACCGTCTCTCTCCATTCTTTTTCATCTGCCTCAAATTTTTCAAGTTCCCTTTTTGCATTATCAGTATCTCTTGCAACACTTACCCTAGCGTCTTCTTTGATAACCTGTTCTGATTTCTTTGCTTTTATTTTGGAAAAACTTTCTAATGCTTTAGCTACTTTTTCAGAAATCTTATTAAACTGCTCTGATTTTAACGAAAACTCTTCCCTTGTTTCACTCTCTTTTTTACTAAACTTTTCATAAGCTGAGGCATATTGTGGAATTTTAGTTTTAATTTCCTCTAACTCCTGCTCACTCTTTTTTAATCTTTCTCCTGCCTCACAAAAATTCTTATAAAGTGTTTCTAATTCATAAGCCAGCTCAATATCTTTAACTAATTTTGTCAAACTTTCTATTTCTTCTTTTTGCGACTCAAGATACCTTAACTTTTCCTCAGACTTTTCAAGTTCTACAAACGACTGTAAAAGGAGTTTTCCCTCAGCCAGCTCCCCTTTTTTCGTATCTCGTTTAACTAAAATTTCACTATTTTCTATCTCTTTTATCTTTATATTTTCTTTTAATTCTGTACAAAGGTTTTCCAAGGCAACTACCGTTTTTTCAATCTCTGTTATACCTGCCTCATTTTTTATCTCTGAAAAACCATAGTCTTTTTCTGTACCTTCTAACACTCTAATACTTCTGATATACTGTAAACATCTTAAACCAAAGTCTTTGAATTCAGCATTTTTTTGGCTACTTTTAATTTTTAATCCTTCTATAAGTTTCTGATATATCTCAGTACCAAATAACTTTCTAAAAATCTCCTGTTTATCATCTCCCTTAAGCACCTTCATAAACTCACCCTGAGCTATCATTGATACCTGCATAAACTGAGTTTTAGAAAGTTTAACTAATTCCTCTATTTTGGCATTAGTTTCCTTTATATTCTGAGACCATTCACTATTGTCCTCTAAAAAAAGAGAAACTTTTTCATTCTCTGACTTATATCCACTTCCTCTCTTAAGAGGCCTGATATGTCTAGGGACTCTGCGAACCCTGAATTCCTTTTCAATAGCTCCATCCATTTCTGTAAATGTAAGCTCTACGAAAGGTTCATCGCCATAGTCCGAAAACTGACTTTGAAGTTCCTGTCCGGACTTTTTATTACTTTCCGAACTAGCTTCACCATAAAGTGCAAATACAATGGCATCAAAAATTGTTGTTTTTCCTGCACCCGTATCCCCTGTAACCAAAAATAAATTCTGCTTAGGTTTTGTAAAATCAATTTCAGTTTTTTTACTATAAGAGCCAAACGCCTGCATAACCAGTTTTTTAGGCCTCATTTACCAACCTCTCTTTCAACTCATTTATAAAGCTAGCCAACAGCACCTCCTCTTCAGCACTTAACTCTTTTAAAAATAGTCTGCAATTTTCTATTTCACTCAATTCATCTGAACTTTCTGCCACTCTGTTAGCATCCCCTTTACTAAAATTCTCCCTACAAATCTCCAAGTAATTAGGAAACTTATCTCTAATCCTATCTGCAAGGTCGATATCTGACACATGCTCACCGACAACTATAATTTTCACATAATCTTTAGAACCCTCTTGCAAAACTTCTGTAATACTACCTTTTACAACCCTTATTTTCCTCAAAGATTTTAACGGAATAACCTCTGTATTTATCCTCCCCTTTTCAAACATTTCTACCATAACTATTCCCTTTTCCTGCCCTGCTTCGCTTACAGAACAGGCTAGAGGAGTACCTGAATATCTATGACATTCTCCCATTACCTTCCATGGTTTATGTATATGCCCAAGAGCAGAATAATCAAAGTATTCGAGTATATCTGCCCTTACCATATCTATATTTCCTATCGAGATAATTTCTGACTCCATCCTGTCCACTTCCTCAGGGTTCTTATTCACAGGAACATAATATTGATGGCTCACCAATACATTCCTGTCATTTTTATCTATATCTTCCCTCTCAATAAGTCTGTGCAAAGTCTCATCATAAGAAAGGCTGTTTTCATTCTCAGCAAGTCCTAATGTATTTCTTACATAAGATGGCTTAACAAAGGGTAAAAGATAAAAATTTATCTTTCCAAACTCATCATTAAATTCAATTTTTTCAATAAACTCATCAACCGTCCTTGGTGGTTGTCCTATTAGATATATGTTGTTTCTTGAAAGTAATTTTCTAAACTGGTTAATCCTTACCGCACTGTCATGATTACCACTAATAATCATAATATTCATCTTAGGTACAGCCTTTGACAATTTTAATATAAATTCATCAAAAATCTCTATTGCATCATTTGACGGCAATGATTTATCATAAATATCCCCTGCTATAACTAAGGCATCCGGTCTTTTTAATTCAGCCTCTCTTACTATTTCATTTAGTATGTATCGCTGATCTTCACTTAAATCTTTATTTTCAAGTTTTAAGCCGATATGCAAATCTGAAATATGAAAAAACTTCATGTAAACTCCTTTAACTTGTACAAACCCTTATTAGTAAGAATTAAATCTTAATACTATATTTTAACAAATCAACCTTATTGCCTATAACCTCAATCCCATCTTTCCTCAACCTCTTAGCCTGCTCTTCATTTCCTCCAAATGCGAAAGAACCCGAGCATTCTCCTTTTGAATTTACTACCCTAAAACATGGAATGTTCTCAGGATCCGGATTCTTATGGAGAGCATTTCCTACAGCTCTTGCCATCTTCCTATCTCCTGCCATTTCTGCAATCTGTGCATAAGTAGCAACCTTACCTTTAGGAATCTTCTTTACAGCTTCATATATCCGCTTAGTCGGTGAATCTGTAATTAAGTTATAACTCTCGGCTATCATAGTTTTTATATCTTTTTCAGGAATAGAGCCATCTAAAATAATTGTATTCCAATGCTCTTTATTCTGATGCCAGCCTGCTATAACCGACTTAAAGGCTTTTCGCCAAAAATCTCTCCACTCCGGAGAGACTTTTACATTGAGATTTATACAGCCCTCTCTTTCATATACCCAAAGAAAGGCTTTTTTACTGCCTTTTACTCTGATTAACTGCCAGTTTGTATCCTTAAAAGGCATATCCAGATATGCATCCTGAAATGCTAATCCATAATCAATAGCTTCTTCTCTAGTTATCACACACCCTCCACACTATACCATAATTGCATCAACCCTTACTCTCTTCTCACTATTTTCTACATATTTACTGCCAAATATCAAATCTGCATCAGATGTTACCATTTCTTCTCTCATTATATCAAGACCTTCTGAAACATCCTGCATCGTAAGGTCTCCCTCAATCATTAAAATAGCTCTTTCAAATTTCTTTTCTTTTCCATTAAACTTGATATTTTCCAGTACCGCTTCTACTGCAAGCTGCACATTTCTTTCTCCGTCAGCAATGCCGGTAAATGCTGATACCTCCTCCTTATCTCTAAACAAAGTTTCCAGGTCTTGATTATCTAACCCTACATCTTTATCTTTCATTAATATCCTTGCGCAAAGCTCTGATTTCATAAATTCTTCTATCTTCATAATTCCCTCCTAGATTTAATTTATAATCATTATATCGCATCAAACGGACATTTTCTGTACTTTTTTATATTTTATACAACTGCTACATAAACAACTATTTTCTCTTCATCTTTGTCTGTATATCCAAATCCCATCAGAGTTTCCGCTCCATTTTCACTGAATAAATTATTGTCCCATGAAGCACTGCTTGCCACATATAAGTCAGACTTCAATATGTTTCCTTTTATAAAAACTATTCTTCTGTCAAAAGTTTTGCCGCCAACTTGATTCTTCACATTCTCTAATGCCGTTTTTGTTGCAGCCTCAATATCCATTCCACCCCTGCCTACGCCAATGCCTACAAATATTTTACTCCTGTCTCTAATGAATTCATTGATATGCGGATCTGCAACAAGTACGGTATAATTGCCTAAATTTAGTTCTTTATAAAGTTCTGTATTTATAAATTGTTTTACTGTCATAGTTTTCTCCTTTAATTATAGCTTGCATTTTTGCAAAATTCTCATTAAACTGTTCTTATATATTATTCTTTGGAGGTCTGGCCTATGTCTGCCGAAACTACTGCAAAGTCCCAATACAATTCTTTGCCTGCTGGCAAAGTGTATACTGAAGACCCATTATCACAGCCTATCTGGTTTAACCTCATGGTCTATATACTTCAGACCAAATCTTCTGCCGAGAGTCCATTGACTGCTACTGAGATTGAAAACGAATTGGTTCAGATAATACCTTTCCAAAAGCAGGCCAGAAGGCTCACTGACATCATACTTGATATTAAAGATATAGAAAATGTTTATGATACAATATCTGCCGTTTATGGCGGAAAGCTCATTGTCCTAGATGGCAAACCAAAAAAATACTATTTTGAGCCTTTCATTAATCCAAGCGATCTAAATATGATTAAAGGTTCCATAATTTCTGATAAATACCTTTCAGACAAAGAAAAGGACTATCTTACCTCTGTAGAAGATTTGCTTTGCCCTGTGCAGGCTGGCAGAGAGCTTACTAAAGCCTCTAACCTTGAGCGGCCGGTTTCTATAGATAAAACAAATCCTTATCAGGTAAGCAACTGGTTCTACAGCATACAGACTATTTTTGAGGCTATCAAAAAAGGCTATCAGCTTGAACTTACTTATGGCGAATATTCCTTAGACCGCACTAGGATACCTATAAAGCCAAAATTAAAAGTTAAAAATGCTGAAAGTCCTTATATAATAAATCCTTATGCTCTTTTATGGAATAACGGACACCAGTACCTGATCGCTACAGCTAATGATTATGAAAATCCGTCACACTACCGCATAGACAGAATTAAAAAAGCTGTTTTTCATAAGACTCAGGATAAAAATGGCAATTTAGTCCCTGAAAAAAGAAACCCTATTCCCGGCTCACTCAAACTTTTTTATAAAAACAATGAGTTTGATGCAGATAGATATGCCTCCATTTTTCCTTTGATGATAGCAGCCTCAGACAGCCAGAACTTTCTAACTGATGTGGTGTTAGAATGCCCTGTTTCCTCTCTTTCAGTAATCATAGACTACTTTGGCCATAAAGTAAAAATTCATCCTTCTGAAAGAGTGGCAGAAATTAATGGCAGATCCATATCATTTTGCAAGATAGAGCTTAAAAGAGTCTGCCGCGAAAGCATACTTATGTTCTGTTTACAGCAGCAGACCTCAGTTTTTAGCCCATTTCCAAGGATTGTTGCTCTTGCCCCTAAAGAACTGGTTGATGATATAAAGACAAAGCTTAAAGAGACATTAGCATATTATGAAAGCTTATAAGCTTTAAAATATTCAGCTTCTTCCTTTTCATCCATAATCTCTGCTCTTTCTATAAGTTTGTCAAGAACCTTTTTAGTAATAATGTTGTATTTACTAAGCCTGTCTACTATCTGAATGCCTCTGGCAGCTATGAGGTTCTTGATAAATTTAGCTGTACCTGACATGCTCATTGTTACATTTTTTAAGCAATCTTCATATCTTTTCCTCGCTTCATCACTTAGCTTGTAAGGACAATCGAGCCTTGAAAAAGCCATGATAAGCTTTTCATCTTCCTCTGTTAACTTTTCAAAAGCTCTGTCATAAGCATCAAAATCTGGTTCAAAGTTTTCTCCCCAGGTATCTGAAATATCTAGTTTTTCAGGCAAATATATGCTATATCTGAGTTCATCGGTTTTGGCAGATTTTACATTTATTATGACTCCATGTCCATCATCCCTATGATTACGAAGCTTAAAAATGTTATTACCAAATTCTAATTCTATTTCCTTTTTCTCGTTCTCATCCCAAGCTCTGCCTGTTACCTTTAAAAGATTGTCATAAAGAGTTAAATCATATATGTCTTTTGGTAATGATACTCCTATTTCTCTAAGCTTTTTGCCAAAAGTTGCTGTCCTTCCAAAAGAAAAAGCATCAAAAGCATCACTTTTAATTACTTCAAGATTCTTTGGAAATTCATCTGCCTTATATTTTCTCTTCCAGCCATAAGCCTCGTTTCCTACTTCCCTTAAAGACTTTGGAATATTGGTATATTCAAGATCCAGGCTGCTTATTGCGTAGCTTCCAATAAACTCCACGCTGTCAGGAATTACCAATTTTTTTAAATAAATGTGTTCAAAGCATGTTGCTCCTATTCTTTTTAAATTCTTAGGCAGTTTTATCTCTTCTGTCTGGCTTATACTGTTAAATGCCCTATATCCCAAAGTTTCTATGCTGTCTGGTAAAATTATCTCTCTTATCTCTGCTGTATCAAAAGTACCTTTCTTAATTTCTTTTATGCTCTCAGGAATCTTGATTCGCAGAAGTTCACTCCTTGAAAATGCATATTCTCCTATTTCTTTCAGCCCTTCAGGAAGTACAATTTCATCAGCCAAAGCCTCATAAAATGCCCTTTTTCCTATTTTTTTCATGCTCTTTGGCACAATAATCTTTGAAAAGCGGCAGAAAGCAAAAGCATCTTCTTCAATATGTTCTACACCTTCAGGTATCTCATATATTCTCTCCCTTTTAATTTTGTTAAACACCATTACTATGCTCTTGCCATCTCTGCTAAATATAGTATTTCCTACAAGTTTAAAATTCTCATTATTTTCATCTAATTCTATTTCTTCAATATCTGAAGCTATACATCTTGCTCCCAGCTTTTCTACAGTTTTAGGAAGCTTTATCTTCTTTACTTTGTTCCAATAAAAAGCATAGTCTCCTGCTTCTCTAAGAGAATCAGGCAGTATTATTTCGTTAAGTTTATCACAAGCTGAAAACACCCATTTACCTATACTTGTCACTGTATCCGGTATCCTTACGGATGTAAGCTTCTCACACGCTCTAAACGCCCTATCCCCAATTTTTTCAAGTCCAAAAGGCAGGCAGACTTCTTCCATGTAGTGATGATTCATAAAAAACTCATCCGGTATTTCTTTTATATTGTCTGCAACAATTATCTTTTTGGCTTTGTCATAAACCTCCTCTGGAACTTCTTTAAGGCTCTTTACATTTTCTCCAATTATAACTTCTTCTAATACTGGTCTGTTTCTTTCTATTTCTGCCAATCTTTCCTTCTCCTCTGCTTCTGTCATAATTTTTTCATATTCTGACTTCTTCATACTGATACCCTCCCTAGCAGCTTAATCTTCACTATTGAACTTCTTTATGTCTTTTTTCTCAATAAATATAGTTAAATCACCCTTAATAAAAAATATCTTTTTGCCATTCCACTCTACTTTTATATCAGTATTCTTCAATGATTCTTTTAATCCCTTTGCAAAGTCTTCCCAAGGTATACGCTTGTTTGGTTCGTTTTGCTTATAATCAACATAAGAGAGCACCATCTTCCTTAAGTTCTCGTCACCAAATAACTCTATATCATCAAGAAACTTTTTTATAGACTCATCAGTCTCCCCCTCATCCTCCTTTAAAAATCTGGTAATCTTATCAAAATGAATTTCACCACTTCCTACATAATCCCTAAGCTTAGCCATGTATTCTCCATCAAGCCTAAAATATACTAAAGCCTCAATCTCCATTCCATCATAAAATTTTTCCAGAAAACTTTTAACCACAAGCTCAGTCGTTTCAATCTCATCGTCAATAGTATGTTCATCCTTATTTTTACTAATCTCTCTCATAATATCCCAGTAAAATTGCATGTCTAATTCACCTGGCTCTACTTCTCCATCCCTAAATCTTTCAACTTCCTTTGCAGCAGCCGCCAAAACTCTGTAAACCTTTTCACAAAATTCCTTTGAATAATCCATCTCTAAATATTCTTTATGTCTAATAAGTGATTCATAATAATTCTCAAAATTTACTTCTGATGTTGGACGGTCATATATATTTAATGAAAGCATATCAGCCTTTTCTTTTTCTGTCTGTTTCCAAGCTTTACTTAATCTCTTAACATACTCTTCATCTAAATATGGCTTTATGTACTTATTCCAATCATCTCGCATAAACATTTCGTTACAAGGATATTCTGACTGATATTCTTCATAAAGTTCTTTTGCTTTATCTTTATCCACTCTTTCAACTCCGCCATCATGTACCCAGAGTGCATACTCAAACCCTCCCCAGAACATCCTGTCTTCAATGTCATAAAAAATTCCATATGCATTATATAAGTCATCCTGCATTCTTGCATCATGTATGGTATATATTATTACATATTTAAGATAAGGATACCTTTTGGCATTTAGCATATGTTCTTCTATAAGTTTCAGGCCTTCAGGGTACTTCCATGCACAGTAATTATTTTCTCCTACTGCTCCATCCGGATCTATCCAAGACTGTATTTGGTCAAGACCATGGGTATAGTGCAGCCTTATTTCGCCAAACTGGAGAGCTGGTCTTTCTTCTATTATCTTTTCAGTCCTCTCTATCATAAAGTCTCTCTTGTGTTCACTCTCTCTGCTTATTATGTCAAATGCCTGCTCCTTTGTAACTCTCTTTCCTCTCATCCTAAAATAAGGATTTCTTTCCATATGAATACAGTTATCTTTTTCAATCCATTCAAAACCTGGAATATCTGATAGTTCTTCTAAGTCTACTCTTTCTTCAGCCTCTTCTCTCCACTTTACTTTTAGCCCCGCCTTCTTCATATATTCTATGCACTCATCAAACTTATAAAACATTTTTTCTCCCTTCTCTAGCCAAAAAACTTTATTATCTCCTCTATGCTCACAGGTTTCATATAATTGGCATCCACTCCTACATCATACTTTTTAAGCCCCTTTTCTTCATTTAATATATTGTATTCCGGGCTGTTGTGCTGATGTCCATGTAAGTGGATTGCTCCCCTAAAAAAATGATTCCACTCTTCTATAGGATAATGAAACATGATAAAGCTCTGGTTATTATGTTGCAGTTCGAAATAATCTTTTACCCATTCAAAAAGCGAATTATCAAAAGTTTCCTGATTTACAAAGTTATCATGATTTCCTTTAATCAGATATTTCTTTCCTTTAAGTTTCCTTAAAATCTCTGCAGCATACTCAGTGCCTTTCATAGTGAAGTCTCCTAAAATATAAACTTCATCCTCTGATTTTATCCGGTTATTCCAGTTTTTAATAAGCTTTTCATTCATCTCTTCCACATTTTGAAAAGGCCTGTTTGCATGCTTAATGACATTTTTATGGTAAAAATGTAAATCTGATGTAAAATAAATCATGCTCACACTCCTTATGCCTATCTTGATATATCTTCTAAAATTATCACTCTTTCAGGGTTTTCTTCCCTAAAAGTCCTTATGCCAAACTTTGTAATTGCTTCCTCTACAAGCTTTCTTACAGTCCTTGCATTAGCAAAATTCTCTGACTTTATTTCATTTTCAAAAATTTCTTCAAGCTTTTCTCCCAAATTTTTCGCCATACTATATCCATTTTCATCAAGCTTTTCTTCAAAAATCCTCACCAGCTCAGGTACACTATAATCCTTAAAATATATAGTCTTCCTTATCCTTGATTCAAGCCCCTTATCCAATCTCAAAAAGTCTTGCAGTTCATTATCATATAAAGCAAAGATAACTATCACATCAGGATAAAGTTCCATATACCTTACAAACTCTTTAATTGCCTCTTTTACAAAGCTATTGGCACTTTCTGCATCATTTGCAAAAAATCCGGCCTCATCCACAAAAATAATGCCATTCCTTGAATTATTGAAAAGCTCTGTAATCTTAGGCGCAGTCTGGCCTATATACTTTCCTATGATGTCAGCTCTGCTCACCATATTAAATGTAGCATTGGTCATACCTTCTTCAGATAAAATGTCTGCAAGGAGCTTTGCACAAGTAGTTTTGCCTGTACCCGGCCTTCCTGTAAATATCAAGTTTCTATGCATAGTTTTAAGATTCTTATTTTCTCTCTCTGCTTTTAAGACAGCCAAGTATTCTTTAACTAAAGCCTTGAATTCAGTAAGGCCATTCATTTTGCTAAGTTTTTCTCTCGCACTGTCTTCCTTTTCAAAAAATCTTCCAAAATATTTTTCATCTGTCTCTCCATTGCCTTTATCTCTTGCTTTATCTTTAGATTTTTTAGCATCTGTTACAATTTTAACAAGCATTTCTTCTGAAAAGTTTTTTCCAAATATACGCTTTGTCCTAAATATGAACCTGCTTATATTTTCTTCTTTTATTTTAAGCTCCTGCAATGCCAAAAGCCTTTTTAATACGCCTTCGTAGTATGAATCTTCTACAGCATCCACTACAACAGTAGTGCAGTCCTTATCCATAAGGTAAACTTGCATTTCGTGCTTAAAATATGTATCATGATTAATAACCATTATTCTTAGCGCATTCCTGCTTGTAGCTATGCCTGAGAGCCTTGCTTCAAGATATCTATCAGGCTTTAGCCCTGTCACAATTACAAAAGGCGTCAGGCTTTTTGTAAATCTGTCGCCATAATGATACTCTCCCTTTACATCTTCCGGTACAAATGAAAGGTCTATCACATCACAAATTTCTACCAGCCCTTTATTTGAAGTAAAATTAAACACACTAAACCCTTCATCAAAGTTGTCATAATGAAGTATACCCTCGACTTCTCCCTCATCTTCATCATCATAAATGTCATAACCATTTTCTTCAAGCTCTGCATCTACATATACTTTCTGCAGTATTTTTACATAATTTGCTAAAAGTACCCCTGCCTTTACTCCTACTTCCTCTTGCTCAGTGACTATGATGATGTTTCTGTCTATCAAAGGACAATTTTCGTAAATCTCAGCTATACTCTCTTCATCAATATAATCGCAGCTTATACCATATGTATTAAACAGGTCTTCTTCATAAGGCGGTCTTTTCAGTATCCCTCCTGCTGACAGTGCAAGGCAGGCTCTCTTTATAAGACATTCATTTCCTGATACATTTTCTATTCGCTCTTTTAATATCACAAAGGGTACATTGTCCCTGCTATAGGGCAAAAACTTCTTACAATAAGACATGGCTACTCCTTTTATCATTTACTCATAATAAGTTTAACATAGCTTAGAAGAAATCATCTGTCAAATTTGACAGATTTGGGTAGAAATAAAAAATCTGAAGAAAGTTTTGTCTCTCTTCAGATTAAGTTTGCTATATAATTACCATACATCTTTTTTTCCAAAATGATATTCCATATGCTTTTACATCAATGCCTTCATCATCCATTTCTGTTCCATAATTTTTATCTTCTATCTGTTCTTTTGCCTTTTGACAGTCTCTCTCAAGGTCTTTTACCTGCTTTGAACATTTTACTTCAAAAATTACAGCTTTACTCTCTTCAAAATCTTTGATTAAAATATCACTCCTGCCTTCTCCATGCTCCCTATTTGACTCTACTGCATATCCAGCTCCTGCAAATATTCCAGCCAAAAATGCATGATAAAAATCTTCTTTGTAATCATGATAACTGATAGTCTTCCTAAGCAGCTTTGTCATTTCATCGGTAATCACTCTGTCATCGCCATTCCAGACTGCATGAAAAAGCTTATTTCTATCCCACGACTTAGCACTGTCTTCAAACCATTTTTTTATCGTATCTTCGAATATAGTTTTCACCTCTAAATTAGGTATTTTTAAGCTAAAACCATTTTCAGATACACAAAAACTCTCTTCTTTTTTTTCCAAAGTCAAGTAACCTGTAAGATATAGTATGCTCCATAGATTGTCTTCAGATTCGTGTAAATTCTGATATGTCAAATCTTCATTGATATTCTCTATAATATTGCCTCCAGAAAGCAGAGTCTCTATTTTCCCTGTAATTGCTCCTTTTGCACTATCAATGAATGAACGAATTATCATATTGTCACTCGAGTTTTTCCAATATCCTACCGGTTTCGCTTTAGGGTTGTTCTGTAAGCTATTTACATAATTCATAACATTCCAAGGACAATATACATCGGTTTCTCCAAAATGATATCCATCATACCATTTTTTTATATCTCCAGCGGCAAATTCTAATTTTGACTCTGTTAAAATTTTGTCAACCTCATTTTGAGTAAACCCAAAATACTCATTCAGCCTTATATCTGATATTGTATCTGAAACGAAATTATTGGTTCCTGTAAATATGCTTTCCTTAGCTATCCTAAGACAGCCTGTAACCACTCCCAGCTTCAATGCCTGATTGTCCTTAATAGCAGAACTAAGCATAGGTTTTACAATATCGAGCATTTTTTCATAGTGTTCCTTATCCTCGCTTGCCTTTGCAAGCGGAACATCATACTCATCTATAAGCAAAATTACAGGCCTGTCATAATGAGCTTTTAGCATCCTCATAAGCAGTGCAAGACTTGTTTTAATCTGATCATCTGTAGGCCTGCCCTCTACTTTATCAGCTATTTCTAAAAACACTTTTTTATCTATTTCATTTACTTTGCTGCTATCTTTGAGATAATAGTTTTTTATAAATAAATCTGATATTGTATTTTTTAGCATCCCATAACTTTTTGTAAAATCAATCCCTACCACATCTTTAAATGAAATATATACCACCGGCCACTTATTCAGCCATTTTTCCATAAGCTCACTGTTTTTAGCGATATTAAGCCCATCAAAAACAGACTTGCTGCTTTTGGTAATATCAAAAAATTCAGCAAGCATAGTCATTGCAAGAGTCTTCCCAAAGCGCCTAGGTCTGGTAATCAAAGTTACCTGGACTCCTCTATCACGCAGGATCTCCTCTATAAGCCCGGTTTTGTCCACATAGTAGTAATTATTCTCTATAATGTCAGCAAAGTTTGAGTTGCCGACCGGAAGATTGATGTCCGCCATTTAGTTCTCCTTTGAGCCTTAAATGAAAATATATGTAAATTCTTTCGTTATACATATATTATACATAATTCATTTCTCTTAATCAATCATTTCTCTTTTCTCCCGGAGTTAAGCAGGATTTCCCATTATAGCAGTCCGGACTAAGTAATCCCTCTACATGACGGTCTGCCCCAAATACCTTTGTCTCACCAATAGCTATATCTACGCCATTAAATTCTATAAGAATGTGGGAGTCATTTTTTATAACTGCTCTTTTTATATTATCTGACCAGCTATATGTGACAACTTCTTGCTTTTCTTTCACTTTACGCTCTCTTGGTAATTCAACAAATTCACCTTCATCGTTCATCACAAACACTGGTATATCATCCGGATCTTCCATAGGCCAATACCTAAAATCAAGGCTTGCTTCCTCATCATCTTCCTGATATCTCATATACAAAATACTATCCTGCCTGTCACTAATATGCTTATGTGGCTCAACAAGTCCTGCCTTGCCTCCTATATTATAAGCAAGCATATCTCCATTTGTAATTCTTTTCATTTCAATATAAATACAGTCCTCATACCCTTTTGCGACTTCTAGCAGATGCTCTTCGTACTTTTTCTTTTCTTCTTCTCTTTCTCTCTGGCCAATCAGCATAAGCTCATTAAGGTGTTCTGTAAGCTCGGGACTCTCATAGTACTCTTTTAAGATGCTGGCTTTAGAGCCTTCATCTGCTTCTACCATATATTTTAATGGGCAGATATAAATAGTATTTCTTGTTTCATAAGTTAAAATATCGTCTTCTAATGTATAGCTAACTAAGTATGAAGTGCAGCCTATATATGTATTATTGCCAAGCCTCGGATGGCTGTCTGCAGTCCCTGATAAGTTATAATCTTCGCCTCTAGTTCTAAGTTTCCAGTTTTTCATATTTACCGTTGCTTTTTCCATATTTTTACCTCTCTTATCTGCTCATTCATCGTTCTCATTTTAATTAGTTTAACATAGTTTCAAGAAAAACATCTGTCAATTTTGACAGATAGAGAGGGAAAATAAAAAATCTGAAGAAAGTTGCTTTCTTCAGATTGAGTTAATTATATATTCCACAAATAGCGGGACTGTTTCATTTTCTCCTAGTATGCTAAGCATCCTGCTACCAACTACATCTTCTTATTTCTGTCAGTTGAGTTGACTGATATCACATCATTTGATATTTTATATGTTGAACACACTCTTCGACAATATCCATACTTATTTTTTCAGGAAATCCAGCAATAAGATTGGCACTGGCAAAAGCAACTCCATAGATGAGCGATTGCAAAAAAGATTTTGTTAATACAGTTCCATATATGAAACCTGCATTGAATGAATCTCCGCAGCCTGTCGTCATGGTATTTGAACCAAACTCTTGCTCAGAAAATACCTGATACAATTCATTACACTTAGAATTATACCCCATAACTCCTTTTTTACCTAATGACACTATAACATTTTCTATATTATTCTTCTTGGAAATATTTTTAATACACTCAGTCAGATTCTCTTGTTTGTAGTTCCCAATCAACGCTCTTATTTCCTCTTCATTTGGTTTAATATAAAATGGCGAATTCTTCACTCCTGCCACAAGTGTGCTACCAGCTGCATCAAAAAGGACTTTAGCTCCCATTTTCTTCAATGCAACTATTAATTCACAATACCAACAATCAGTTACCCCTTCAGGTAAACTACCAGCAATCATTATTAAATCATCTTTTTCAGCATGTTCAATAACATACTGAAAAACTTTATGAGCAATATTATCACTCATGCAATAGCCTTTATTAATGATTTTTTCTTCTCGATCACCTATATAAACATTAGTTCTATTAATTCTTGTGTCCCCCAAAACAGGAAACACTGAAACCAATCTAGTCACATTAGAAAAAGCAGAAAATGCTTCACATGTATTTTCTCCACAAACTATGACCATCTCACATTTACATCCTACATTAGAGAGGGCTAAACCAGTATTTACAGCTTTCCCTGTATAATATTTTTTCATATCTAGAATTTTTTCTTTTCCCTCTCTATCATCTATAAAAGCAACTTCCTCTATTGCACTATTGAGCGTAAGCGTTATAATTTTACTCATAATATCTCCCTAAACTAAAGTATCCGATAAAACTGCCTTCTTTAATCAGTTTACTATAAAATACATTAAATGAAAGATGTTCTCCGAATTCTTTTTCAAAATCCCATTTATTATTACTTTCTATCAAACTCATATGATACCTAGCTATAATCATGTCATAATGGTCTTCCGATATGCTATTTTTCAAGGAGTCTACTACATATCGAATATGAAAAATAGCATTATCATATTCACCTAAGTAATACTCACAAATTGCTAAATTTTCCATAGCTCCCAAGGTTGCAGGAGCAGTGTCAGCAAGTAAAGCTCTTCTTTTGGCTACAACTTCTTTTAAAATTGTTTTTGCTTCATTCCATTTATTTAAATACATAAGGCATACTGCCATATTATTATATACAATTACAGTATCAGCATGGTCATGTGACATATAAGCAGTTCCATCTACAAAATACTCATAGGCTTCCTCAATATTAAGCTCAGAAATACGAACACTCAATACCTCATTATATATCCTGAGTGCTTCATCATGTTTACCAATGCATACATAACAATCTGCAATGTGATTATATGCTATCATAGTAGAATTATTCTTTTTTCCTAGCCATTCTTTTCTATTCCTATAAACTTCTTCATATACAGTTAATGCATCATCAAATTTACCTAAACGAAAATAGGAGTCACCCAGCTGATTCTTTGCAACTGAAATGATCGAATCATACCCACCATTACTATCTTTTAATAGTTCTCTACAACTATTACCCAATACAATAGATTCACTATATTTTCCAACTCTAGAAAGAGATGCTGCTAATGCTAATCCTGTCCTTACAGTATCTCGATGACTAGCTCCCAAAGTTTCCATTCTTTTATCATAAACATATTGTCTCAACTCCATAGCCTCAGAATCTCTTCCTTTTATGTAATAATAATATGATGCAGTTAGCATAAATTGTAATGAATTCAAATTATCATTTTTCTCTAAAATTCTCTTATTTTTTTCAATGTAAGTATTAGAATTAACATAATCTCCTTTTTTTAACAAATAATTCAAATATAACGAATTCAAACTATAATCATCTATAATCTCAAATAACAACTCATATATTGTTATAAATTGGCTTAAATAAAATGTATCTATATATAACTCCAGTACAGGAATAATATTATTCATCCACCAGGTTATCAACTCTTTATCTTTTCTTATGGCACATATTTTTGAAACTAAATAAATATACTTGTATCCTTCTGTTGTAACTAAATCTGCACAATTATAGATAGCTTGCACAAACTTATAGATTTTTTTCAATTCACAATATTGAATCATTATTTCTTGCATTGTTTGATGAATATAATAGCCATCAGGATCTTGACGTACAAATGTTAATTCTAATATCTTTTGATATATCCTTGTATTAACTGCATCTCTGTATAATATATCATTTATTTTAAAAAACTCATCGTCATCCCAACGTCCTAGACAAGATAATAAATACAACACATCTTTTTCTTCATCTGACATATATGTAAGCAATCTCTTTGCCATTTTCTCAATTTTATTATCAAATAAATCAATAGTTATACTATCTTCTCTTGACTTTACACTTTTATAAGTATCGACACAAATATCCAAATATAGAGGCATACCGTTTGTAACCTCCAATATTTTTCTTTGTATATTATCTTCTTTTATATTATGTCTTTCCAGAAGTTGAACTGAGTAATATTCATCAAGTGTATCAATCTCAATCTGCGACAAAACTTCATCATCCCAGTCCGAATCTATATTTCTCCATTTTAATTCTTCACGTCCTGCTAATACGCAAACTAGGTTCTCTATATGTAATAAAATACCGTCATTATCATCACGAAGCCACAAATCATTTTCTAATGGTGTCCCTATTGCAGATAGTTCATTAACTAATCTCTCGTATGTATCCAAAACTAATACAAAGATAGGATTCCCTAATTCATTTAAATTCTCATTCATTTCAGTAATAAATAATCCTGATATGATATCATGCAGTTTTTCCTTCGAAGCATTATTAATTATTTCAATCATTTCCTTAGCTTTAAACTTTTTTACCTTTTGAACAGTACCACACACTTTATCCACCAGCCATTCAATAGGTTGCGAAAAAGTACTGATACCTGGCAAAAAATTCATAACTTCAAATGCCTCTCTCAAAACAGGGATGTCGTCCAACACACTTTTTATCTCATTTTGTTCTGAATTTATACCACATTTAACCATATAAGCATATACTGCATATAAAAATATAGGAAATTTCATGTTATAATTATCTTGTAAATCTTTTGCAATTCTCCTCAATACAACTACTGAATCTTGACCATCATTAAAATCATAATATACATATACAGACTTTTTATCCCTTTCTTTAACTTCCTTTTCAAGTTGATGCAAAAGAGAACTTTTCCCCATTCCACCAAGCCCATAGTACATAATTACTTGAAAGTTACCAGTTTCTTTAACTTCGTCATAACATCTCCAAAATTCTTTTCTTGCCTCATCTCTGTCAAAAAAGGGTTCTTCCTCAATCGATAAAATATCCTTTCTAATTGTTTTCTTTCCCATAAAATATTATATCCTCCTCTAAATACCAATAGGTGCATTAATATATTTTACCTTTGCACATCCTTGATCCACTGTAATAAGTGAAACACCAATATTATCACAAGGAATTTTCCTAAAATTTAAAATACTATCAGTTAATATTATTGATAAAATCAACCGTATTGTCGTAGCATGAGATACAATCGCCACATTAGTATATTCTTTATTCTCAGCAATATTTTTCAAAGCTTTATAAGCGTTCATTGCATGAACTTTCAAATTTCCTCCATTAGGAAATGACAAATTTTCGGGATCATTGACCCATTTGAAGAAAATAGGGTCTGACACATAATCAATAGGCATGCTTTTTCCTTCGTAATCTCCAAAATCCATCTCAGCAAATTCATTAACTACTGTATATGTATTATTTGTCCCAAATAAAATATCTGCTGTTTGTCTGGTGCGAATTAATGGAGATATATATATATGTTCTATTTCATCCCACAATCCACTATTTGCAATTTTTTGCGTACATTCTATCCCATTAGTTGATAAAGAAACATCTGATATTCCTGAAAAGACTTTCCCCTTTGCATTCATTGTAGTCTGTGCATGTCTAATTAAATAAATATTCATTTTATATTATATCTCCAGTATTTCAAAATATTTATATAGTGATTTCATTGAATCAGCTGTTATGTCAGCCCCTCTTTCGCATAATTCTTCCATAGTATAATTACCTGTTGCCATTCCAACCACTGATATTCCAGCTCTTCTTGCAGCATCAATATCAATAATATCATCCCCAACATACCAAACTTCCGTTTTGTCGAATCCAAGTTCATTTATTGCCGAAATAAGTGGATACGAACTTGGTTTTAATTTATCAGGATCAAACGGAATCTCTCTTCCATATATCACCTTAAAACAATCTATAATTCCTTCGCATTGAAGTTTTGCCTCTATAATACTGGTGCTATTACTTGAAACAATGCCTAGACATACACCTTCATCATACATTTTTTTTATCGTATCAACAACATCTGCAAATAATTGCTTTTCTTTTACCAATTTCATTTCGAAACTTGTTACTATTTGTTCTGCTTTTCTATTAATTTCCAATGCCTTAACAGAATCATATTTTTTTTCAACCTCTCTATGCGCTTCATGCCAAACAAAATATCCATCTTTAACAGAATCATACTCTAGAGGAATATACTCACAATAGAATTCTGTCATCAGCCTTCCTAATTCGGACAATAAATTCCGATCACTATAAAGAAAAACCATTGTCCTATCAAAATCAAATAAAATACATTTCGGTCTTTTTTTTATCATAGTTGAACCTCTATTCCTAATTCTGCTTTATCTCCTCATCATATAATACTAAGGATATAATCCCATCAAAGTCAAGATTTCTTGTAATAAGAACATCCACATCATATTTATCACCAAGTTCATCAGCTTCTTCTATAGATGAAATATCAATAAAATATCTGCTACATTTATTGCCATCGTTGTCATATAACTCTTTTAAATACGCTTCACTACAAGGTCGCTCTCTTTCAGTAAAAAGGAGATGAAGTTTACCGTCTTTGTTACAGCGGTTGATGATTGATGATTTTGTTATCATATATTCTGACATAATCTCATACCTCCTAAATTTATTTTATCTTTTATATAATTTATGATATAGGTGTCATAATCCTCTATCACAATGCCTTAGCAGTTACTATTTATTTGCCGGTTTTCTATTAAATCCTTTATCTCATATGGCACAAACTGCTCTAAATACTCATCCCAATCTTTATCACACATTCCTGTTTTATTTATTTCAGGATCAAGATAGTCATAAGATATTGTCACCGGACTTTCTTTTACCACAAGTTTTTCTTTTGCCCCGTCAATATCCTGAGTATTTTCAAGATATTTATATACGTCAAATCCACCATTTTTCTCATCTAAATTTAAGAATCCCTTAAGCCATCTTCTATTTTCACCTATCTGAAATAGTTGTATTATCTGATCTTTACTAATAGTAATTTCATAATCTCTGTTATCCGGCTCTCCATATGTTTCATTAAACCAAGCAAGCTTATCGTTAAATGAATCAATATTTTCCTCTGTCTTCATAATTTTTTTAATTTTAATTACTTCAGTTATCCACCATTCTATATTGTCAATTATTTCTTTATCTTCCAGATTTTTCTTTTCACAAAGATATCTTTGTTTTTCTTCTACCCCTTGAAGTTTTAGACTTTTTGCAGATAGTAAGTAATTAGTTAGATATTCCTTTAACTCACTAAGTTTTTTATTTTCTGAATCTATATCTCCATCGTTTACATTGCGCTTGTAATTTTTTGCAAATTCATATGCTTTATTTATAGAGTCTCCAATAATTTTATCTTCATCATCTTTACTATCTTCACTAGTAATTTTAAGTTCATTCAACCCTAATTTTTCAGAAAAATAATGTATAGTATCCAACTTGCCTAGAATAAATTGATAGTATACTGTAATATCATATGTGTCCTCTACTACAAAATTATAAATATATATATCCTTAGATTGCCCTACTCTATCCACACGACCAATTCTTTGTTCCATAATTGCCGGATTGAACGGCAAATCATAATTAATTAATATGTTGGCACATTGGAGATTAACACCCTCCTTACAAACATCACTACAAATTAAGATAGCCTTCCCAGGATATTCCTTAAACTGCTTTGCTATCCTTTGTTGCTCTATTTGACTCATCTTTCCTTTAATTGAAAATATTCTAATCTTTTCATTACAAGAAGACCTATTTGAGTCAATATAAAATTCATCTTTTCCCGCCAGATATTCAACCAAATATTCACAGGTAGCAAGATAATGAGCAAAAATTACTGTTTTATTGTTGGTCTCTTCGTTTAGCATTTTTTTATTAAGGATATCATAAAGTTTTTCCGCTTTACTATCTTTATCCGGTGTTTTTTTATCCGTCTCTATTTCTCCAATCTCTTTCAGGTCACAATTCAAATCTTCTGAAAATGATTCTTTTATCATTCCCCACTCTAATTCATCAAAACCATTATTTTTGTAGCAACAGTCTAATGCATATAAACTACTGGCGCCTATATGCCTAAATATAGTCTTTGCAAACTCTGTATCTGAAATCATATCAGTAGTATTATAAAATTCCTTCTCTTCGTAAGTCAAAGAACAATAGATTGTATTTATTTCTCTTATTTTACAATACGGAAAAGCTTCCGATTTTTTACTATGTGTCAAATTGTTAAAATCTTCACTATTTGAGTTTGGACTCAACAATTTTATTTGATTTTCCCAATCAGTCGAATAATTATTTATAGGTGTTGCAGACATAAATACCCTATTGCTGATTTGGTTAATAATTTTTCTGAGATTCTCATATCTTGCAGTATCTGAACAATTTCTAAAATAATGAGCTTCATCCACTATTATTGTACTAACACATTTCAACATTTCCTCTTTATTGTCTTTAAAATCCTTCAAACGCGATATTGGTAATACAATAACATCATACATATCCTCATTTTTCTTCTTAGAAGGATATATAATACTTTTTATATTGAATAGTTCGTATAATTGTTCTTTCCATTGCTCACACAAAAAGCGTGGTGCCACAATTAAAAACTTCCCACAATTTTCTTTTCTCATCAATTCTTCTTTAATGATTATTCCTACTTCAATCGTTTTACCAAGTCCAACTTCATCAGCTATATACATCCTTTTTTTATCATCTTGTTTATTCCATAACCAAAAAGGCTCGTACTGGAAAGGATTAAATCTCAATGGACAATTATACAAGGCATATGGAATTTTCTCTTTTTCTCTTCTCATTAAGTTTTACTCCCTTTCTTCTGTCGTAATAAAACATTTCTATGAACTGGTCTTGGTTTAAAGCTGATTTCATAAGGAGTGTACCGATAATGTGGTTCAAAATAAAACTCCAGCTGAATCTCCGAATTAAAATTCCCAATCTCATCTAATCCCTTTATAACCGGTTGATTTTCACAATAATAAAATAAATCTGCACAGGTATTACAACAAATAAAATCATACTTGTATTTTGTTTCTTCTTCTTTTATATAAATAGACTTAATTCTCATCGATGTAATTTCAGTCACAACCAACTTATTACATAGTGGGCAGGTTTTTGCATACCCCGGATAAAATTTCTTCTTGAAATAATATGGTTCCATCAATATTCGTTTTTTTACATCAATTTCCTCTTTATTCCATTCAATTTCGTGAGCTAATAATTCATCAAGATCATTTTGGTCTACATCTGCTACTTCTATAGAAGAATCCATATCGATTGCAGACATAGAATATGAACGTGTATCAAGTTTAATTTCATATTTGTCCACAATATACTTAATTATACATTCTCTATATTTTCTGTGGTTTGACTGATGCCATAAGTATATTTTATCATCTGCCAATACAGTATACCCAACAGGTTTCTGTTTTGATTCTGAAACACAAAGAACCATATTTTCTATTTTTAAGTCATGCTTTATTCTTTCAACTTTTTCATTATCAGCAAATTTTAACTCCTCTAAAATTTCATTAATAATTTCTGAAATAATATCATTGTATCCATTTTTATCAATATAACCAACTAACTCAATACAATTTTTGTTGTGGTCATTATCTCTATATAAATCGTTTATCTTCTCTCCATAATTAATAAGTTCGTCAGGTCTAAGAAGAAGATAAACTTCCCATTCATGCTTCTTCTCTAAAAGAGCATAATCAAAAATAAAATCTAAAACATATTTCCGCTCTTCTGAGTCAAGTTTTGAGTCAAGTTTTATCTTCAAATATGATAACAATTCATTCTCATCCACTTCCCCTTTATATCGCCGGTACAAATATTTCACGAAATTAATATTAATTTTCTCAAACCACTTAATACTATGAACAAATTCTTTAGGAGACTTCACTCCTAATGCCTCTACATATTCATTATAATGTTTATCTTCTTTTTGTTCGATGAAAAACTTTTTAAACTCACCTCTATCTTCATTTTTTTCATCAAATAGAATCACAGAATCATCATTATTTTTAGTGTATTCTCCCCCCATATTCTTAATAGGAATCTCATTTTTGTGTTCTTTAATTACATTTAAAAAATTTGTTCTATCATCATCACTATTAAGTATCAACCAGTATTTGTCATATATTAAATATTCAATCAATCGAGCAAATAGCTTTTGTTCTTCTTCGTCATCTAGCTCGTTTAACCTGTCCAAAAGTTCTTTAGTTCTTATATTAAAGTCTTTATCTTCAATACCAACAAAATTCGTAGGAATTCCACGTCCCATAATAAATGAATAAAAATCGTCATCTTCGACTTCCACAAAAGATGAAGGTTTACCTTCAAGTTCAACAATGCCTGTTGATATTAATTTCTCTTCAAGTTCGATTTCGGCTCCAAAAAAATTAGGTTCTAAAAATAATTTCTCTTTCAATGAGTTGACCAAATTATAGCTATTATTATTTATTTCCAATCGTATTCCCCTCCCTGCTTCAAGTCATAAATTTTTTTTAGAATCTTCCAAAATTCATCAGTATATTTTTGTTCTTTCTCTAAAAGCTCCTCGAGATGTTTCTTTTCGACTTCTTTTGAATACTTCTTTATTTCCTCATCTCTTGTTGTATCAAAAACCTTTAATGCGTCATTTCTATCAGTTGATTCATTTTGCCTTTTAGATAGCCAGTCCAAATCAATTATCTTATAGTAATCAGTAGAATAATGTTTCATTTCTATGTCAAAATACCAAAAATCTTTTTTTAATTCAGCGAATTTTGTAACCTTCCCACCATTATCATTTTTATCAATAAAAGGATAGATAGGGCAGGTTCTGTCAAAATCCCCCCATTCTTTATAGATTTTTTTCCAAATACTTTTAAGAAACTTCATAAACTCATTTTCATCACCTACCTCGATCCATTCATCAGGTAATTTCAGCTCTTTAATAAAAGACTCAATCAAATTTTGAGTATTTAGCTCTTGATTTTCTTGGTTATAAGTATTTAGCTTTTGATTTTCTTTGTTATAAATCTTAATCTTGTTTTCTATTTCATCAATTTCATCATAATTAACCATATCCGTTTTCTTCAAAACTGCTTTATCTTTCATAATAGATAAAATAAAACTATCCCTGATTTGTTTTTTATCTACATTATTATCATAACTACATATTTTATTTATTGCTGTTATAAATTTGTCTTTTTCCAGATTTTCTAGGAGTGAGTATATTAAATGATCATTGATTACGGTTATATCCATTAACGCTTTTTTTAGCTCCACTATCTGATTCTCATTATCCTTACAATAACAAGAGAAAATTTCCTTATCTTTTATCTCATCTAAATATTCATCAAGTCCTATTAAATAAAACAGTATCCCTCCCTCTTTTTCCTTAAAATACTTTTGCTCTTTGTTGGATGCCTCCATTACAGCATTAGCAAACTGAGATTTTATAATTGAATCTAAAGCTTCAGTATATTCTTTATTTTTGGCACTACCCTCCGTATTATTTCTTGAAATATCAGTTGCAAATGGTGCATTAACAATGATAGCAGGATATTTATCATTCTCCTTAATTAATGGTAATGTTGCATACTTCCAAATATATTTTTTAGGTTCTTTAGGTATATCCTTTTTAAAATAATACTGTATTTTTAAACTTGCTTCAAGATTATTGATTTCCTCATCCGTCAGTACTTTCCATCTCTGACGACTTTTAATCCACTCGCTAAACTTAACATTTTTAAAGTAGTCGCAGTCCTTCAATAATTTTTCATAATAATAGTAATTGTTCTTTACATCATTATCTCTGCTCCATACAAACAATGAACCTTCAGAACTTTCTTTCTTTAAATCAAAATTACCTATATTGTCTACGCATAAATACTCATCTTCGTTAGCTATCTCATTTTCAACCTTTGAACAATCAGTTTCTTTCTTTAAGTACAAAATCATTTTTGTTTTGGAAATATCCGTTTTTGAATCATCCAGCCACCTTGGAACTGTGCAGTTTTCTACTCTAATATTATCCTTTAACTCTGATTCCGGACCAATTTCAAAATGAAATCCATTACTATGTATCTCTACTCTATAAGCCCAACGGTAAACCGATTTAAATCCGATTCCTTTTTCACCTGTTTGTGATGAATTTGCTTTAGAACCATTACCTAAATCAGTAATGCCTTTAATATCCTTAAAATCAAATCCCTTTTCATCATATTCAATTGTCAAAGTCCTATTTTTCTCATTTATAACAACGTTTACTGTTGTATTCTTATCTGGCAATGTCTCTCTAGCATCATTAATATTCTGTAATATTTCTGCCCAAACCTTGCCATTATTCTGTAATTCTTCAAGCAAATTACCAACATCAAAACCACATTCACACTGTATTTTTCTATATTCCTGTAAAGACTCAATAAACTCTTTTTCTTTTCCTGATTCGAATTTACTAATGCTATCTTTCATTTTTAACAGTTCTAATCTATTTTGAAAATATAAAGATTTATCTTTTTCTTCAAAGTCACTAATGTAGTCTTTTATACCATCAATGAATTTGTTTTCTTTACATATCAACATTTCATTTATTTTTACATAATTATAGTTTTCATTCCTGAAGGAACGACTATATACATTTAGTTGCACTTTATTATTTTCTTCAATCAGTTCCTTCAAAATAGCAACTGCACATTTTTTTAAATCTTCTGATTCTTTGTCTCCTTCTATTGGATTCTCATCATCAATCATAAATTGAAAATAATTTTCAATTTTCTTATAAGTGCTGCCTAAATCCGATTTTTTATTGATTTCAAAATACTTATCAATTGCTTCAAATATAAAACTAATAGACTCCCTATCGCATCGTATGGGACTTTTATTTCCCTCGTTATTAACTTCATCTTTACGTAATAAAGCACAAAGTATCTTTGTTTTCAAATCATCCTGTTTAACTTCAGCAAATATTCGTGATGCAACCTCAGGCAAACGGTCTTTGCAATTGGCACAGCAGGATATCACCATATTATCCCATTTTGACTGGATTTCTTCTTCTCTTTCATACCAATCCAATTTCCACAAATACTTTGAAAACCAGTCACTTTCATCATTTATACCAAAGTAATCAATAAACTTAAAATCTATTTCAGAAAAATCAATCTCAAACGCATTTGCTCCTAAAAGCACTGATTTATAACCCTTACATATAACTTCTTCCTCTTCAGTTTTTTCGTCAATACTATTTTTAATATAGATTTGTAACGCCTCTTTTTGTTCCTTATCTATAACTGAATCTTTAAAAAATTCTTTGATATTCTCATTGTCAATACTAATATTAGGTAACACCGTATATGTCGTATGTACGCATCCGACTGAACTTTTTTCATTTTCCCACACAATAATTCCATCAAGCTCATCCTGTGAAACTAATGAAGATTCAAGTTTAAATATTTTTAGTTCTGAACAACATTTCATGCCTGAAGATTTTAATGCTTCAATTAACTCTGTAGTTATACACTGCAAATAATTTCCTTTATTTATAACATTTTTCACATATCTATTCCATGCCTCTATATTATTAGGCTTTAATATATTATTAAACTTTAATATATTATTAGAACCCTCAATATAAACTTTGTCAGCAATGTTTTGACTATTACCATCAATTTCTTTTGCCAAATCTTCATATTGAGGCAATTCATAATAATAAGTATTATCGAAGAAATATACATCTCTAATCGATTTATACTCTTCAGTCTTACCGGAAAGCCTAATAAGCTCTTCATCATAAGGAACTTTCCAAATGGTTTCCTCTAAATACTTTGTAAGTTCGATATCAGAATGTTTTGATATATCTATTTCCTCTTCTGATATTCCTTTCTTATAAATCATATTCTTGATAAATTCAATATCTCCTCTGTTCTGTAGCAAAAACTTTATATATACTTCTCTTACTTTCTTAAGAGTTTCTTTATTCCACTTTAATATATTTTGGGCATACCCATCCTCATCATTTTTAGGAAAGTATATTCTAGATCTGCTTTTGTTTAAAATAAATGGTGCATCAACTGAAAAAGGTGCATTAGTTTTGCACTCAAATGGGAGGGTAGTATAAAAACCACCCTCTTTCTCTAACACAATTTTGTCATTTTCTTTTTCTACAGCAAAAGTAATATTTCTTGTCTGCTTTCTAGCATATAACTCTCCATTGTAACCATCAGATTCAAATTTTTCTTGATACCTAGCCCTAACCGTATCCTCATCAAATTCTACAGTGCTAAGAAATTTTGTTATCTCTATTTCAGTAATTTTGTCATCTGATTGATTTTTAGATGAATATTCAAATGTTACTTTCTGTTCAGCATATGAACATCTATTTTGCTTATCATCATAAATTCCTTCCCAGTAATCTAATTCCTCATCAGGTTCGAGTTGAGTATTATCAATACTATCAATTTTACCCTCTTTTTTGGTATATTTATACCCTTCATCAGTATCAACACACACTTCACTCAATTGCTTAGTAAACAAAATATTGTTATTAGAGAGTAAATTTACTTTGCCTACATCTTTAGATATTTTCCCACAAAAATATTTATTGATAATATTGTCCTTTAATTCTTCAAATTTATCCTTTATTGTATCTTTTAAGTATAAGGTTATCTCAGTTCCGCACTTTTTGTCATTATTACTGGAATAATTCCACATAGGAATAGGTATTTTTTTTGTTTTTTCATTATTAAAATGCTCATTAATAATATAAAAATCAAAATCATTACTTTTTATATGAACTCTCTTTGTAATTTGGTATATTGCTTTAAATCCAATGCCCTTTTCACCTGTCTGATAATATGAAAAAATCAAATCTTCTTTACTTTGCTCAATACTCTTTTCAGCTTGATTAACAGACAAATAGTATACATTAGAATTTTCTTCCTTTTTTTCAAATATCATTTTAGAAGTTTCATTGTATTGACATAATCCATTTACATCAGTAAAATTAAACCCCTTTTCATTATATGATAATGTTATAGTATTATTCTCTTTATCAAATTTGATATTCGCTTTGGGACAATCCGTTCCACTATAAGTGCAATCATCTATATTTTGTATTAGCTCACAAAAACATCTTTCGTGTGAATACTCTTTTGTAAGCTCTCCTGAAATATGAGTAATTGCAGCACCATTAATTCCACATAAGAACGCTCTTGCCAATATTTCAACAAATGCTTGTGGTCTATCAGTTACATTAATTTTTTTTGTTATTTCAAATTGATTATTAATAAACTCATTCTTAATAGTTTCAAAATCATCTAATTGTAGTTCAGATGATTTAGTCTTTCTTATGTTGTCTTTATATTCTTCAACATCTTTCTCATCAGCTAACCAACCATAATGTTCCATATCAAGCATCCCCAATCTCTAGTTTCTTTTTAAATATCAAGTTAATATTTTTCATTATACTCATTACAAAGTATCTAAATTTCAAGGCTAAAGAATACACCTCTGATCCGCTACCTCACCCCCTTTGATTCAACCTTATAGTTTATGTTCTTCAAACCAAATCATCAGCAGAGTATCCTTTGACATCAGATGAATTTTACTCGCAAACTTAATTATATTTTCGTGATAAAAATGTAAGTCCATAAGATACGGCTTCTTCTCTGGTTATCATACCACATCTGTCATTTAAGCTACTGCTATATCAACTCTCACCTTTTTTTCATTATTTGCAACATATTTACTTCCAAATATTGCATCAGCATCATCTGCCAACTTTTCCCTCAAAATATCTATCCTCTTAGATCCTAATAACACCCTATT
>NZ_JBQMXS010000003.1:0-106836 GCF_052173895.1 Catonella sp. | reverse complement strand
TCTGTCTGTCTGTCTGTCTGTCTGTCTGTCTGTCTGTCTGTCTGTCTGTCTGTAATAATGCTATCTTTTCTCATTTTCCCTGTCAAGCCCTTCAAAAAAACTTTGGTTACATTGTAGCAGAAATTTATGTAATTTTCAAGATGTAATGTGACTTTTGCAAAATGGTAAGGTTGCTTTTTAGTTTTTCAGTCTAGAGCATAATTTTCTCTCAGGTAGCACAAGCAATAAAAGCATATTGTAAATACAGAGAAATGCTTTGTACATTTTCCAAGGTTATTATACCTTTAAAAAGACATTTTTCCAAGGAAATTTATAGGCTATTTTGACACTTTTTCTTTATTTCAGTCTTTAATTACTTTTATGTCAGCATTAAATCTTTTCTTCTAAGCAGAAAATCTATTATATTTAGGTGCACAATACCATCGTGGCTTAAATCAATTTTATCAAGTGACATTACATATTTGGGGGATGCATCTGTAATATTTTTATATGCCCCAAACTCTCTTTGTATGGTTTCTTTAGATGCCAACAAGTACGATACCTGAATAAAGCATTTTTTACCGTCCTTTATTGCCACAAAGTCAATTTCTCCCTTATATGTCTTTCCTACAAAAACAGTGTAGCCTCTTGTAAGAAGCTCGTTGTATATTATATTTTCAAGAAAAAATGTATCCTCATAGTTAATCGTATTAGTATTAATAGTTCTAAATCCCATATCTACTGCATACTGTTTTTCACGATTGCCAAGTGCAGACTTGCCTGTAATGTTATATCTTCCTACTCCATGTATCAGATAAGCCTTTTTCATCCGCTCCAGATAATTGTAAACTGTTCTTTTCGATATTTCTTTGCCGTTCTTTTTATATGCTGAAATAATATTTTCTATAGATAATTCTTTTCCTGCATTTGCAAGAATATACAGTGAAATATCCATAAAGCTGTTTTTGTCTGCACTTTTACTTTTTCCAACAATATCTCTGTTAACAATGCCCTTATATAAATTTGTCAAATATCTCTGTATAGCCTCATCATCTTTATAATCAAAGCGAAGCGGAAAGCCTCCCCATTTCAAATAGTTAGTAAAAAACTCCTCACTCCATTCCATTTTGTTTAAATCATAGTATTGTTTCATTTCATAAAATGAAAATGGCAATATTTCAAACTCCACTGTTCTTCCTGTTAAAAGGGTGGAAAGCTCACCTGACAAAAGTGTAGAATTGCTTCCTGTAACAAAAAGGGATACATTAAGGGTAGCACGAAAAGAAGCCAGTGCCTTTTCAAAGTTTTCTACATGCTGTATCTCATCTAAAAATACATAATATTTCCCATCATTTGAAATCCTGCTTTTAATTTCTTTATTCAAATCTGATGCATTTACTATATAATCAAAGTCCATATCTTCCAGATTAAGATAAATTATTTTATCTTCTGCTATCCCATTTTCAAGAAGCTCGTCTTTTATCGTATCTAAAAGCATAGATTTACCGGCTCTCCTTACTCCGGTTATTACCTTTATAATGTCTGAATCATAATATGGACGAATCTGTTCAAGATATGTTTCTCTTACTAATCTCATAATGTGCACCTCCTACTTGCACATTATAGTATATTTCGATAATTTGTGCAAGCTTACCTTGCATAAAACTATATTTTATTATTGTTTATGTAAGTATACCTTGCACAAGTTAAAAAAGTGTGTGCTTGCACACCCTTCGCGCGCGAGCGGTGCCGCAAGGCAAACTTCCCTACCGCAAGCTGTGTTTCCCTCGGAGAGATTTTTTATAGGAAATTTCTTCGAAATTTCCTATAAAAAAAGACAGAAGCCTTAGCCTCTGCCCTTAATTTCAAGCTATTTATTTATCTCTCCAGATTATTCTGCCCTTAGTTAAATCGTAAGGTGACATTTCAAGTGTTACCTTATCTCCCGGCAAGATACGGATAAAATTCATCCTAAGCTTACCACTAATATGTGCAAGCACCTTATGCCCATTTTCAAGTTCAACCTGAAACATCGCATTTGGAAGTTTCTCTATTACTGTTCCCTCAATTTCAAGTACATCTGCCTTAGACATTTGTCTCCTTTCCAGTGTCTGCCACCAACTCTCTTTTACATTAATTACATATTTATAGCGTCAATATTTCCGGCTCACCATCAGTAATTAAAATTGTGTTTTCATAATGGGCTGAAAATGAATAGTCTGCAGTATATACTGTCCAGCCATCCTCTCCCCATTCTACCTCATAACCTCCCATATTCACCATTGGCTCTATAGCAAAGGTCATGTTCTTTTCAATTTTAATTCCATTGGTTTTCTGCCTGAAATTAAATATATCAGGTTCTTCATGCAGATTACATCCTATGCCATGTCCGGCTAAATCTCTTACTACTGAATAACCATGACTTTCCACATAATTCTGGATAGCTATAGATATATCATTTATATGATTACCGATAATAGCCTTTTGTATTCCCTCATAAAAGCTCTGTTTAGTAACTTCAATCAAATCACTAAGTTCAGGAATAATTTTTCCTACAGGTACTGTTCTTGCAGCATCTGCATGAAAGCCTTTATATATAAGCCCTGCATCAAGGCTTACTATATCACCTTCTTCTATGAAATGTTCCTTATCTGGTATTCCATGCACAACCTGATCATTTACAGAAACACAAATAGATGCTGGGAAACCGTTATAGCCAAGAAAAGAAGGAATACCTTCGCATTTGCGGATAAGTTCTTCTCCTCTTTTATCTATATCAAAAGTTGAAAGTCCTGGCTTTATATAGCTTTCAAGCTCACTAAGTACAAATTTCAGACGCTTTCCTGCCTCCCTCATCAAAGCTATCTCACTTTCAGCCTTAATCCCAACAGCCATTTCTCTCCTCTTCTTTCTATCTAATTAACCTAAAATTTCACAGATAGCCTCAAACACTTCTTTCATAGGCTTAGTTCCATCTACCTCTTTGTACACATTCCTACTCTGATAAAATTCTTCAAGAGGCTGTGTTTGAGCATGATATACCTCAAGACGTTTCTTAACTGTTTCAGGCATATCATCAGGTCTTTGAATTAAATCTCCACTACATTTATCACAAACACCCTCTGCCTTGGTATTGTTATAAATAATATGATAGGTCTCTCCACAATTAGGACAGGTTCTTCTTCCTGACATTCTTTCCACAATATTCTCATCAGGCACAACTACATTTACCGCATAGTCAATTTTTTCGCCCAATTTTTTAAGTGCCTCTTCAAGAACTTCAGCCTGTGGTATAGTTCTTGGATAACCGTCTAAAATATAGCCCTTAGCACAGTCGTCTTTTGCTACTCTGTCTAAAAGAATGCTTACAGTAAGTTCATCAGGAACAAGCTGTCCCTTATCCATATATTCCTTAGCCTTAAGACCAAGCTCTGTATTATTCTTGATATTATATCTGAATATATCGCCGGTAGATATATGTGGAAGACCGTATTTTTCAGCAATCTTAATTGCCTGTGTACCTTTGCCCGCACCCGGAGCACCAAGCATAACTATTTTCATATAGACCTCCTTAATTATTTAATAGGGAATTCCAGTGGAATTTCCTATTAAAATAAAAGCTGCAGCCGGACTATAACATTCATCTGTCATAACCTGCTACAGCTCGATATTAAATACAACTCTTAATCATTTAAGAAACCTTTGTAGTGTCTCTCAAGCATCATTGACTCAATCTGTTTCATGGTTTCAAGAATAACTCCTACCACGATTATAAGAGAAGTTCCTCCAAATGATACATCTGCTCCAAATACACCTGAAAAAATAATTGGAACAAGTGCTGCAAATGTGAGCCCACAAGCTCCTATAAATATTATACTGTTGAGCACCTTTGTAAGATAATCACTTGTTGGGCGGCCAGGTCTTATACCAGGTATGAATCCACCTGACTTCTTCATATTGTTCGCAATCTCAAGTGGATTAAATGTGATAGATGTATAGAAGTAAGCAAAGAATATTATCATTACCACATAAAGTACAAGACCTAATGTGTACTTAGCTTCTCCCAAGTTGCTAAAATTACACCAAGCACCTTGATTTAACACCTTCAGAATTTTCTCTCCAAGAGTTGCACCTGCACCACTTTTTGGTTCTACACCAAGGAATCTAGCTATAATAATCGGTGTTTGTAAAATAGAACTTGCAAAGATAATAGGCATAACACCACCGGTATTAACCTTAAGTGGAATATTGGAACCTGAACCTCCTACAAGTCTTCTGCCCTGAAGTTTCTGTGCATACTGCACTGGAATTTTTCTGATTGCATCATTTAACACAATTATATAAATTGTAAGTGCAACAATTACAACTACTATGAGGATTGCTGCAATAACCTTATTGATAACAGTTGTTCCGCCAACAACATAAGTATTAAATAATTTAATAATGTCTGATGGCATTCTTGAAACTATGTTTACAAGAAGGATGATTGATATACCATTACCCACACCCTTATCAGTAATTTTCTCACCTATCCACATAAGGAAGGCAGATCCTGCTGTAAGTGTAAGTGTAATAACTATTATTGAAGCTACGGATTTATTTTCCAAATAGTTCAAATTGCTAAAGCCTATTGCCATTGCCACACTTTCTATAAGAGCAAGTGCTACTGTAAGATAACGAGTGGCTGCTGCAATCTTCTTTCTTCCATCTTCTCCTTCCTTCTGTATCTCCTCAAGCCTTGGAATGGCTATGGTGAGAAGCTGCATTATAATAGAAGAAGTGATGTAAGGAGTAATACTAAGTGCAAAAATTGATAACTGTTCAAATGATCCACCGGTAATGGCATTCAGAAAGGACAGCTGAGTAATCTGAGATAAGAACTCAGATATCCTGCTACGATCAATCCCTGGAATTGGAAGCTGTGATCCAAGTCTGACTACTGCAAGACACAAGAGAGTGAATAAAATTCTCTCTCTTATATCCTTTACCTTAAGAGCATTACGAATCGCTTTTATCATTAGATCACCTCAGCAATCCCGCCAAGATTTTTAATCTTTTCTTCTGCCGAAGCACTGTAAGCGTTTACTTTAACTGTAAGCTTCTTTGTAAGTTCTCCATTTCCAAGAATCTTAACACCATCACAAACTTTCTTAATTACACCTGCATCAAGAAGATTCTGAATTGTTACTTCAGTTCCATCTTCAAAGAGGTTAAGTTCTGATACATTTATAGCTACAATCTCTTTAGAATTTCTGTTCACAAAGCCTCTCTTAGGAATTCTCCTGTAAAGTGGCATCTGACCACCTTCAAAACCTGGTCTTGGAGCACCAGAACGAGCCTTCTGTCCCTTATGTCCCTTACCGGCAGTCTTACCATTTCCAGAAGCATGTCCACGGCCTCTTCTAAAATTATTACTCTGATGAGAGCCTGCTACAGGCTGTAAGTCTGTTAAATTCATGTTCACACCTCCCCTTCTTAGATTTCCTCTACCTTGAGCAGATATGCAACCTGCTTAATCATTCCTCTTGTTGCCTCATTGTTAGGAAGAGTGTTGCTGCGGCCTGTTTTCTTAAGACCAAGAGCTTCTACTGTCTTCCTGTGCTTTGGTATACGTCCAATAACAGACTTAACCAATGTTACTTTTAATTTATCAGCCATTATATTATCCTCCTATATTATAATTTACTATATCCGAATGAGCATTTACAGATCAGAAACGGAAATGCCACGAAGCCTAGCAAATTCTTCAGGAGTCTTGAGCTTAGATAAACCATTGATTGTTGCAAGTACAACATTCTGCTTGTTATTAGAACCAAGAGACTTAGTTCTAATATTCCTGTAACCTGCAAGCTCAAGTACATTACGAGCAGGACCACCGGCAATTACTCCGGTACCATCAGGTGCTTTCTTAAGAAGAACCTCTGCACTTCCAAACTTACCAATAAAATCGTGAGGTACGCTTCCGTTTTCATCAATTGGAAGTGAAACCATATTCTTAATTGCGTCTTCTTTACCCTTACGGATAGCTTCAGGGATTTCAGCAGCCTTTCCAAGACCTGCACCAACTCTGCCGTTCTTGTCTCCTACAACTACGAGAGCTGAGAATCTCATGTTGCGTCCGCCCTTTACAACCTTGACAACACGCTTAATGGCAACTACTTTGTCAAAAAGCTCATTGTTCTCAGTATTATTATCTACTGAACGATTCATGTTTATTCCTCCTTCTCTTAGAATTCAAGACCTGCTTCTCTTGCAGCGTCTGCGAGTGCCTGTACTTTTCCCTGATAAATGAAACCACCTCTATCGAAAACGACTTCCTTAATTCCTTTTTCAAGTGCTTTTTTAGCAATAGCTGTACCAACTGCAGCTGCAGCTGCTACATTGTTAGTATATTCAAGACCGGCCTTAACATCCTTTTCAAGTGTGGATGCAGCAACTAAAGTAGCTCCAGCCTGGTCGTCTATGATCTGTGCGTACATATGGCTATCACTTCTAAATACAGCGAGACGAGGTCTTGCAGCTGTACCAGAAAGATGTGCACGCATTCTTCTATGTTTCTTTTCGCGAATAGCGCTTCTTGATGCTTTACGAACCATTCTTGTTCACTCCTTTAATTATTTTTTACCGGTCTTACCAACCTTACGTCTAATAATCTCATAATCGTACTTAATACCCTTGCCCTTATATGGCTCTGGCATTCTCTTCTCTCTAATTTCAGCTGCGTACTGTCCAACCTTCTCCTTGTCAATACCTTTAACAAGAATCTTGTTTGTACCTTCAACTGTTGACTCAACACCCTCAGGATCAGTCATAACTATTGGATGAGAGTATCCTAAGTTAAGGGTAAGTTCTTTTCCAGCCTTAGAAACTCTATAACCTACACCATTTACTTCAAGTGTCTTAGTATAACCTTCAGTTACACCAACTACCATGTTATTAATAAGTGTTCTTGTAAGTCCATGAAGAGACTTCATCTTCTTCAATTCGTTAGGTCTTGTAACAACAATCTCACTGTTCTCAAGTTTGATTATCATTTCCTTAGGAAGCACTCTTTCAAGTGTTCCCTTAGGACCTTTTACAGTCACTTTATTATTTTCTGCAATATCAACAGTAACACCTGCTGGTACTGCGATAGGCATTCTTCCTATTCGTGACATGCCCGCACCTCCATTTTAATTTTTGTTATCAGATACTAATTACCAAACAAATGCAAGAACTTCCCCACCAACACCAAAGCCTCTTGCTTCTTTGTCAGTGATAACTCCCTTGTTTGTAGATACTATAGCAACTCCGAGTCCTCCAAGAACCTTTGGAAGGTCTGCACAGTTAGCATATACTCTATAACCAGGCTTTGAAATTCTCTTAATTCCGTTAATAACCTTTTCATTCTTATCCTTACCATACTTAAGTACGATGTGGATATTCTTAAAACCGTTAACCTCATTGATTTCAAAGCTCTTTATATAACCCTCTTTTAAGAGAATTTCTGCGATTGATACCTTCATATTGGAAGCAGGCACATCAACCTCATCGTGTTTAGCCGTATTTGCATTACGGATTCTTGTAAGCATATCAGCAATTGGATCACTTGTTGTCATTTATATAACCTCCTTCCTAATATTACCAGCTAGCTTTCTTTACGCCTGGGATCTGTCCTTTATAAGCTAATTCACGGAAGCAGATTCTGCAAATTCCGTATTTTCTTAAATAAGCATGAGGACGGCCACAGATTTTGCAACGGGTATATTCCCTGGTAGAGAACTTTGCAGGTCTTTCCTGCTTAAGTTTCATTGATAACTTAGCCATGTTTCCTCCTTAATTACTTTGCAAAAGGCATTCCGAATGCTCTAAGCAATTCTCTTGCCTCTTCATCTGTTTCAGCGGTAGTTACGAAAATTACGTCCATACCTCTTACTTTGTCTACTTTATCATACTCAATCTCAGGGAAAATAAGCTGTTCCTTAAGACCAAGTGCATAATCTCCTCTGCCGTCAAAAGCATTAGGATTAACACCTCTGAAGTCACGAACTCGTGGGAGTGCAAGATTTATAAGACGATCAACGAACTCATACATCTTATCACCTCTGAGAGTTACTTTACATCCGATTGGCATACCCTCACGAAGTTTAAAGTTTGCAACAGACTTCTTTGCCTTTGTATATACAGCTTTCTGTCCTGTAATTATACCGAGATCATTAGCCGCCGTCTCAAGAATCTTAGAATTCTCTTTAGCCTCACCAACGCCCATATTTATAACTACCTTATCAAGCTTTGGAATCTGCATTACATTCTTATAACCAAACTTTTTCTGTAAAGCAGGTGCAATTTCCTTATCGTAGGTTTCTCTTAACCTGTTCACTATGAATACCTCCTCTCAGTATTAGTCAATGATATCACCAGTTGCCTTAGCTACGCGGACTTTCTTATCCCCCTGCATAGTAAATCCAACTCTTGTTACCTTGCCCTTTGCAACATACATAACATTAGAGATATCTATAGCAGCTTCCTCATGAACGAGTCCGCCGTTAGGATTGCTCTGTGATGCCTTCTTATGCTTAGTTACCATATTGACACCTTCAACGATTACCCTACCTTCCTTAACAGAGATAACCTTTCCTTCGGTGCCTTTATACTTTCCTGTGATTACCTTAACAGTATCACCCTTTTTAATCTTACTAGTAGCCACTCTTACACCTCCTTATAAAACTTCCGGAGCAAGTGATACGATCTTCATGAACTGTTTCTCACGAAGCTCTCTTGCTACTGGTCCAAATATACGAGTTCCGGTTGGTGTCTTATCTTCCTTTATTATTACTGCTGCATTCTCATCAAATTTTATATAAGAACCGTCTTTTCTACGGCATCCTTTTTTAGTACGAACTACAACAGCCTTTACAACGTCACCTTTTTTAACAACTCCGCCTGGTGTTGCATCTTTAACACTGGCAACGATTATATCGCCTATAGCGGCATATCTTCTAGTCGAGCCACCCATAACACGAATGCAAAGAAGCTCTTTTGCACCTGTATTATCAGCAACTGCCAATCTGGTTTCCTGCTGTACCATTACTAGCACTCCTTTCAAATATTAAAAGATGGGTCAATTATTTTGCTCTTTCAACTATTTCAACAAGTCTCCATCTCTTTGTCTTTGACAGAGGTCTTGTCTCCATAACTTTTACTCTGTCTCCTACATGGCACTCGTTGTTAGCATCCTCAGCATAAAGCTTACGAGTTCTCTTAACGATCTTACCATACAGTGGGTGCTTCACATTATCTATAACTGCAACAACGATAGTCTTATCCATCTTATCGCTAACTACCTTGCCGGTACGCACTTTTCTAAGATTTCTCTCTTCCACGAGTATGTCTCCTTTCTTCGGATTAATTACCTAAGCCTAGTTAGCCTGTCTTGTTAATACAGTCTGAATTCTTGCGATATTCTTTCTAACTTCTCTAATACGGCTTGTATTATCGAGCTGATTTGTTGCATTCTGGAATCTCAAATTAAAAAGTTCCTTCTTTGCAGCAACTAATTCTTCATTAAGCTCAACCTGTGTTTTACCATTAAGGTCCTGAACATACTTTCTACTCTTCATTATTCAGCACCTCCTTCTAAATCTGCCTTAGACACTACTTTACACTTAAGTGGAAGTTTATGCATAGCGAGACGAAGTGCCTCTCTTGCAATTTCTTCATCAACTCCACCAATTTCAAACATTACTCTGCCAGGTTTAACAACTGCTGCCCAGTAGTCAAGGGAACCTTTACCAGAACCCATTCTGGTTTCAGCCGGCTGCAAGGTAACCGGCTTATCTGGGAATATTTTAATCCAAACCTTACCACCACGCTTAATGTAACGAGTCATAGCAATTCTGGCTGCTTCTATCTGATTTGACTTAACCCAAGATGGCTCAAGTGCAACGATACCGAACTCTCCATTTGATATAGTATTGCCTCTGTGAGCAGCGCCCTTCATAGAGCCACGAAACTGCTTACGATGCTTTACTCTTTTTGGCATTAACATTATTTATCGCTCCCTTCCTTTTTGTTGTTTCCCTTAGTAGGAAGAACTTCTCCAAGGTAGATCCAGCACTTAACACCAACTTTACCATAAGTTGTGTCAGCCTCTGCAAAACCATACTCGATGTCTGCACGAAGTGTCTGAAGAGGAATTGTTCCCTCACTATAGAACTCTGTACGAGCCATATCAGCACCACCAAGACGACCGGATACGCTTGTCTTTATACCCTTAGCACCGTTCTTCATAGTTCTGCCCATTGCAGACTTCATAGCACGTCTAAATGAAATACGGGCTTCAAGATCCTTAGCTATCTTCTCTGCAACTAACTGTGCACTTAAATCAGCCTTCTTAATCTCTTTAACCTTGATATCTACCTTCTGCTTGCTTAACTTCTGAACTTCTACCTTTAACTTGTCAACATCAGCACCAGCCTTACCGATTACGATACCAGGCTGTGAAGTATTAACAATAACGATAACTCTGTCAGTTGTTCTTTCTATTTCAATGCTGCCTACTCCAGCATCATAGAGTTTCTTCTTAAGAAATTCTCTAATCTTATAATCTTCTACAAGGAAGTCTGCGAAATCTTTACCAGCATACCATTTTGATGACCAGTCTTTGATTACGCCAACTCTTATACCATGAGGATTAACTTTCTGTCCCATTTGGCCTTAACTCTCCTTTCGTATTACTTCTCGTTAAGAATTACAGTTATATGACTCATTCTCTTGAAGATGCGGTATGCGCTTCCTCTTGCCCTTGGCTGTACTCTCTTCATGATTGGGCCATCTCCTGCGAAACACTCCTCAACGAAAAGGTTGTCGCGGTTAAGACCTTTAACCTCTGCATTTGCTATCGCAGATTTAAGTAACTTTTCTATTACTGTTGAAGCATATCTTGGGTTGTATGCTAATATACCGAGTGCTGTATTTACATCCTTGCCTCTGATCGCATCAAGAACGAAACAAGCTTTCTGAGTTGAAACTCTTGCATAAGATAACTTTGCATGTGGTCTCATTTCTCTATTGTTCTCATTTCTCTCTCTTTTGATCTGGGATCTATGTCCTTTTGCCATGGATGTACCTCCTTTCAGTTTTGTGGAAATATTCTATTACATTCTCTTTTCGTCTTTACCATGTCCTCTATAAGACCTTGTTGGTACAAATTCTCCAAGCTTGTGTCCTACCATATCTTCTGTAACATATACAGGCACATGCTTTCTTCCATCGTGAACAGCTATTGTATGTCCAACGAATGAAGGGAAGATTGTTGAACGACGTGACCAAGTCTTAACTACGCTCTTATCACCGGCAGCGTTAAGAGCATCTATTTTCTTTAATAAATGTCCATCAGCAAATGGTCCCTTTTTAAGTGATCTTGCCATGATTAAACCTCCTTATAATCTATTATTTAAGTCCCTTACCATCGCGTCTTCTTACGATTAACTTATTGGACCTCTTATTGCTCTTTCTTGTCTTAAGACCAAGAGCAGGTTTACCCCAAGGTGTAACAGGACCCGGACGACCAATACCTGTTTTACCTTCACCACCACCATGTGGATGGTCATTAGGGTTCATGACAGAACCACGAACTGTAGGTCTGAAACCTTTATTACGTGTGCGTCCTGCTTTACCAACATTTACAAGTTCATGTTCAATATTTCCAACCTGACCGATAGTAGCACGACACTCTACAGGTACCATTCTCATCTCACCTGAAGGCATTCTAAGTGTTGCATACTTACCTTCTTTAGCCATAAGCTGAGCTGCATTACCTGCTGCACGAACTAACTGTCCGCCTTTACCCGGATATAACTCTATATTATGAATATTTGAACCTACAGGGATTGCTGAAAGTGGAAGACAATTTCCTACTTTAACTTCAGCTCCAGCTCCATTCATAAGAGTTGTTCCTACAGTTAAACCTACTGGAGCAAGGATATAAGCCTTTTCTCCATCTGCATAATGTAAGAGTGCTATATTTGCTGTACGGTTTGGATCGTACTCAATAGCAACAACCTTTGCAGGAATTCCATCTTTTCTTCTCTTAAAATCAATAATTCTATAAAGTCTGCGAGAACCGCCACCTCTATGTCTTACTGTTATCTTACCCTGATTATTACGACCTGAATTTTTCTTAAGTGATACACACAAAGACTTTTCCGGTGTTGACTTTGTAATCTCTGCATAGTCTAAACCGGTCATATTACGTCTTGACGGTGTATATGGGCCGAATTTCTTAATTCCCATTATATAACTCCTTTCGCTGTTATCGGCTGCGTGCCATACTATTTATCAATTATAATCCCTGGAAGATTTCAATATCCTTGCTATCCTCAGAAAGTTTTACATAAGCCTTCTTTGTCTTAGCTGTTCTTCCAAATGTTGCTCCACGTCTCTTAACTTTTCCATCTGCATTTACTGTGTTTACCTTAACAACCTTTGTGCCTGCAAACATTTTCTCTACAGCTTCTTTAATCTGAGTCTTAGTAGCATCAGGATTTACAGAGAATACATACTTCTTCTCTGCCATGCCGTTCATACTTTTCTCAGTGATGATAGGCTTCAAAATAACGTCATAATATTTAATATCTGCCATTATGCGTATACCTCCTCAATCTTTGAAACAGCATCCTTAGTCATAACAAGGCTGTCATGCTTTAAGATATCATATACATTGATGCTATTTGTCAAAGTTGTTGCAACTGACTCAAGGTTTCTTGTTGAAAGAATTACATTTTCTTCCTTCTCTCCAAGAACAATAAGTGCTTTATTCGCCTTAATGTCCTCTAATACCTTTTTAGCTGCCTGTGTTTTAATCTCACCAAGCTTAAACTCATCAAGCACGATAAGTTTATTCTCATTTAACTTTGTTGTAAGTGCAGAACAGATAGCCGCTCTCTTCTCTTTTCTATTCATCTTAAATGAATAATCTCTTGGCTGTGGCGCAAATACAACACCGCCACCCTTCCACTGCGGACTTCTGATAGATCCCTGTCTAGCGTGACCGGTTCCTTTCTGTCTCCAAGGCTTTCTTCCGCCTCCGCGAACTGCTGCACGGGTTTTAGCGCTCTGTGTTCCCTGACGGTTATTAGCAAGCTGTAAAACAACTGCTCTGTGCATCAAGTGCTCTTTAACTTCTACCGCAAATACTGCATCATTAAGCTCTAATGATCCAACTTCTTTGCCTTCTATATTTAATAAAGATATGTTTGCCATTTATTTTTCCTCCTTCCCGTCAGCTTCTATTATTTATCAGTCCTTGTTGTACTCTTAAGCATTACAAGTGCCTTCTTGGCTCCCGGAACTGCTCCCTTAACAAGGATTAAGTTTTTCTCTGCATCAACTCTTACAATTTCAAGGTTCTGGATTGTAACCTTTACATGTCCCATATGTCCTGCCATCTTCTTACCCTTAAATACCTTACTAGGATCAGAACAAGCACCATTTGAACCTGCATGTCTGTGGTATTTAGAACCATGTGCCATAGGTCCTCTGTGAAGACCATGTCTATGAATAGCACCCTGGAAACCCTTACCCTTAGATGTAGCAGTTGCATCAACCTTATCACCAACCGCAAATACATCTGCTTTAATCTCATCTCCAGCCTTGTAATTCTCAGCATCCTCAAGTTTGAACTCTCTTAAGAATCTCTTTACTGAAACACCTGCCTTAGCAAAATGTCCCTTCCTTGGCTTATTAACAAGGTTCTCACGAATTTCGCCAAAACCCACCTGAACTGCGCTATAGCCATCATTCTCTACTGTTTTAACCTGAGTTACTACAGCAGGATCAGCCTTAAGTACAGTTACAGGAATTAATGAACCATCTTCAGCAAAAATCTGTGTCATACCGATTTTTGTAGCAAGTATTGCTTTTTTCATTTCTTTACCTCCTGTTAATCTACAGCGGACCGAATTTTCTCGGTCATCCTAGACGGCATAAATAGGAGTTTTCTCTCTATCATAACCCTAAGGATCTTGCCAAATTAGTTTGTTTCCTACTTATTTTTCATGTTGATTTTTATTTCAACACCAGCAGGAACATCAAGTCTTGATAACGCATCAACCAATTTCTGGTTTGGCTCGAAAACATCGATGAGTCTCTTATGAGTTCTCTGTTCAAACTGTTCTCTGGAGTCCTTATACTTGTGCACTGCACGAAGTATTGTAACCACTTCTTTCTTTGTAGGAAGAGGCACAGGACCACTAACCTTTGCTCCAGCCTTCTTTACAGTATCTACAATCTTTGTTGCTGAACTGTCGATAAGCTGATGATCATACGCTTTTAATGTAATTCTCATTACTTGACTTGCCATAAAAAAAGTCGCCTCCTTTTCGCACTTTCGTGAATTCTCACTATTTAGTACGACAAGCGGTGACTGTACACACACCCGGGTGTTTCGCTATCATAATCATAATCATGATCAACTCACACCACGCCCTACTTTGTAGAACATATTAGTTGTTTTCTGTACAGTGACTTGTCGCCAGGTTTGCAGGCTTTTCAGCCTCTTGACATTCGCTCCACGAAAAACCCAAAAACCTGTACAAACAGCTTTCTCGGCAACCTCCGCTTCTTAGCTATCAATGCCACAACAGTACTATTATATTCTATTTTTTATAATATTGCAAGCAATAATTATGTATTTTTCTTTTTTAGTTATTTTGCATAATATTTTGCACTATTTTTTTCATCATCTTGTCATATATTGCTTTGCTGTAATGTAAACCATCTGTTGTTTCAGTTTCATACCCCCTTATTGAAGATATTTCACTATAGCCATCAATATATTTGATATCACTTCCGGCTAAACTCTTCTTCATAACATTATTAAACTTCACTACATCTTTATTATCAAGTTTATATTTTGCTTTGTTCACATAGGGCAACACAGATATGTAAAATATTTGGGCTTTTGATTTTTTAGACAATTTGATAAGATTATTGCTCAATTCCTTGGCATAACTTTCTCCCAAACTATTTACTCCTAAAATAATCGCAACATCTGTTATGTCTTTTTCAGCAATATTTTTTACCAAATCTACTTCATCTGCCTTATTCAATGTATTTATAATGTATCTTTCCTGTACCTTACCAAGTCTTACCTTCATTTCATCATCTATAAACTCAGTGCCCACTCCACTTTCAGCCAACCAATATATTTTTCTACCAAATTTTTCTTCATATTCATCTCTACTTTGAGCCATAAGAAAAACATTACTATCACCTAGAACCAAAAACTTCTTTTCTTCAATTTCAGACAGCTTATTTTCAATCAAAATTTCTTTTTCTGTATCAGTTTTTGCCTCTCTTTCATCTTTCTTAGTTTCTTTCTTAGTTTCTTTCTTAGTTTCTTGCTTAATAGATTTCACATAAAATTCCGGTTTCTTTTTTAATAATGACTTCCACTCCACCTGTTCATATATCAATATGCCAAGAATATTTAACATTGTAAAAATCAAAAAAAACTTAAAGAGCTTGTATCTTTTATTCTCATCCATAGATACTGTACCTCCTTAAGTCTATTAAATCAATCTACATCTTCTTTTTCACCAGTCTCTGCTTTTTCTATATTACGAGACTTCACTTTTTCTTTATTGCGAGACTTCACTTTTTCTTTATTGTCTGCCACCACTTTTTCTTTATCATGAACCAATAATAAAATTTCATTAAATATTGCATTATAAATTTTCTTCGAATAATGAATCCCATCACTGGTATACTTATGATAACCTTTTACAGACTTTACTATTTTATATGCATCCACATAAATTATATCACTTTTTTTGAATCCATCTCGTGTCATCTTATTATGCTTTATCATTATATTTTCTCTATTTTTGTACCTGCCCTTATCTACATAAGGCAACGTATTTACATAATAAACCCTACATCCACTTTTTTTTGCGAGTTTTTTTAAACAACTAACAATTAATTTAGACGATTTTTCCCCCGGCCAATTCGCCCCCAGTATAACAACAATATCTTCAACTTTCTTTTTCTTAACTTCTTCTAGTAGATTAAATTTCTTAGATGTTGTAAATGTATTGGTAACAGCTTTAGACATTGTCTTTCCCATACAAATATCAAAATTCGGATGCAATAAGGTTATATTAATTCCTCCCTCAGCAAGCCAATACACCTTATCTCCATCATCAACCCCCGTATAACTCTTTTTCCCTTTTGACATCCCATAAGCAATACTGTCACCTATAACTAAAACCGTCTTATTTTGTTTAGTTTTTTTATCAACTCCTGCATATCCTTTCTGACCAAACATCAATAAAATTATCAGAATCCCACACAGTAAAAAAATCAACTTTTTAGAGTCCCCTCTCATAAGTTACCTCCATGTTAGTTATTTTCACCGTATTCAGCTGAATGTAATATAGTTATATTAGGATAATACTTAAGCCATGCCTTGCCAACTATCTTTTCCTTCTTTACAAATTTATTCGTCCAATGTCTTGCATCCTTGCTTATATCTCTGTTGTCCCCAAGCATAAAATAGCTATCCTCAGGAATATTATAAGGTCCATAATTCCCATTTGGTGGATCATTAAGATACGGTTCAGATAATGGTTCTTTACTGTCATTTATGTAAATCAAGCCATCTCTTATTTCAAGTTTCTCACCCGGAAGACCTATAATCCTCTTCAAATAACTTTCCTTTTCATTATCCGGATAAGCAAACATTACTATATCACCTCTCTTTGGTTCTTCAAATAAATAAGCAAGCCTATTCACTATAAGCCTGTCATCCGGCTGAACCACAGGAATCATTGAACCTGTAGGAACTTCTGCATTTGCATATACAAATTTATTCATTAAAAATGCCAGAGCAAACGCCAATATTATAAGAAAAACATAATCCCTTACTTCCTTAATAATAGACTTTTTATCCCATTTTTTATTTTTATTATTTTCTATTTTATTTTCCATTATTTTCTAGTCCACCTTCCTGATGCCCCACAAGGCAACACCAAACTATTTTTCTTAACCGGCAGTCCTATTTCTTCTGCCATTACCTTTCCGCCAAACTTTTCTACCATTAATGTATTAAGCATATAACTTAACACCGCCGGCTGTAACCCCGTTGTATAACTATTTATAAGAAAGAACTCACTTTTCTTATGCAATAATTCTGTACATTTTTTCATAAAAGGATATACCGATTCCTCAATTTTCCAAATTTCCCCTTTGGGACCTCTTCCATAAGATGGAGGATCCATTATAATACCGTCATATTGATTACCCCGCCTTATTTCTCTTTCTACAAACTTTACACAGTCATCTACAATATAACGAATAGGAGCATTTTCAAGTCCTGAAAGTTTAGCATTTTCCTTTGCCCACGCAACCATTCCCTTGGCAGCATCGACATGCACCACCTCTGCCCCTGCTTTTGCCGCAGCTACCGTCGCTCCACCTGTATAGGCAAAAAGATTAAGAACTTTCAGTTTTCTATCACTCTTACTAATTATATCCGAAAACCAATCCCAGTTTACAGCCTGTTCAGGAAAAAGTCCTGTGTGCTTAAAACTAAAAGGTTTCAGATTAAAAGTTAAATCCCTGTAATGAATATTCCATTGTTCCGGAAGATTAAAAAACTCCCATTCACCTCCACCTCGATTGCTTCTATGGTAATGTGCAGATGGTCTTTTCCATTCTTTCAATTCTCTTTCAGTATCCCAGATAACCTGCGGATCCGGCCTTATTAAAGTATGTCCTCCCCAATTTTCAAGTTTTTCACCCTTTGAACAATCTAAAACTTCATATTCTTTCCAATTGTTAGCAATCCACATTAATATATAGCTCCTAATTTTCTAATAAAACTGCCACATCTGACTAATTTTAGCCTGATGTGGCAAAATAATTTTAATTTTAGCTCAAGTAAATACAACTTATTCAGCTTTTCCTACTGAACCGAAAAGTTCCATCTTCTCCTTAACTGTAGCCTTAATAGCCTCAAATCCCGGAGCAAGTACCTTACGAGGATCAAATCCCTTACCGGACTTATCCTTACCTGCCTCAAAATACTCTCTTGTAGCTGCTGCAAATGATAACTGGCACTCTGTATTAACATTAATCTTAGATACTCCAAGGTCAATAGCCTTCTTAATCATATCAGCAGGAATTCCTGTACCACCATGAAGAACGAGAGGAAGAATACCTGTCTTTTTCTGGATAGCATCAAGAGTATCAAAAGAAAGTCCCTGCCAATTTTCAGGATATACACCATGAATATTTCCAATACCTGCTGCAAGGAAATCTACTCCAAGATCTGCAATTCTCTTGCACTCATCCGGATCAGCACATTCTCCCATACCAACTACTCCGTCTTCTTCTCCACCGATTGAACCAACTTCAGCCTCAATAGAAACTCCCATCTTATGAGCAGATGCAACAAGTTCAGTTGTCTTAGCCACATTTTCATCTATAGGATAATGTGAACCATCAAACATAATTGAAGAAAAACCTGCCTCAAGACACTTATAGCAGCCTTCAAATGAGCCATGGTCAAGATGAAGAGCTACCGGAACTGATATTTTAAGGTCTTTAAGAAGACCGTTTACCATACCAACAACTGCATTGTAGCCACCCATATACTTTCCTGCACCCTCAGAAACACCAAGGATAACAGGACTTTTAAGCTCTTCTGCCGTTAAAAGAATAGCCTTTGTCCACTCAAGGTTATTGATGTTAAACTGACCTACTGCGTAGTGACCTGCCTTTGCTTTAACCAACATATCTCTTGCTGATACTAAATACATAATAAACTCCATTCCGCATTTTTACAATGCTATTTTAATGATAAGTTATATTTAACTGTCCACATTTTATCACAACAATGCATAAATGTAAATAAAACTTAAGCCTTATTGTATTTTCCATTTAAAAAATTGTCAATTGCAGTTTCAACCGTACTTCTTAGTACCGGAATTGACGCTATATCTTTTGCAGCCAAATCATTTCTAAGTTTTTTATCAATTCCATTAGATATAATCATTTCAATCCCTGCATTTTTAAGGGCTAATACGGCATCTTCATTAGATTTAAGCTCTAAAACCGACTTTTCTAAAACCTTTTTTCCCCTTGTATCTACAATCAAAAATCTATTCGCATCCACAAGTTTCCCTACCACTGTTTCATTCTTATCAAGAGCAATAGCAATTTTATGATCCTCTTCATTTCTTTCTATAGGTGTAGTATGATTGACATTACGAAGTAGATATTCAATCGTATCAGCAGTTTCAGAAAGTACATCCAATTCAAGTTCTTCTACCAGCCCTTTATCCATAGCCTCTGCAATTCTCGTATCCATAGGCAGTCTTGAAAGCACCGGTATTCCATATTTAAGGCCAACATCATCTGTCTTGCCTTCACCAAATGGATAAATTAGTTTTCCACAGTCCGGACATTTAATATAACTATAGTTTTCTACTATTCCAAGAACCGGAACTTCCATAGCATTTGCCATGTTTACAGCTTTTTCTACAATCATTGATACAAGTTCCTGCGGAGATGTTACTATAATAATACCATCAACAGGAAGTGACTGGAATACTGTAAGTGGAACATCTCCTGTACCGGGAGGCATGTCTACAAACATGTAATCTACATCCCTCCAATCTACCTCAGACCAAAACTGCTTTACAGTGCCAGCTATGATTGGACCTCTCCAGACAACAGGTGTGGATTCATCATCTAAAAGAAGATTGACCGACATAACCTGAACACCACCTTTACTTACAACCGGTTGTATTCCATTTTCATGTCCTTCCGCCTTCCCTTTAAGCCCAAAGCATCTTGGAATAGATGGACCTGTAATATCCGCATCTAATACTGCTGACTTATAACCTTTTTTAGAAAATATTGATGCAAGCCTAGATGTTACAAAGGACTTTCCCACTCCTCCCTTTCCACTTACTACTCCTATAACTCTTTTTACCGAACCCTCATTTTTTAACTCAATTATTTGGCTGTTTACCTTATTGCTCTCCAAATTACACCTCCATAGTGATATACTTTAATCGTCTGTACCAAAAATCTGCCTTCATACAAGCAGACACTTCATATTATTAATTATTATACTATACTTATATATTATCACTTTTCGGCAAAATATTCAAATTTTCGCACTCAATTTTAAAATTTTGCAATAGATTTTAATCTATATTTATGGTATAATTACAAAAGTTTACGCTTTTTAACTATGTAAGATGTGAAAGGAATGGTGCTAATGACTTCCAATGCTAAAGATAAAGAAGAAAAATCTTTAAAAAATGAAAATGAACTTAAAAAAACTGCCAGAAAGTCTGTTAAAAAATCTGAAAACACAAAATCTGCTAACAATATAACAGTCTCGAAAGATGATTTTCTTGCCAGATTAGAACAAATTGTTGAAATCGCCAGAAAGAACAAAGATGTTATCGAGTCAGATAAATTAAATGACTTTTTTAAGGATCTGAATATCGACTCCAATCAATATGAAAAAATTTGTGATTACCTTGAAAATAATAATATTACAATAATTAACATCAATGACATGGACGAGGATGCTTTTGATGATGTCCTTCCGGAAGTTGAAGATGATGCCGACCTTGACATAAGTGATGATATCACCCTTTCTATCATGTCTGATGATCCTGTTAAGATTTATCTTAAAGAAATAGGAAATTATCCATTATTGAGCATGGAAGAAGAGGTCGAACTTGCTAAAAAAATTGCCGAAGGCGATCAGTCTGCTTCTGAAAGGCTTACAGAATCCAACCTCAGACTCGTTGTAAGTATTGCTAAGAAATATGTGGGACGCGGACTTTCTTTCCTCGATCTTATTCAGGAAGGTAACTTAGGGCTAATTAAGGCGGTTGATAAATTTGACTACTCTAAGGGATATAAATTCAGTACTTACGCTACTTGGTGGATAAGACAGGCTATAACCCGTTCAATAGCAGATCAGTCTAGAACAATACGAATACCTGTTCATATGTCGGAAGTTATAAATAAAGCCTACAGAATATCTAGAAGTCTTCTACAAGAATTAGGGCGTGAACCTACCGAGGAAGAAATTGCCGAGAAAATGAACCTTTCTGTAGATAAAGTACGTGAAATTATGAAAATTTCTGCTGACCCTATTTCACTTGACACACCTATAGGCGAGGAAGATGACAGCCACCTTGGAGATTTCATAAAAGATGATACTATTATGGGGCCTGAAGATGCCGCTGCCTATACAATGCTCCAGGATCAGATACAAAAACTTCTTAAAACCTTATCCGACAGAGAGCAGAGAGTACTCGTACTTAGGTTCGGACTTCTTGACGGAAGGACAAGGACTCTTGAAGAAGTAGGAAAAGAATTTAATGTAACTAGAGAGCGTATCAGACAGATAGAGGCTAAGGCTCTCAGAAAGCTCCGTCATCCAAATAGAGCAAAAATGCTTAGAGGCTTTGATTCTTATTAATTTTCAAAGAAATATCCTATTCAATAAACATAAAGACAGGCTGTTACAATTATAAGTATCAGCCTGTCTTTCTATTTAAGATTATTATTTGTCTGAATATGAGGATTTCACTTATCTCCCTTTTCCACATCCATTAACTTTCCATCATAGTAAAATTTCCTTGAAAATTTAATGCCAAGTGCCTTCTCGTATTTTTTTATAAGAGGGAGTTCTCTTTCTGTTATTATACTTAGGTTTCTTCCAACCCTTCCTGCTCTTCCTGTCCTACCTGCTCTATGAAGGTATGTATCAGCATCTTCCGGCAAATTTAAATGAAATACAGTATCTACATCATCAAACTGTAAACCTCTTGCAGCAATATCAGTTGCTATCAGATATTTAATCTTATTATTCCTAAATCCCTGCATAGCGTTCTTTCGCTCTTCTTTTCCCCTCTCGCCACCTATGAAATCTACCTGATAATGATGATGAGCAAGCTTTTTAAATGTTTCTTCTATATCATAAATACCATTTACGAAAATAATAGCTTTTCTTGTTCTTACAGCACCGGTTGTTCCACGCAGCATTTCAAGTTTGTTACGCTTTTCACAAACTATATACCAGTGCTTGATGTTTGTCGGAATTTCTTTTCCACCATCAGCAATAATTTCCGAAATATCTTTATCCCAAGCTCTTGCACCTTCCAAAGCTGCACCGGTAGCTGTGGCCGAAAATAACAATAGCTGCCTGTCTCTTACAAAACATTTAATCAAAGTATCCGTATTTTCTTTATTATTCTTATCAAATAACCTGTCGCCCTCATCCAGTACTAAAGTCCTTACCAAATGAGCAGCTATCTTACGCTTTCTTATCAGTTCTATAATTCTTCCCGAAGTACCTACTATAATCTGTGGCTTTTTCTTTAAATTCTCAATCTGCCTTATTATACTTGTATTGCCACCAAGACACACCGAATGAAGTCCTATACCTGTATTCCCCCTCACCAGCTCTGCCTGTCTGTGAATTTGTAATGCAAGTTCCGTAGTTGGAGCAACAATTACAATCTTATTCTCATGCTCTATCTTTTTATATTTTTCAAATAACGGCAGCAAGTAAGCTAATGTTTTACCTGAACCTGTAGGTGCCTGCACAAAGAAACTTCCACCCTCAATTATTTTCTTGTAAGCTGTTTCCTGAACCGGAGTAGGATGCTTAAACCCAAACTTCCCTATTCCTGCCAGTATCTTCTTATCTTCTATAAACTCATTAAATTCCATTATTTTGTAAACCAACTACCTTTCATAGTATGTTTGAATATCCTATAAGCCTTTTTATCATTTGCAAACGAAAAATTTGCCAGTTTGTACCCATCAGGATTGTATTCCTCAAAACTTCCATTATCTGATGAGGCCACAATAAGATAACCATTATTTACAGCAATATTACCATTATCCGCAGAATAAGGCAGTTCTATTGCATTTTCCAAGCTATAAGTCATCTTTTCTTCATTTACAAGATATTTATAATAAAATGAATGCCTACCTCCGGTATTATTATTAAATACCATTACATGATACTGCCTGTTATCCATTTTCTCATTCTTATCTATATAAGCGGTACTCTGCCTCTTCTGACCAACAAAATCTCCGTCCTTACTATAAAAAACTTTCTCATAAGCAGACTTCAATTCATCAGTTCCTGAAATAACCGCCTTAATATTAGGATTTCTAAAAACATTATTTATTCTTATTGTTGACGAGGTATTCTTTTCACTTACTATAAGGTCATTATCATTTATAAACTGTACAGAAGTAAATTTAAGTTTAGAGCCCCCCTTCTTATAATAAGAAGAAAACAGCTTATTAAAATTCACTATTTCCTTTGATTTTCCCTCTAAAATATCTAAGGAAGAAATACCGTCATTCCCATTCCTTTTAGACAGGGTAACTGCCTTTCTTATACCTGTATTTAAATCCATGTCACCAAAAGCTACCGTACCGTCTTCCAGTCCAATAAACTTTTCTACTTTTCCCATCCTGTCAACTAAAGCAAACCTTCTCTTGTCTATTGCATAAAATAGTTTATCATCAATCAGTCCTATATTGGTTTCAGGTGCCTCTCCTCCTGTAACAAGTGGAAGTTCAGCTCTTATTACTCCATAATTATCATAAAATAATATGTGTCTATTCTTTCTACCCTTATCATCTAAACCAAATACAGCATAAAGCCCTTCTGACATCTGGCTTATCTCCCTCTCATGAGCTACATCAAGAGTTTTCATTGTAACAGACTCCGACTCAGGAATTTCTACTTTATATCCTGCCTTAGCTATCATCTTATTATTTTCATCATAAATATATACAGATACATAATTTCGTTCACCGGGAATCAACCCTACTATAAGCCCCTCCTGCTCTGCAAGAGGCATTCCACTTGTATTTGTATACAATGAATTTGAAAAATTGCCGGCCTTAACATTTTCCCTACCATCAATTTCTTTCACGCTCACTGTGTATTTGGTATTTACTCTAAACTTATGCTTAAAATAAATATAGAGTCCGGTAGTATTAGTTCCATAAGGATTTACAATTAAAAGTGGAGAGTCTAAAGTATATTTTCTCTTTTTTTTGAACTTGTCTATTATACTTTTTGCCATTTTTTGATATTTCATAGAATATACTTCAGGCTTTTTAGTCTTAAGCTTTTTTGCCACCTTTTTATACATACTTTCTGCTGTAATAATTTCAGGCTTTGCATACTCTACCCTATCAGGAACAGTAGTTTCTGCTTTTTTGATATTTTCTTTTGTAGTCTTTGTTAAAAAGGCTGCTCCTGCTAATACTGCTGCAAAAAAAATTGAAATTATAAATGAAATCTTCAAAGCTTTTTTTAACATATCTACCTCAACAATCTGCCAATATTTGCGTCCTCTGCTAAGTCAGGCGTACTGTAAAGTACAAGTAAATCTGTAATTTTATTCTCATTCAGATATTTTTTAAGACTCTTATTAAAATATCTGAGGTCAAGCATTATTATCCTATCATAGTCCTTAATTAGAAATGGTGCAAGACTATGTGCAAAACTGTCTTTGATAATAAGCAGAGTCTTACCTGTTTTATTTTCTGTATTTATATCTGTCACGCTATGATTGCCACCAAAGAAGACTGTGTACTTATCTTTTCCTTTAAGAGCATCCAAATGGTAGATGCTGTTAAAAGTCTTATCCTTGTCATTATCCCACATCATACCGGCTTTGTCTATCTCTTCTGAAAAATAAATTGTAATACTGTCCGGTATCACTCCGCCTGTAATCCCTGTATTTACCTTAGAATCATAAGTTCCAAGGAAATCTTTATCAACAATATCCGCCTTAAAATCTTTTAAAGGCAAAACCTCAAGTCCCATTGCCCTTGCTATGGTTTCATAACCGTAATAAGCTCCTAGGCTTGTCCAGTGATGGTCAGTTTTATAATAAATGTATTCATCTATATGCTCTTTAAGATTTTTGCCTAAATCTATTACAAAATCATCTCCTGCTTTCTTGATTACCTTATCTATAAAACCCGTCTGATTATAAACAGGTGCATTGGCAGGTAACCTATCTTTCAATATTTCTGAAGAAGATGGAGCAAGTGCTATCTTAAAATGTTCTTTACCGAATTTATCTGCATACATTTTTACAAAGTCTGCTATTACAGTCATGTTGTTCTTAGCCGTTTCCGACTCAAACAAAGCACCATCATACTTTCCAAAAAGATAGCCCTCTTTTCCAAAATATACTCCATTATCATCCGTTCTTCCACGAAATCTCTCAAGAGCCGTCTTTACTCCCATAAAGAAACTTCTTTTTGGAAATTGATCGGTAATAAATGTTTCGTAATCTTTCATAAAACTTCCATCTAAAAGTTTGGCTGTCGTAAGTTTAGGTCTTTGTTCAAGATACCTGTTCTCTGTTTCTGAAAACTCTATCGGTTTATGGAGTACAGCTCCCAAAAATAATACCGCTAAGGTAGTTCCAAAGACTGCTATCTTAGCATTTTCATAAGTTAATATCTTCATATATCTCTCCCATTAGAACCTGAAATACAAGAACGGATTATATGTCGCTGCAACTAGGTAAGCTACACACATTCCAAAAATTATTTCCAGTACAACAATATTTATGAATTTACCTGCCATTTTCTCTTTAGATGCAACTTTTTCAATACATTTTTTAGGTAAATCCGTACTTGCAAAAATAAGGATTATAATAAGGCTTAGATTGTTTAATAAAAGATAAATAAATTCAGTATTTATAATATCATAGCCTCCAAGTCCAAACATTCCTGCCAGAAATGATGCTCCCTTTTTAAATGAGTCAAAAGAGAATAAGACCCATCCTACAATTACTAAGAGCATTGTATAAATATGTCTTATAAATATAGGTGCTTTTTCAATCCATCTTAATAAGAATATTTTTTCCATAATGAGAATTGCTCCATAATAAAGCCCCCAAGCTACAAAATTCCAACTTGCTCCATGCCAAAATCCTGTAAGCATCCAAACAATTATTATATTTCTAATCTGTTTAACAATTCCCTCTCTGTTTCCTCCAAGAGGGATGTATACATACTCTTTAAACCAAGTAGAAAGTGAAATATGCCACCTTCTCCAAAATTCAGTTATTGACTTTGCCATATATGGATAGTTAAAATTTTCGTCAAAATGGAAACCGAACATAAGTCCCATACCTATCGCCATATCTGAATATCCTGAAAAATCAAAATAAATCTGGAAAGTATATGCAAGGATACCTAACCAAAATCCTCCCACCGACATCTGCGAATTTGTAAGTGCATTTACACTATCCCAAAGCAAGCCAGCATTGTTTGCAAGCAACACCTTTTTTCCCAAGCCGAAAATAAAACGACTGATTCCTTTTGCAAAATCTGCTTTATTCTCTACTCTACCCTGCATTTCCTCTGCTACTGTACGGTATCTTACTATCGGTCCTGCTATGAGCTGTGGAAAAAGAGTCACATAAGTTCCAAAATCCAATATGCTCTTTTGTACCTTGGTATCTCCTCTGTAAACATCTATTACATAGGAAAGGCTCTGAAATGTGTAAAAAGAAATACCTATCGGAAGTGCAAGTTTTATAGCTGCAATTCCTGCTCCCGTAAGTGAATTTACAGTATTTATAGTAAAATTGGCATACTTAAAAAAGCCTAGTAATAAAAGATTGATTACTACGGCTAAAGCCAGTGAAACCTTTGCTCCATTTTTTTTACCTGCTCCCATTTGTTTATTAATAATAATTCCAAAAACATAATCCACTGTTATAGTGAAACACATAAGCAAGATATATATAGGCTCTCCCCAAGCATAAAAAAGTATACTTGACAAAAACAAAACAAGATTCCTTATACGCTTTGGCACTATAAAATAAATTGCCAGTACCAGTGGCAGGAATCTTGTAAGAAACAAAATACTCGAAAAAACCATGGGTGTTACTCCTTTTTACTCTGATAAGCACCCATATCATACCATATTTGCTGTAAAAATGAAAGATATTCTAAGACAAATTTTATCTGCCACCCTCCTTTCCGTTCCGGTCAAAGTTTTCATTTGTTCCAAATCTCCTTCTGGGACCTCTGGGGCTGTCGCATTAACAAATTTTTAAAAGTTAATGTGCAATCCCTTTTTTATGAGTTTTCAACTATATAAATCTATATTTATTACCAAGTGCCATAAAAAAGTGTATACTAAAAAAGCCTTGAATGACTTCTGCAAGGCAATATTGATTTTTCTAAATTTATGCACTTTTTAACTTAAATAAATGTGTGCCTGTTTTACCTTTTTGAATTTTGTTATGCAGTTTATTCATATTCCTGGCTATAGCCAGCAGAATGCTTTCTGCCAAAACATTTGATGCACACTTGCTTAGATATCTCCTGAAATGCATATCCTGTTTCAAATCTCCTTTTTTATTTTCATAATATATTTTTATTATTCAGCCTATTTTTCCCCTCTATAATTTCTCACATATTAAATTCACACCAAACATTAAAAATCAAAAAAATATCCTAACTGTTCAGCCTTATACACAGCCTCTTGCTTATTATTAACCTCAAGTTTAGAATATATGTTGTTCAAATGATTAAATACTGTTCTTTTACTTATATAGACTTCTTTGGTAATTTCATCTATGCTTTTGCCTTTCCTTGTTAAAGAAAGAATTTTTATTTCAGCAGGAGTTAATTTATCATAAAAAAACTCTTTGGTTTCGATATTTTTAAAATATTTTCCTCCGGCATATATTAATTTTAAAATTTTTATAAGTTCTTCAGGTTCTATATTTTTATCTATAAATCCTTTAGCACCTATTTTACTTGCTTTTTCTTCATACATTAACTTCAAGTGTCCTGTTAGTATTGCAATACAAATACTATTATCTTTTTTTATTAATTTTTCAGCAAGTTCTAATCCTGTTTCTTCTGAAATATTATTAAGGTTAATGTCTATTAAATAAATATCATATTGTGCAGTATTTATATTTTCTAAATCTTTTATATCTGACATTATATCAATTTTTTCTATTTCTGTATTTTGTTTCAAAATCATCTGTATACTAAGTGAAAATAATTTATGGTCATCAATTAACAATATTTTCAAAACAAACCCTCCTTTCCATTGGTATTATAATATCTACATAATAACAACCATCTTCGATATAAATATCTATTTTTCCTTTTAAAAATTCAACCTTCTTTTTTAAATTATTAAGTCCATTACCTATTTTTATTTCATCATTTTGAGTAATATTATTTATTTTTATGTAGATATTATCAAATCTAACATCTAAATAAAGATTGGTTACATATCCTTCAGAATATTTTATTGCATTATTTATAAGCTCCTTAATCATTCTATATATGATTGCAGAATAAGGTGAATATATATTTAATTCATCAGTACATCTAAAGTTAACTATCTTGTTTGTTTTATATTTCCTACATAAACTATTTATCAATTCCCTGTATACCATTTTTAAATTTACATCTGAATTAATGATTGGTTTTTGGGTATCTACTTCATTTCTAATACTATCCACCAAATTATTTAATTCGCCTACTATTAGTTTTTTATTTTCATTCTCTATACAAGATATTTGAGTAATGTTTTTTACAGCAATAACACTTTGCAAAATATCATCATGTAAATATTCCGCAAATTGCTCTTTGATTTCTTCCTCTACTTTCAGCATACTTATAAACTTACTATTTTCCAAATTAGAAGCCCTGATATACAATCTATATTCCAAATATATCTTTATGTATAATACAATTATAAACATAAATAGCTCGGTTAATCCTAAATATAATACTATATAATCAAATCTTTTCACATTTTGATATAGTATCAGCATCCATAACGCAACAAATAATAATATTATAAAGCTACTGATTAAAGTCATTTTTCCAACAATATTTTTGCTTTTTACTAATAATACTTCTTGAACAAATCTCAAATAAGTAATAACACATATTGTAATTGTAACCACATACCAGCCTATATTTGAATAAACTAAGCCAATTTTAACAAACCCGTCTACAAAAATTAAGCACAATAAAAACAAAAGAAAAAAAGAAAAAAGAGTACACTCTTTTCTAATTTTTGATAAAATGCTATTAAAATATTTCCTATAAAATACCATTATTAAAAATGGATACAAATGCAATCCGACAAATAATATAAGGTACATAAAATTAAATATGGTTCTATTTACCAAAAACATCGGCACTATCAACCACAAAACAATGCAAATAAAAGTATCAATTTTCCTCTTAAAATCCGTCTTTCCATATAACAATAAATTGAAACTTCCAATAGTGAAAACATATGTTACTATTGGCTGAAGTATCGCTCCCATTCCATACCAAAAATTGTTTTCGTTTAATACAAAAAAGTGCTGCCAACAAATTAATGATACATAAATTATAATTTTTTTTAGGAAAATTTCATTGTTTTTCCTAATATGGCAAGCCAAATAAATATATATTATACTTATCAAATCAAAAATTAAGACCATAGCATCAACAAATAAAATTTCACCGAACAAAATATTTGTTTTTAAATAAAACAGAAAAAGAATTTGCTGTACTATTATAAACATTATCCAACTATATCTATTTATATTTTCTTTAAAAAAAGGAACTATCTCGTACAAACTATTACCACCTCCAATAAATAAATAGGATCAGTATATCCAATCCTACTTATTATAACACATATTATATTTTAATCATTTTTTTTGCTGCTTTTTTTGTCATTTGGTAAAACAAGAAATAAATTCCTATAAAAGAAATTAGGGTTACAGATGTCGTTGTTATCAAATCTTTTGAACCTACTAACTTATCAATCAATATATGGCGAAAAGAAAACAACATAAAACCTCCATTCAAAATTCCTATAATTAGTGGTATTTTATATAGCACACCTATTTCTTTTTTTATGATATTAATAATCTCTACTTTAGAATATCCAATTTTGCCAAGATAATTATATTCTTCTTTATTTTCAATTATTTCAATCAAATTTGTGAAATAGAGAATACTTGCAGTACATATAACAAGCAATATTGCTATAAAAGAAATAAATATAAATGTAGATGAATTATCTCTTACAATAGTATATTTTTTTAAATAACTACTTTGAATATCTTCTATTTCTTTAAAATTTTCATAAAAATCTTTGCTATCTCTTAACCCCTTTCCATTTATAGTAGTTATGTTAATATTTTCTCCGATATTTTCTGTTTTTAATTTTTCATAATAAGCATCATCAACCACAAGAGTTGTTACGCTGTTAGCAAAACTAAAAATATTATTTGTATTTACTTTCTTTATATTGATTTCATCGTCGTTGTAAAGAGTAAATTTGATATATAAAGGTTTCTCAGTAGGATAGTAGTTTATTAACAAATATCCATCTTTTTCTAATTTCTCTATCTTATTTTCTTTATCCTGAGCTTCCATCAACCTCTTATAATCACTAAACTTCACAATATCAAAAAAATCTATTTCCTTATTTCCACTTTCTGTTATAGGAATGCTTGGCGTGGTCTTCACTCTCAATATCGTGGTATTCAACACATCAGCATTATTTAATTTTGCAATTTCTGATAGCTTGTCCTCATTAAATATATCATTTTTAGAATTATACTCAATTACAGACGGATTCAATCTATCAATCGCTTTCATCGGATATACAAGCGTAAATGTCATTATACCAATCATTGTAACTGTCATTGTTATAAGTAAGCTTAAAACTATCAATAATTTGTTTTTTGATGATATTCTAAAAATTACTTTAGGATATACAATATTACCCACCGGCGTATATAATTTATTCACATTTCGTTTGATTTTGTTTAATATATATGGCACTCCAAATTTTACAAGTATAATTGTTCCAAACCCTATTAAGGCAGCAACCAATACAAAAACAGGTGTAACTCCTATTTTCCATATTCCTTTTATTCCAAAGTAACTTGTCAAACAAATTATATATCCGCTGATAATTAATAAAAACGCCAAAATAGACATCACAGGTCTTATTTTTACAATTCTTTCACTCTTTTTAGAGTAATTAACAAATTCTATCAAAGAATGTTTCATCACTAAAATCAAATTAATAACCATATTTACCATAAATATAACAAAAGCTATCAATAACAGTTTTATCACTGCACCGGAATCAATATATAAATTAGGATATATGCCAAGATTTAATATGCCTATAAGAGCCACTTTAATACCTAAATACGCAAATGCTCCCAGCACCACACTAAAGATATAGCTTAGTGATAATATTACAATACTCTCATAGCATAAAATTTTTACCAGTTCAGCTTTTGAAAATCCAAGTAATGCAAGTATGCCTATTTCTCTACTTCTATTTTTTAAAAAGAAGTGATTAAAATACATAAGAAAGAACACAACCAAAATTAGCAGAAAAAAATAGATAGCTTTTGCCATTGCTTCAACTCTACCACTTTCGCTGATTCTTTCTAATATCATACTATCTGATGAAAAATTTAAAAATGCTGAAAATATAGTTAGGATAATTGCAGTTGCCCAAAAATAAACTTTATACAAAAAGAAGTTTGATTTTATATTTGCCTTAGTAATCTTAAATTCCATTTTATTCTCCTAACTTAGATAATGAATTTGTTATATCTTCATAAAATATTCCATTATTTTCTCTGTATATTTCTTTTTCAATTTTTCCATCTTTCAGTAATACAACTCTGTCTGAATAAGAAGATGAAATTGCATCGTGCGTTACCATAACTATAGTTACATTCAGCTCTTTATTTATTTTTTCAAAAATTTTCATTATATCCTTTGATGATTTCAGATCTAAAGCACCTGTAGGTTCATCCGCAAACAGTATAAGAGGTTTTTTGATTATTGCTCTTATAATGCTTGCCCTTTGTTTTTGTCCTCCTGAAAGCTGATATGGATACTTATCCAACTGGTCATAAATTCCAAGCATTTCAGCATATGTATCTATCCTTTTATCTATTTCTTTTTTATTTACTTTTTTAAGAGATAATGCCACAGCGATATTTTCTCTAATTGTTAAACTGTCTAAAAGCATATAGTCTTGAAAAACAAATCCTATTTCATTTTTTCTAAATTCTGATGCCTCTTTATCTGTCAGCTTGGAAATGTCCACATCTCCACATAAAATAGTTCCTTTGTTAATCTTATCAATTGTAGATACGGAATTTAACAAAGTGGTTTTTCCGCTGCCACTCCTACCCATAATGGATACAAACTCACCATCTTTAACATTTAGTGAAATGTCATCTAATACATACTTCTCTTGACCATTGTATTTTTTATACACTTTTTTTAATTCTAATTTGTTCATTATTTTTTCTCCTATATTTCTTTGAATTATTTTTTCGGTAACTATGTCTACATTATTATAATTAACAACCCCATCTGTTGCTTCTTAATAACCTAATATTATTTTCGCAAGTGTAGATTTTCCACATCCACTTTTACCTATAATAGAAACAAATTCCCCATCCCTTATTTTTAAAGATATATTTTTTAAACTTCATCACTATTATATTCATATCTATAACTAACATTATCTAATTCTATATCTAACATATTACTTCCCGATAATTTATACATTCCATTTTTTTCACTTTCTAAAGAACAAAATTCTCTAGCTATTGTAGTTCCATTATATCTATGCAGGCTTTAAGGATAAAAACTCTTCTTCATCTAATGTATATTTCCCTATAACTGGTCTTTAATTAGCAGCACACAAACACTAAATTAGGGCAATCGTCTGTAATAGTGCAGAACCAACCACAACCTTTTTTACCTCCAGCAATTTCTTCAAGTTCCATTTCTGGCACTTCTTCAATTGCTTCAGCTAAAATTTTTTCTTGTAGCATTAGTTTTTCTTCCTTTCTTCTTATTTGCTCATATTATACTAACATTTATAAAAAATGTTATGAGTAAAAAGTGCAAAAAAATAAAATTTTCAATTTTGAGTTATACCGATTTTGTTATACCTTCGACAACAATTATACCGCATTTTTTCCAAATATTTTTTGTTTATGAGATACTTAAAATCTAAAAGATTTATCCTTATATTTTGCCTTATTTTACTTTAATATAGACAATTCTTTAATCTCAATAGCTTAAATATTGTAAATACAAGAAACATCAAAATCTCTTCCGAAGTTTTATAACAAGCACAGTAAGTGCATATGCACTTACGAAAAATTGACATATCCTTTCGCTTTCACTGCGGATAAATTCGTCAATTTCAGCTTGTTTGGGAGTATCCCCAAACCCCTGTACGTACGGAGTAAATTCTTATGATGAACTTGATAAAAAGCTACAAGAAATGGCTTCACAAAGGCAAGATACATTAGGTAAAATTAAGCAAATTGAAAGCTCTATGCAAGTATATTGAAAATGAGAGATAGAAACAATATTTTTATGCTACTTGAAAAACTAAATAATTTATTATATTATACCAATTACAATAGTTAACTATTCAGTATCAATGTAGACAAAATTTTATCAATCAGAGAAAGGATTTATCTAAGAAAAACAATTTCAAAAAAATATTGTCTTTCTTACTTGTTTTTATTATAACTTTTAGTAGTAATATTCCGGTTTTTGCTGAAAATAGAGCAAATTCACATTATTTTAATTTATTAAATGTTCAATCATCGGAATCAGAAAATGTGAACGAAGAAGTTAAGAAAATATTTCCTTATGGTAAAATAGTAGGAAAAGTTGAAACAAAGTATGGAACTGCATACTATGTGGACAGATTCTATAACTCTCCAATGAAACCAAGAACAATTTGGAATGCCTTAGATGTAGTTATGGCAGGTGCAAGTTGGGCTGAATTCTTTAACGAACCATCACTTGCAAATTTAGGTTGGGCAGCTCTTGACACAGTTGCTCTGTTGCCTGCATTACCTTCTTCTGCATATTTTAGAAAAGGTGGGAAATTACTCTTAAATGTAGATGAGGTTAAAAAATAAATCTAAATTTGTGAAAAACTTTGATATAAAATGGGCGATTAAGGAAACGTTAACAAGTAGTGCGTCTACAATATCTAATAATATAAACGGCAGAAAAGGATATATATTTATAAAAAATTTTTACGGAAAAATAGGCACTGAGGGAATTAAAAGTTTAAATAAAATGAAAGTGGTAATAGATGAATATGGAAATGTAGTAACAGCATATCCAATCAAATAAGGAGATATTATGTCTTTAGTTATTTTTTTAGCACAAAATTCAGCAAAAACAAATAATAAAATATGTGTTGTCGAGCCTAATAATATTGGGGATTTTTTATACGATTTCAAAGATAATTTTGAAAATTACAATTATTACTATAAATTTGACCCATACGGAGAAATATATATCGATAACAAAAATGTAGATAAAATAAAATTTTTTTCCATTTCTATAACAGAATGGGTAGAACATTGCAAAATTGATGAAAATAAATTGATTGCTAAATATAATTTGAGTTTTACTAAAATAAAAATTTTTGCAAAAAAACTAACTGAAATTTGTGATTTTGCTATAAATAATGGGTATGGATTGTTGGGACAAGGAGATTAGCTTATTTAGTAACAACAATTCATATTCCAATAATAAGTATATTGAAAATGAAAGAAAGATATTGCAAAATTTATTATTTTACCAATTATTGAAAATCTATTGTATAGTAATTTAAATAGTAATGTATACAGTCCGACTGCCAATAAAGAGGCTATAGTATCCCAAAAATAAACCGCATTTCCTGACGAAAATTTCATAGAAAAATATGTATGAGTGTAATACCAAGTAGCTATAAAAAGAGCGAATTTATCTAAGGTAAATAATGTTAATCTTACAATTGTTGTTCCTGCAAAAAAGAAAAAGCCTACCATTCCCAAAATTGCTAATACATAAATTACTATAAAAGCTGCCATAAGTATCCTCCTCTCACAATAACTTTATTTTAGTATAACGCTCCTTATGAATTTTATCGATTATATTTTAGTCAAAATATAATCGCTTTTATTGTATATCACAATAAGATTCCAAGCAAATTTGTTTTTGCTTGAAAACCTTATCGGGACGGCATTTAATCTATCGTCTTATATTGCGTTCAATCCTACGTTTGGTTTTCATCTTATGTGTGTTGCAGAGTTTAATACATCGTTAAATATCACGTTTAATGGGAAGCTTTAACGAAAGATCTCAGTTCATGCCATTTCGGCAATCCCTGAGTCTCAGATGACCTGCAGATGTGATGATTTCCGGAACACCAAATAAATTGATTCTTAGTGCTAATCCTACTATAATTTCTGATAAATAAGTATACCTTAGCATCGCTATGAATTTTTCCTTACTATCAGATTATTTTCTCATCAATTCTTTCTTAGTTAAATGATAAAAAATCATTGCATATATCAAACAAACAAAAATGAAAAATACAAACTCCAGCGGAGAAAAATCGACAAGTTTTCGACTTCTAAGAGCTATCATTGGAAGCGAATAAGGATAAATATATCCTATATTTTGATTAATAAAAAGAATGATAAATCCACCCATGGCACCAAGGCTTGAAATACCAACTGCCTGACCAAAGCTCCGCGTTTTAACACAAATATAATATTGTATGAAAATAAGCGATATGGAAGCAACCATTGATATCAGTAGCCATCTTACATTCACGAAGACAGAATGATCTATTTGAATATGTGCCGTAGCCATACCGGATACATAAACAACAAATAGCATTACCTGAACAGGAATTAGCAATGCAAATACTACAACAAACTTTCCTTTCAACATTCCATTAATAGAAATGTTATTTGCTTTCAACATGCTTAAGGTATTTCTTTCAAATTCCGGCATCATAATGATAGCTGTTAAAATAGCCACCATCGGTGCAAAAAGAACTTGGCTATAGTAAAAAGTCAATTGTCCCCATAGAACAAGCGACTGTGTTCCATCCTCCAATACCTCTCGATTAGCAAAATATATGCCCAGACCAATAAAACTTGAAATAGCAAGAAATATGAAAGTTATAAAAACTGCTTGTATTTTACTGGCTTTTTTCCATTCCGACTTTATATAGTGTAGCATCATATAAGAGAAATCTCCTTTCTGCGGATTACCATCCGAGCTATCATATAAATCAATAAACAGAATAAGATATAAATCAAAAGACGAACTGGCAAATATTGATCCAGTGTGTACTCATATGAAAGCTGAGCATTATCAATAAGATGATACTTGTAAGGGGCAAGATAGGCATTTCCTGTTCCCGGCAACCAGAAACTTAAAATTGACTGGCTGCGCGATATCATTACGATTCCCAAAAAACCAAACAAGAAGCCGATTGCTAATACAATTCCCTGTTTATTTAAAAGTAATGATAAAACAAGGAATATACAAATCAAAGGGAATACTGTCAGCACTTGACCTATCAAAAAGAGCAGAAGCAACATTACACTGGTATGTATACCATTTATAGAAGCATATACATATCGAAAAGTCGTTTCCATCACAAAAAGAACTATAGAAGTACTAACCATCAGCAGTATCTTGGATAAAAATATCCTGTAAATTTCAGTTCCATTTGATTGTTGTAACTTAAATGTCTGCCCCTCTTTCTCGTTACTGATAATCTTAGACGCAAATATGCTGACCATAATGGGCAATATAAGACAGTCTACCGTTTGATTGTTATAAAAAACAGCAATATTATGCAAATTTGAATGCGACAATTCACTATTAATTGCAAAAAGCTGCCAAAGGCTTGCAATGATCATTATGACGAATAATATCAAAAATATGTGAGTACGGCGAATTTTAAGCAATTCAATTTTTATGTTTTGCAACATGGATCAGGCCTCCTTTATTAAATTCAAAAAGATCGTCTCCAGATTTTCTTTTTTTCTCTCTACACGATAAATTAAATTTCCTTGAAAAACTAACTCAGATATAAACAGAGCAAGTTCATCATTATTTTGATTTGCAATTTTCAATAAATGATCATTGATTTCTTTCAATGAAGTTTGTGGATGCCTGGAAATAATATCGTTTACTTCGTCAGTATTTAAGTTTCCTTCTATTTCAATCCATTCGTTTGCTTTGATCTGGCTGATCTTACCCTCATAAACTAACTGACCATGACTGATTATTCCAACCCGATCAGCAATCTGCTCAATTTCCGAAAGAATATGGCTCGAAATGAGAATGCTGATACCGTATTCTTTCGACAATTTGATAATCAATTCTCTGATTTCATGAATGCCGGATGGATCAAGTCCATTTGTAGGTTCATCAAGCAGAAGAATCTGAGGTTTTTTTACGAGTGCAAAAGCAAGTGCCAGACGCTGTTTCATGCCAAGAGAATAGGACTTAACAAGTTTTCTTTTATTGTCTTTATTCCATAATCCAACAAGCCTTAATGTTTCCTGTATATTTGATTCATCAAATCCCAGCATTTTTTGGAAGACAAGTAAGTTCTCGTATCCTGTTAAATTAGGATAGTAAGACGGCTCCTCTATCATAGATCCTATTTTATTAAGATAAGTGAGGCTATCTTTTATTGGTTGACCCATTACCTCAATCTGTCCGTACGTTGGTGACATTAAAGACAGGATCATCTTCATTGTCGTTGACTTTCCAGCACCATTAGGGCCAAGAAATCCATAAATTTCACCCGTCTTGAGAGTTAATTCCTTAATATTGACATTAGTAACATCTCCAAACTTTTTTGTAACATTATGTAATTCAATCATATTTTGCATTGTTTTTTCCTCCTGAATCATATGATAGCGTAATAAGATTAAATGTCGCTTGTGCCTACCTTATGATTACATTAAGAAATGGTCAAAGACACCATCTCATTTGTTTTAAATGTTATAATGATAACACCAAATTGTGTTGAGGATTAATTATGTATAATAGTAATATTTTATTAGTGGATGATGAGCCAGAATTACTTGAGATGGTTTATCAGATTTTGAAACATGAAGGATATAAATATATAGATCGAGCATCGAACTGTTATGAAGCCAACTGTTTAATTAAGAGCAACGTGTATCAGTTAATTTTACTTGATGTTACCTTACCAGATGGAAATGGTTTTGATTTATATTTTGATTTACTAAAACAAGATCAATTTGATACACCTGTTATCTTTTTGTCTGCGCGTGACGAAGATTCTGATCGCTTAAGAGGGCTTGGTTTAGGCGCAGATGACTATATAACAAAGCCCTTTTTGCCTATGGAACTATTGCTTCGAGTGAAAGCGGTTTTAAGGAGAATAAGCAGGAATGCCGAAAAAATGTCTAAAATTCAATTAGGAGAAGTAGAGTTCTCTACAGATGCAGGGACAGTCACCAGACAGAATAGAGTGACTTCGCTAACAGCAAAAGAGTATATAATTTTAAAAAAATTAGTAGAAAATCGTGGAAAAATAGTTTCTATTGATGATCTGTGTGAAACCCTATGGCCGGATGGAAGTTATGGGTTGGAGAGTTCCTTAATTGTTCACATTCGTCATTTGCGTGAAAAAATTGAAGATGATCCCTCTAAACCTAAGTACATTATAACCGTTCGAGGTTTGGGGTATCGGTTGGAGAAATAAATGAAAACAAAAAAGATTAATATTATTTTGTATCTTGTCATATTCTTATTCTGTGCTATCGGATTAATTGCCATTAACTTGATCATCTTATACAGCCAGGTAAAAGTCACTACATTTGATGAAGCAGAAATCATCAACAATATCAAAAGAGAAGGGAACTACTATACGCTGTCAGAACAAACAGGAGAAATGTTGACGAAGAATAATAATTTTCTTATGCTCCTGAACGATGATGGAATAATAATTTTAAGTAAAAATTTACCTGAAGAATTAAATAAGCAATACTCATTAAAAGATGTTGCAGCCTTTACAAGATATTATCTGAAGGACTACCCTGTACAGACATATATCATAGATGAAGGACTCTTAATTATTGGAGAACCAAAAAACACTGAATGGAAATATAATTTAGTTTATAAAATAGATACTATACAAAACTTATCTCGCATCCTGCCTTTAATTATTTTTATAAATATTTTAATTTTGGTTCTAATACCTTTATACATCCAAAAGAGAGTTTTGCGACGAAAGGAATCTGACCGAACAGAATGGATAGCAGGTGTTTCTCATGATATCAGGACACCATTAACACTTATCATGGGGCATGCAGATCAAATCAGAAAAGATCCGCAATCAGAAAAAAATCGGATTCAAGCAGAAATTATTGAAAAACAGGGAGAACGAATTAGAAACATGGTTGCGAATTTAAATGTATCCAGTAAGTTGGACTTTGGACTAGATCATTTTGAAAACACGAGTTTTAAGGTCGGTTCAAAAACAAGAAAAATTCTCATTGATATTATGAATCGGGAATTTGAGCAAAAATATAAATTTGATTTTGAAATTGAAGAAGATGCTTCAAATATTATCCTTAAGGTAAATGAAAGTCTATTTCAAAGGGTTATAGAGAATATTATTAATAATTCCATCCATCATAATCCAAATGGTTGTAGTATTAAAATAAAGATCAGCAAATCAATTCACCGTTCACATAAGTTTACCATCGAATTTTCAGATGATGGTATTGGAGTGTCTGCAGAACAATTAAAAAAACTTAACACACCTGTTTTAAACAACTTAGAAAATGCTCAAGAACACGGAATAGGTCTTAGGATCGTTAAACAAATTGCTCGTTATTATAAGTGGAGCGTTCAATTTAGTACTTCAGAAACCAGTGGAATGAAGGTTGTTATAGAAGCATAAAAAGCAAGTTTAAGAGAGACAATAAGCTTGATTTTACTTGCTTTTTCAGCACTAGAAGTATAACAGTATAAAAATTTACTATCTGCCTTAACTAAACCCATTATATTATTCTCAAATTTAATATCACCTAAATGCTTTTCATTTGAAAAATCCAAATTTGCCTTATATATCTCTAAATACTTGCCCTTACGTACAGCAGAATAAATATAATTACCATCAGAAGTCAGATAAGTATAGTCTTTCATCTTATCTGTTTTTATATTTATTGTAAATCCACCGCCATCACCATCTCCTGACCAATTTTTAAGATACATTACATCTTTTATTTTTTTACCATAAAAATTAAACCGAAATCCCCATTCAGCTCTTAATTTTTTACGTCTACCATTATTAAAGTCTATTTTCCAAAGTTCATAGCCTCCAAAGCACTTTACTGTATAGTACATATTTTTTCCAACTACTACCCCATCAATAGTGCCTTTGGTACCACAATTTCCTTCATACACCAATCTCCCATTTTTATCTGTTATAGTCATTTTTGTCAAATATATATCATCATAAACTTCATCTTTATATGGACCAGTTGTTTTAAATATAATATCATAATCACCCTTTTTTATTGTATATTGATTTTTAACAGACTCTTCTTGTGGATTTGCCAAATCCTGATTATACCAATAAGTATATCCATTACCTATATTTTCCCCATCTTTTAATAAAATTGGTTTTGATTCTGCAAATACCTTTTCTAATCTTACTCCTAAAACAACAACCAAAAAACAAAGCAATAATATAGCTTTCTTTAATAATTTACTCATAATCTTCTCCTTTTTTATATTTTATTTCTCAAAAATTATATAAAATCCAATAATTCTAGTTAAGTTTTTAGTTTGAATTTTATCTTATTCAACCCTTACCATATCAGGATTTGTCTTATAATATGCTGCTCTTGAAACCTTACTTTTCTCCAGATATCCATGTTTTTCAAGATTATTTAATACCTTTTTTCTGAAATAAGTCGAATCACTGATACCAAGATATTCAGCTATTTCTGAAACCTTATGAGCTTTAAGATAACAGAAGGACAATACTTTTCCATCTAATTCTGTTCCTTTTGAAACCGGTATAAAGTTAAGGGCAATAACACCATCATTCTCAATACCCTTATCATAAGTTAAGTCAGGAAGTACCAATGTAAAATGATCAGATTTTGAATAAATATATGGTTTATGTGCTTCATCAGCAGATGCATACTCTTCCATAATCTTGTCAAACCCTGTTCCTGCAGCCTCCATTACATTGCAAGCAACTAAAGCCCCGCAATACTTTTAAGCCAGCCAATAATATCCTCACGATTTAGTACTGCTTTGCTTTCAAACTTATCACTCTCTAGCTGTGTATCTCTAATTATCTCCTCTAAATACATATGTATCACCTCTTTTTTGAACTACTTCAATAATATGTATCCGTTTCAATATAATCCAGTGCCTCTTCTCCGTCAAATACTGCATCTACACTATATTTACTGGCTTCAAGTATGGCTTTTACAGCTTTTGAAAGCGATTTTTCATCCTCTGCAAGCAATAGTCTCATATCTGCTCTCCTTTTGATGCAAATAAATTAACAATATCCTTATAGCTAACCAAGGTCACATTCCCCATATCCCTCGCTTTATTTACGCAACCTTTAGTAAATCCTGTCTTCGAGAATACAAAGTAATGCACATTAGTATAGCTAAATAGTCTGCTACGTTCAATCAGCATTTCAAGAATATCCAAATCCACATTCTCATTTCGCCATTTGCACTCAGCAAAAATTGCCGAAGAACTATCCTGCTCTCCCATAATATCAATTTTAGCCTGAGTTTTATTTTTAGAATCATTGCCCCACCAGCGTCCAAGGGAAACAAATTCTATAGGCATATTTCCTCTCATAAGCTGTTTCCACAAATATTGTTTGCATATTTCTTCAAATACTCTTCCCATATAACCAGATAGCCCGGCTTCAATACGCTTATATACAAGATCTGCTCCACCTCGTACAATCATTGACATATTACCCAGAATAAATTTATACCAAAAACAAAACATATTATCTTCAATAGAATAAATAGATTTCCTCGAAATTTTCTCACCGTATGGAACTTCTCTCCTGATTATTCCTAAATCAATCAGATTTTTAATATATCCTGAACATACTGTGGTACTCTCTCCTACCTTTGTCGATATTTCTGACATTTTAGAATATCCCATTGCTATAGCAGTAACAATCGCATTATAAATTGCAGGCTCTCTGACCTCCTGTTTTAATAGATTTACCGGCTCTTCATACAGAAAAGAAATGGGATTTAAATAAGTATTTTTAACATTCTCTTCTACACTTAATTTATCATTCATCTGGAGCAGATATTGTGGTGTTCCTCCCACAATACCATACATCAAAGCCTTATCTTCATCTGATAAATATTTCAAGTAATCACAGCATTCTTCAAACTCAAATGACATAACCTTCAGCTGTGCAGTCCTTCTTCCATATAATGGTGCCTTGTATGCCAAAACTTTATCCACCATATATGACATAGAAGAACCACATAGAATGAGCATCAATTTTGATTCATCTTTATTTTTATCAATCAGCATCTGTAATGTAGATGCAAGACTTCTTGAGGCTCTTGCTACATAGGGGTATTCATCTATTGCCAGTATAATACGCTCTTTTTTTGCCAGTTCAAATACATATTCAAGTGCAGCCTGAAAAGATGCAAAATAACTGTCAGCCCAAATGCCACTACTAAATTCAATTATGCTTTTACTCAGGTTTTCTAAATTTTGTTTTTCATTGCTCTCTAATCCCATAAAATATATAGATTTTTTATTATCTATAAAATAGTTAATCAATGCTGTCTTTCCTACCCTGCGCCTTCCATAGATTACTGCAAATTCGAATTTATCTGATTTGTACAGACTCTCTAATGCACTAAGTTCTTTATGTCTGCCAATGAACATGCTAATACCTCCGTTTCTATATAAAGTATATTAGTAAATTATAATTTAGTCAACTATACTTTACTAAATTATAGTTGACTAATTTTTTAGCTTCATCACTTATAATCTCATTGGCAACAAGAAAAGCAAACAAAAGCTTACTAAATAATAAACAAGGGTGGAAATCCTGTCTATGAGATTTCCACCCTTTATTATCATATATGATTACAATTTTTTCATATTCTCTTAAGGTTAGAGTACTGTTTATTCTTCCTACTTACTCTTATTCCGCTTCAATGTGCTCACTTAGAAATTTATCAACTGGAACTGATAACTCCGTTTAGCTTACAATTTCAACTCTGACTTTATGCAAACACTCGTCAATCACGGACATCTATATATTTATCAATCTAACGGTGTTGTCTAATATCACTCGATAATTGAAGTATCTGATATTGTATTACAGTATTTGCCTATCTCCATCATACCATTTAACATCATCATCTAATCCACCAACAAATGATAAAATATTCTTAACTAATCTGATCTTATCAAAAAGTCCTGAATGCACCCCTACATAGATTCTTTGAGGATAATTATTTACCTTAATTTCTTTCTTTGACTCAAACCTACTGATTGTTTTACTCTCATCAGTTGTAATTGATGTGTCATATCTATTAACAATATCATCAATCTTATCAGGAAATTTATTCAGAATATCTTGAACAGTTAAGCATATTGCTTCAGCCCCACTGCTCACCAACTTTTCATTCCCACAAATATGGATTTTTGTCACCTTAGTTTTTACTTTACTTTCTTGGTTGTTTGTAACTAAAGACATTATTTCAGATGATGCATTAATCTCTTTCCAAAAATCACTAATAACTTTTTCACCTTTCTTTGACTTTTCTATTACTGAATCTAGTGCTTTAAACACCGGCTGTATCTCTTCTGTTTTATCCCCTTCCTTTCTAAACTTATTAAAGCGAACAATATCATTACATTCATTTTCAAGAAATGACAAATATGATTCGTAAGCATATGTTTGGAAGATAAGATTTATCAATAGAAGAGTCTCTTCATATGGATCATCTTTCTTTTTCTCAACAATCTTCAGTAATTCATATGAATTGATAATGCGTTTAAATGTTCTTGGACTTGATCCAAGTGTATCCTCGATAAGAGTACCCAGTATATTAGTATATTCTGCGAATTGACTTCGCTTATTCTTATTTTCTAGCATTTTTTCAATTTTATAATTTTCTGTAGGCATACGGAATGGCAGCTGTATAATCTTATCAAAAAAGCTTCTACATTTCTCATCATCCATATCTTTTCCATATTTGGCTTGAACTCCACGCACTACTACATCATAATCGATAGCAATTACAAATACAGATTTTTCCACATCCATGAAAAGTTTAATCGTCTCAAGTAGTGCTACTGCTATTTCAGGATTCAATCTATCCAAATCATCAATAAAGATGATTACTCTTCCATCATTACCAGCAGTCTCATTAATAAGATTTCTATAATCTTCTTTGAGCTTTTTTATATTCTCCATCTTTTCACTTCTTAGTTCATTTAGTTCTTCTCCTACAATATTCAAATTGCAACCAGTCTTATTTTCTACTATTTGTTTAGTGATGTCTAGGAATATCTTACCTAGGCTCGTTAGAATTTTTTTCACTTTTGCTGATTGTTCTGGTCTCTTTGCCTCAATGCAATTGACAATACATTGTACAAAAGAATAATACAGACTATCCGACATATTGAATTGGGAATACTGCCAAGTGTTAAAATATACTGTGACAATTTCATTATCCTTTTCATCCAGACGCTTCTGCATACGATTAATGAACGAGGTCTTCCCCTCTAATGTCAAGTATATGATATAAAAAAACACCTAAATTTTTGAGAAAGTAAAATATCTCATTCATTTAAGTGCTTTTTTCTACTATTCTTCTTTCAACTCTATTTCCACCCCTCCATATCTTGATACCACAATCTTTTCTACCATAGTATCTACAAACCCTTTTGTAATCTCTCCAACATCAGCCAAATTTGACATTTCCTTTACATCATTCAATCTACTTGCTTTTTCCAATTCCTGCTCCAGCCTTTGCTTTTTCGATAAGAAGTTTTGTTTTTCCTGTAAATATTCTTCCTTCGATAGCTTTTTCTCTTTATACTTCTCATACTGTTTTTGCAAAGTAAGGTTTATGCTATTAAGCTCACAAGAAATATTATCCCTTTCCCGAACTGTAGCTTTTACACTTTCTTTGTCTACTTTAATTTTTTATCTTATCTAAAAGCAGTTCTTCCAACTTTTTCTCTTTGACAATATTACTCTTTTGATTTGCCTTGCAAAATTCACAATAATATTTTTTATAGGTGGAAATCCCCTTCTTTGTTTTTCGATGATCTTCCCTGTAAAGTAACCTTCTTCCACATTCTTTACAAAATACTCTCCTTTCAAAAATACCGAAATATCTCTTTTTATTGCTGCTTTTATTGAAACTTTTCTCTATATTTTGCTGCTTTATTTCCTGAACTTTATTAAAAACCTCTTTAGAAATGATTCCTTCATGGGTATCAGAAATTCTTTTCCATTCTTCTTTAGGCAGTGTTTTTGATTTTCTTCCACCAATTTTACTATCTTTAATTCGATTATATACATAATCTCCGGTATATATCTCCATACCTGTCATTCTGGAAATTGTTGCTCCTTGCCACATCCTCTTTTTTATCTCTGTTCCTGTTTTAAAATTATTTTTATAGCTTATAATTCCAAGTTCTTCTTTTCTCTCAGAATGAGTTATATAATCTTTTTCATTAAATATTCTTGCTATTTTTCTGCAAGAATATCCTTGTAAAATAAGTTCAAATGCCTCTTTTACAATAAATGCCGTCTTTTCATCTACAAGAATACGGTACTTATCATTAGGATCTCTTAAATAGCCAAAAGGAGCTAATCCATTCGTGTTTTTCCCCTGTGATTTTAACTCTTGGGATATACTCCTTATTTTCTGAGATAATTCTTTAGAATAAAAATCATATAACAAGCTTTTGAATTGGGTGTCTATCTTGGTTCCGTTACTTCTTTCTTTTTGGCTGTCATAGGCATCATTGATAGAAATAAAGCGAATACCCATAAACGGAAAGATATTCTCTAAATAATTTCCCATTTCAATATAATCTCTTGAAAATCTGGACATATCTTTTACAACAATAATGCTTATCTGATTATTTTTTAAATCATCAAGTAATCTTTGATATGCCGGTCTGTTAGAGCCTGTTCCTGAAAATCCGTCATCTACATATTCCGCCACTTCATACTCCATTAAATCTTTCTGCTCTTTGAGATAGTTTCTGATATATGCCCTCTGGTTATGAATACTTTCACTTTCCTCTTTTTTCTGATAATCCTCTACGGATAATCTTAGATAAATCGCTAATTTACTCATATTCACTGCCTCCTGACATTTCTATCTCTTTTGATACATCAAACTTAAAGTGTATTATTACTTCCCTATCCTTGGAAATTTGGATAAAATCAATAATTTTATGAATAAATTCCTCATCTATGCTATCCACATCTTTTGATTTCACATCAAACAAGTTATTTATAAAGCGTTTAAGTTCTTTTCTTTTTTGCTTTGTTTTTTCCTCTTTCTCAAAATATATTCCGATTTCTTCTTCGAGAGAATGAATTTGTCTTTGAATAACAAGCTTTTCTTTATGGTATTTATCTAATAAAAAATCTCCCCTTACATATTCTTCATACTTCTTTTGCAAGTCCGATAATCTATCTTTTTTCTTGTCTTGCAGATTTTTAAGCTTGATTTCCATATCCTTTTGTTGGGATTGATAAAAATACCTCAATCTATTTTGCAATTCAGATTTTGAACCAAAACTGTTTATAATATCTTTTATCGTATGAAACAGAATTTTATCAATTTCACTTTCCCATATCTTACAATGTAAATCACTTGCAAACAAAAAATTTTCTCCCTTACAAAAGAAATAGTATTGTTCCTTATTTTCTATTCCTGAATGAACACTTAAAGTATTCGTATGTCTTACCTTTAGTAATTGTCCGCATTCCATGCATATCAAAAGTCCTTTGTATTTATTATCTATCGTTTTGGTTTTGGTATATAAATTATGCTTTTCTCTTTGAACATTTCCCTTTTCCTTTCTGATATTTTGGATAGCAAGGAATTTTTCTTTACTAACAATAGCTTCATGGGTATGTTCCACTCTAATCCATTCCTCCATAGGCTTTTGTGAGCCTTTTTCTTTTCTAAGGCTTTTTTTCTCATATACACCCTGCACCATATTTCCGATATAGACTTCATTTTCAAGAAACTGTCCGATTGCTCCGGGACTCCATTGCTTTTTATTATCTGCATTTCTTAAAACTTCCCCCGTTTTCATATACTGCCAAGGTGTCGTATACTTCTTGGTCAGTTCTCTTGCAATATCTATTTGTGATGCACCTTCGTAAGCCAACTGAAAGATTAACTCTACCACTTCCTTTACCTTTTCATCTACAATTAGAACCCTTCCCTTATCTTTTCTAACTGCTTTATAGCCATAAGGGGCAAAAGTTCCTATAAAGTACCCCTGTTTCATCTTTGCCTGTTTAGTGCTGCTTACCTTTTTAGAAATATCTTTTGCATAGAGGTCATTGATGATGTTTTTGATTGTAATTTCAAAGGATTTTTTATCATCTGCCTTATTTTCCGTATCAAACTTATCATTTACGGATATGAAGCGGACACCCAAGAAAGGAAATACTTTTTCAATATAATTTCCAATTTCCAAATACTCCCTTCCAAATCTTGACATATCTTTTACAAGAATACAGTTTATCTTTCTTTCCCTAATATTCTCCATCATTTCATTAAAGGCAGGTCTTTTAAAATTGGTTCCGGTATATTCATAGTCCTGATAGACTTTAACAACAGGGATTCCTTTTTCTTTAGCGTACTTTATGCAAATTTCTTCCTGCATAGCAAGAGAATTGCTTTTATCTCTATATTCTTCCTTTCTGTCTTGAGATAATCTGGTATAAATTCCCGCTCGATAAATAGTAAGGTTCTTGCTACTGCTACTACGTTCCTCCATAACAGAGGTTTCATATCTTCTTTTAGTTCTAGCCATAACAAACCTCACTTTCCGCCCTTTTTTGTGCTACACCCTCTACTAGTGTCAATGGTATCTGCCATTTATTATCTTCAAGCAAAAATTTATGATTTTTTTTACCGCCTGCACATTTCACATTATTTTCCGTCTTGTCATTTGCTATAGCCTCTAAAAAGCCTACTTCTTCCTGATGATTAAAAACTACTTCAATTTCCTTGTTCTCTCCGATAAGAATTTTATCAATCAGCATAACAACAGAAAGTCTATCAAGCTTTGTGAGTGCTTTATATTTTTTCAGGTCAAACAGCCACATTTCATTATTTTTAATGCGTTCTTTGACACTTTCCTGTTTTTTTCTCCTGTACTCGATATTTTCATTAAGCTTGGTGATTTTCTCCAGATAGTTCCCACGAAACATCTGATATTCTTCTTTTGAAATAATTTTTTCTTCCAAGTCGAAATATAATGAAGATAAAAGATTTTGTGTCATTTCCTTTTCTCTTTTAAGTATCCCTATCTTACTATCTTTAATGTTTTTTGTAATATCAATCCTTTGGACTTTTTGATACAGATTTTCATGAAATAACAAGTATTCCTCAAAAATTCCTGCAATAACTTCCTCCAAATCTTCTTTTTTTATGCTATGCCTTGAGCAGGATTTTTCTTTGTTGTACTTTGAGCAGATATAAAACACCTGCTCTCTTTCTTTATATTTAACAACTCTCCTTACAAGCGGACTGTTACAGTCTTTACAAAATAACATTCCTGTAAAAAGATCCGTTTTTTTCTCTTTCGTGTTATACAAATCTCTTTTTAGCATACGATTTGCAATGTAAAAGACTTCTTTACTTATCAGTCCTTCATGGGTATCTTCCACCTTAACCCAATCTTTTTTGTCTTTTTCAATTTGTTTCTTATTTTTGTAATTGATTGTGGCACTTTTGCCTTGCAGCATTGTTCCGATATACACTTCATTTTCAATAATTCGATTGATAGATTTGGCAGACCAGTTTCCACCTTTTACTGCTTTAAAACCGCCTGTATAATGCAAGCCCTGCTTTTCCTTGTAAACTTTTGGCGAATCTATCCCTAAATCATTTAATTCTTCTGCAATGGCTTTCGATGAATAGCCTTTCAGTTTCATATCAAAAATGTTTTTGACAATATCCCTTACCTTTTCATCTACAATCAGCTTGTTTTTATTTTCTTCCGATTTTTTATAGCCATAAGGGGCAAAAGAACCGATATACTCCCCTTTTTCTCTTTTTACTTTTTGTGAACTTTTTACTTTATTTGATATATCTCTGGCATAGCTGTCATTGATAAAGTTTCTGATAGGCAGTATCAGATTGGTATCGCTCATATCCGCATTTTGGCTGTCATAATTATCGTTAATAGAAATAAACCTTATATCACACTGCGGAAATATTTTTTGAATATATTTCCCTGCTCCGATATAATCTCTCCCAAATCTGGACAGATCCTTTACAATAATGATGTCAAAAGTTCTATCATTTTTGCCGATTTCTTCCAACATATTTTTTAGTGCCGGTCTGTCATAGTTTGTGCCGGAATATCCATCATCTGCATATTCTTTGACGACTTCTATCTCATTTTTTCTTGCATAGCTTTGTATCAATTCTCTTTGATTGGTAATTGAGTTGCTCTCACTATGGATACCGTCATCTTTTGACAATCTTAAATACATACAAGCCTTATTTTTAAACATAAAAAAGCCTCCTTCCATTTGATTTATACAATAAACCAAACAAAGGTTAGGCTTCCACACGCTTATTATACCGCTCCTTAAATTTTATTGCAATACCGATTTTTAATCTGCAATCTTCTGCTCTCCGCTATATTCCTCTTTTTTACTATGATTTTACATCAAGTTACAAAAAGTTTTTCTTTGATATAGGCATCAATTAAAGATTCTAAGCGAAGTCCGTTATCGGAAAATCTTACTGTTACGGTATACCCCTCTATCTGACTTATCTTCTGCTTTCGCTCTTGCACTTTTCTTTTATCTTTCAGTTCCACACTTTTCTTGCTTTTTGTGGGATTTCTTTTGTTTTCATTCATAAGAAAATTCTCCTTATCTAAATATAAGTTTTATGACATTAACAGGTGTCTTGGCTGACAACATAGGAATTTCACCTCCGCCTCTTTTAAGATGAGCCGGCTTTCACTAAAGAAGTATCATTATCCCCATTTACATCTTCGCACATAGGCTACCATGCCTATTTTCTATCTTTCAAATTTATCGCTCACTTTCTTTTATCCTTTGCATTTGCAAGTATTCATTTTAACCGAGAGTATAAAAAGGCTTATATTTGCCTCCTCTCATCTCTTATTTCTCAGCAGAAAGGTCTTAGCGTTTGCAGATAATTTGCTCCATAAACGGTTAAAGTCCTGTTTTGGTCTATGAAATTGTCAAGGTTCAAGGCTCTTATATCTACAAAAATATATTCAATTTTTTCAAGGTAAAATTTTCCCTCTATATATAAACCTTACTTTCAAAGGCTCTTGTTTCCATTTTCCCAAAAAAATTTCAAAAATTTTTAAAAAAGTAGGGAACAGACTGCAAATCTAATCTGTTCCCTGCCTGTTAGCTGTTATTCAAGCATCTCTTTGAGCTTCTTTAAGATTTTATTTCTAAAACTGAAAATCTTCTTGGAAGATACTTGTTGTTCTTTTGCTAAATCACGAATGGTCATTTCTTTGAAATACAAAGAATCTATCACCTTTCTCTCTTCATCATTTAACTTTCCTAATGCTTGGTATAGATCCTCAATCCTCATTTTGGTTTCAATGATTTTCTCAATATCTATATTTTCATCCGCAATGGAATTTAAGTCAACCTTGTAATCGTCAAACCCGTACACCTTATGCTTTCTGTTTAGTCTATTTAAATGAATTTCGTGATTGCTCTCTTTTTTATATGCCCTATACACTTCGTCAGATACATATATCTTTTTACCTCTAACATAAATGTATTTCCTTTTATCTGTCATTATGATAAAGTCCTCCTTCTTATTCAAAATTTCAAAATCTGATTTTTTGAACAAAAAAAGGAGGACTTCTGCATTTTGACATACAAAGCCCTCTTAAAATTATAAATATTTTTGATGGTTTAATATTATGTTTTAATAAAGTAAGTTTATATACATCTCATAAAAATCACCATTAACTTACATCAAAAATATAAATAAATTCAAATTTTCAGCATATTCGCACCCCATTAAATTCAAGATTATAATCCTATTATAGCAAATGCAGTATAATTCAAAAATGTTTCTTACACCCAAACCTTTACCTCTTTTATAATTTCAAAGAGATTTCCACCAATCGCATTATTTTTTTCATTTTTTACATTATATTCCCAAAAATTGCAAAAAATATAAATATAACCACTAAATATGATTGTTATTTTTTTTAATTTTATAAAGTAAATTATTAAAATTCTGTCTAGTGCAGAAGTAATTCCACGGCTCACTCACACTTCCTGTCTTTATTTCGTTAATTAATAAACAGCGATTAGAATCACAAATTTCCAAATGACTACAATCTATACACTCAGACCTCGCACTACTTTTATAATATTTTTCATTTAGCTTTTTTAATTTTTTATCAGGTGAATTTATATTTCCTAATTTAAATTTATCTATACCTATAGCATATATACAAGGATAAATATCTCCATTAAAATTAATTGAAAATTCATTTATTCCGCCATTGCAAAGTGAATTAGCATTTAATCTCAAAGGATTTTCCAAATTTGCATAATATAAATCTGATAATTCTTCTTTTTCAAGTATGTTATTTAATTCTTTATTATACTCAAACATTTCTAACAATTCTTCATAATTCCATTTTTCTTTAAAATTTAATTCACAAGTAATTTCTTTTATCCCAATTCTATAAATATCAAGTACATTGTGTATAAATCTATCTTTAGTATTTTTTGAAATAGTAACTCTAGCCACTAAATCCGGCCTATATTTCAATAGTATCTTAATGTTTTTAACAACTACATCATATGAACCTTCGTTATTTTTAAATACTCTATTTTTATCATGAGAAATATTATCTCCATCAATACTAACATAAATCCTACTCATTTGTGACATTATATCTATAATCTCTTCATTTAAAACTGTTAAATTTGTAGTGATTTCATAAGATATATTATTTGAAAAAATACTATTCTCTTTGATTTTATTTAACATATATCTAATATTTTTATAATTTAACAAAGGTTCACCACCATGAATTTTCATTTGAACTACAGATTCCTTATCAGACTTAAGACATTCTTTTTCAATAAATATAATCATATTATCAATAGTATCAATATTCATATTAGTGTTGAGTTGTTTGTGTTCTTCATAACAATACTTGCATTCTAAATTACATTGATTAGTAAAATATACTGTCAAATTCATCTATCCACCTCTTTCAAATATTTGAAATTACTATTTAGATATTCAATAATAATTATCATGCCAACAGATATAACAACAAAAAACAGTGATATTATTTTATCATCGTTTTCAATTATTTCAAATATCTTATATATGATAGCAACTCTTAATCCCCTTATAATCGAATACATACAATATATAAATGATAAGGTTGCTCCTATCCATTTGTTTTTAACAATCTTTGATAGAAACATATTAGTAGCTAAAAAGAAAAATACTGTAACAAAATTATAATAAAAATCCTTTACAATATTCATATCATTACTCATATAGATTTTACGAATAACAATTTGAAACAAGAATATGATAATAAGAAAAGGTAGCAATAATGAAATTACTAAAACAGTATCTTTCATGACAAATCCTTTTTTACACAAAAGTTCCTGTTCTCTAACATTCTTATTTCTTATTGTAGAAACATATGTAATAGCAATAATACAGTATATACTAATATATGGTCTTAATACTTCCATCGCTTTTATTCCTAATACTTCTTTATATAAAATTGATATAATAATTAAAAAAATAAACAATCCCATATATATTCCATAACTATTTAATAATTTTATTTCAATTTTTATTCTATCAAGCATTTATTTTCCTCATTTTCTTAGAAGCCAGCATTATGAAAACCAAACTGAATATAAAAAGTAATCCTAAATTTTCATATAAGTATGGCAAGTAGAAATCTCCCCAGAAACTAGAAGAATACCTTACCAATATCGAAAAGGGTTTTACTATCCATTTCACGAATGATCCATTTTTCATAGGCATATTACTATATAACAATAAGGCTGCTGTAAAAACACTTGATATAAACCATCTTTGGGTAATAATATTTAAAAATACACTATAGGAAATTATAAAAATAATTGGCACTAAACTAATATATGGATAGATAAACGCATATAAAAAATCCCGATATTCCGTTTGAGCAAATATAAAATAAAAAATATTATTTATAGTAATGAAAAGTGCTATCATACCAATGGTTGGTAATATATCTTTTGATAGATTTTTTATGGTCAATTGATTTCTATATTTGTATAGTTCTATGTAGTTTTTATTGCTATAATCGTGAAATCTAAAAGGAACATAAATAATCATCATCATCACTAAGTATAGTAAGAAGAATTCAGTATATTTGTAGAAAAAATGTTTTTTACCCTGTTTCTCAACATTATCAATTACATACTGATTGTATTGTTCTAAGTTGGCATTCTTGCCAACAGTATCATAAAATATATAGGAAAATATTCCTGTCATTCCTGTATTTGTTTCAACTATACTTTCTACTTCATTAACAGTTAGATTTTCATTATTTGCTAATTTATGCTCTATTTTTTCAATAACGTTCTTTTCTTGACTTTTTTCTATATTCCCGTTTTCACTACTATCTTTTAAATATTTTTTTAAATTATCTATTGCCTGATTCATATGTTCTTGTTCATCTTTAAAAGGTAATAGCATATTTGCATTACTTGATCCAAAAATGCCGTCCTCCGCATCCTGCATATAGACTTCATTATATTCATCCGCTGATAATGCTTTGGTATAATTCTTATAACTGTGAACATTCATGAATGTCAATAAGGATACACCAATTAAAAAAATGATAAGTATAAACTTATTGCCGCTTCCAATCGTTTTACTCATATCTATCAACTCCTCTTAAATACAAATAGGCATCTTCTAAGTTTGGCACTTCTTCTATACAATTTATGTATAGTGGCTTTCCTTTACTAAAAAATCTCACTAATGGTTTTCCCCTGTAAATTTTTTCGCTGATAACATATTCATTTTTCATCTCTTTAAAAGATGAATCCTTTTCACAACTAAATATATGTCCCTTGGCTCTATCGAGCATTTCAGATACAGTCGTATCTTCAATTAACTGCCCTTTTTCTAATAAAATCACACGATCCGAAATGCTTTCAATATCTTCTGTTAAATGAGTCGATATAAGAACACAATGTTCTTGTCCATATTCATAGATTATTTTTCTCATAGTTTTCCTTTGTTCTGGATCCAATCCAACAGTTGGTTCGTCTAAAACAAGGATTTGTGGATTTCTTAATAAAGCCTGGCATAATCCAACTCTTCTTCTCATCCCTCCAGATAAATGTTTTAATTTTGTATTCTTTTTATCTTCCAATTCAACATCAATAATTAAATTTTCAACTCGTTTCTTTCTTTCTTCTTTTTCTATTCCATCAATAGTTGCAAAATAATCTAAGTATTGGTAAATAGTCATACTTTCGTAAAATGAAAGTTCTTGAGGCATATACCCTATGACATCTCTAAGAACTCTTAGGTTATTTTCTTCTATTATTTCATTTTTATATATTATTTCCCCTTTAGACTGACGAACTATAGTACATATAATCCTTATTAAAGTAGTTTTACCTGCCCCGTTAGGTCCAATAAGTCCTATCACACCTTTATTCAAATTTAGGTTTACATCATTCAGAGCTAATTTATTTTTATATTGCTTAGTTATATTTTTTAGTTCTATCATATATTCCTCCTAATAAAAAACAATACTCTTTAAGCATTTACCTATTAAATAAAAAACATCATACCTATATTAATATAAACATAGGTATAATGTTCAAGGGAGTGTTGAAGTTTACATTCTATGAAAAGAAATTTCCGAATTTATATAATTTCATTACACTCAAACACGTCAATAAATAATAATAGTATTTATTCCCTTCATGCCGTTTTTTTATACATATATTTACTATCTCTTTCGATAAACTTCTTCGCCAGTTTGCCCATCAAGCACTTTGCATGGCATATTATTTATTTCTCTTATTTGCCCTTCACTATAATCCTCTATTTCTTTTCCTTTCGCTATAAAGCGTCTTACTAACTTTATTTGCATTTTCATTAGTTCCTCTTTCATAGTAACAATAACTGTGGGCATAATACACATCTTGCACACCTAATTTTTCTATCCCCTCTGTATTCGCAAACTCCGCCCTATTGTCCACCGTAATACTGCGAAATCTCCGTTTAAATGTCTTAGGGTATTCCAGACTATATTCACTATATGTACTTAAATCACTATATAACAATCATTCTTAACATTACCAAAATCTGATTTCTTTCCCCGAAAGTTAAATGTTTACCTTTTCTTCGTTCTGTGTTATAGTACTCTTGCATAGTTACTCTCCTTATAATTTGGTTTTGGTCAACAAACTCATATCATATATTAGCTATGTTCTTCTTTTTTATTTTTCTCCACTAAAAAGCAGACACTCCATTTTACTATTTATAAAATATTCTTTCAACAAAAGATTTCCCTTATTACTGAGCTATTTTCCTATCATATCAATATCAGCTAAAGATAGGTCTGTCAAAAATCTCTTTATATCTTCTTTTTTTACATTTTTTGATATTACTTTAAATACACCATATTTTCTACCATCTAACTTACTTCATAACTACTATTTGGGTATCAAATGGTATATTCCCTTTAACATAATGTACTTGATATTCTTCTTTTATTTCTCTACCTGTTTCCTGTAGATATTTGAAAAGCTCTGTAGGGTAGATATCTCTAAATAATGAAACTGTTATTTGTTTTTCATATATCTCATTTACTGTACTGCCTAATGATTTATACATACAGGCATAACCTTCTGTTTTGAATAAATCATCTATTGTCAGCCCATTATCAGGACTTTTATATTTTAAATAACTTTCCAATTTCGTTATCCAGCTTTACTCCCTGTATGAAATCTTATTTTGTCTGGTATATCTCCCATATTTACCTCCTACTTTTTTCTTAATTTATATTATATCAGTTTTTTAGTGCTTTGTATATAAGTTTCAATCATCTTTACAATATAAATCGCAACCCTAAGTGTTAGTTTTTTATAAAGTTTTATAAACCCCATTAGAACTTAATCCATCTAACAACTTTCTAGGATAGTTATTCATAAATTTTTCTATTTCTTTTTACTGAATTTACCTATGTCTATCCCATTTTCAATAAAGTACCTTATTAGTTTATTATTTTCATTGCTACCTCTCTCATAAGAGTTATACCGACTTTTATTATCCAGAATCCAGATAATTGTAGACCAACTAAGGAAAGTCAATAGTTATTTTTTTAAATTGTAAGAATATTTTTCAGTTACCAAACCTAAAAATGCACATAGCAAATAAGCCTCATACACTTTCTTTTTTTGAGGCAACACTTTTAATAATTTATGCAGCCTGCTTACTATTTTCACGAATTAGTTTTTGATGTTCTTCAGGTGTTCTTAATTCAAATGATTTTTGGTTTCTAAGAACAGCAAAAATCATTTGAACCATCTTTCGCATAATTGCACACATTACAACTTTATACGGTTTTTCAGCTATTTTCTTTTCAAAATAAGCTCGCATAACAGGATTTAAATACTCTCTGTTGCGATTCGGATATACATTAGACTTTGCCAACATATGGAGAATTAAGCGAACATGAGGTGATCCTCGTTTAGAGATTTTATTGTTTTTCCTATTGTATGTTCCGCTTTGAGATACTCCCGGATCCAAGCCAAAGAAGGCAACTAATTCTTTCGGTTTAGAGAAATTGGATATGTATCCAAGTTCTGATAAAACAACACAGGCTGTGTATTCTCCAATGCCCGGAATACTTTGTAAAAGCATAATATCATTATGAAACTTTTCATCTAAAAGAGATAATTTCTTGATTTCATCATTGATTGCTTTCAAAGCTTCCTGTAAACTGAAAATAACACTTACCCTTGTTTGAATAAGTACTGATGAACTAAGGTTTACTATACAAACTTCAATAGATTTTTCAGCAGCTTGCAATAGTTTTTCATACTTTGCTTCGGCATAGGAATAGCTTTTGTGTGAATTCTCTTTTATCAGCTGAATCATATCTTGCTTATTTTCAGGAGATAAGACATCCTGTACAGTAGGATATTTTTCAAGCAAAGATAAAGATGTTTTACCTTGCAAATCCGGAAAGGAAATGTCTAAAAAAGCGATTAAGCAGTTGATGTGTTCCACAATTTCATCAGTCAATTCTTTGTGTTGTCTGCAAAGCTTTTTGATACTGTTAACGGTATCTGAGTGTGTAATTGTTTCATTGTAATTTTTAATACGATATAGCAACGCTATATTATATGCATCCGTTTTATCTGATTTGATTTTTCGGATATTGATATTTTTCAATTCCCCACTTTGAATCGGATTAATTACAATGACTTCGTACTTATGGTTACGAAAAAAATTAGCTGAAATTTGATGGTAGTGTGCGGTAGCTTCCATGATAATTACTGCCCTGTCTTCATATTCATATTCATCTTCTACTTTTTCAAGTACAGAGATGAGCGAATTCATACCAATAACAGCATTATAAATTTTAATTCTTTTGATAATGTTATTATTGGGCGATAGAATACAGATATCACTGAAAGCCTTACTCACATCAATTCCTACAACAATTTTTTCTGACATAATATACCTCCTATAATTTGGGATGCCCTGTTAATCCAAAACCACAACAGGATCTTAAGTTTACAGGTAATCAATAAATGAACCTAACCAACCGAAAAGATGAAAGGTAATGGAATGAGGGTGGAGTCTACGAAATGAGTAATTCCTAAGTTGGAAACCCAGCAAGCACATAAAACAATCCCATTTCATCCCTAATATCTATAATTTTATCATAGATGATTAGGTTCATTTTTAAGAAATATGCTTAGAGCTGTTCTTATACTATTAGTATATGAGTTATACCGACTTTTTTATTATACCGATTTTTAGATGAAACCACGACATTTAATGAGTTTTCATACGGAAAAGTCGGTATAATATTTTTCATTTCCAAATAAATTAAATTTTTGAATGTAAAATGTATATCTTAAAAAGTCGGTATAACTTTTTATTGAAACCATAAAATCAACTAAAGATAATAAAAGTAGCAGAAGTTTTTCTGACTATTTTATTAAAAGGAGCTTTTATGGAACAATACGTTGTTTATGTGAAAGATATGCTTTCACCAATTATGGATTTTTTGGAAAACTGTGGGTATGACAAGCATACTTTATGGGGAAATATGTATAATGATTTCTCTTCCATTATGAGATTCTATGAAAAATTAGGATTTGAATATTATGATCCTCCAGTTACAAAAAAATATATTAATGAAATCTGGTTAAAATACCAAAAAGGTGAAATAAGTCGTTCGTTCTATCTCAAAATTCGTAAAGCAGGGGACAGATTAGATGAGTTCTATAATACAGGAAAATTGGACTTATCTTTCAATAAAAAGCAGAGTAAGTTTATTTTAAATGATGAAAATTCAAAATTGCTGTCCTCGTTTTTAAATTCCAGAGATTTTCATTTGAATACAAAATGGGATTTTGCATGGGCAATTCGTAGATATTTACATTACTTTGAGAAAAGAGGAATTCATTCAGTAAAAGAAATTAAAACAAAGGACATAAGAGAATTTATTGTTGATACAGGAAGTAAAGTTTCATCAGGTTCTTTGCATAATATATTTTGTTATCTTAGAAAATTTTATAAATTTCTTCATGCTATTGATGATGAAATTCCGGAAAGGATACCTTTATTTTCGTATAAAATTCCAAGAAAAACATCTATAAGAAATCCAATAACTGATGATGAATTAAATCTGATACAAAAAAATATTAATACCTCTACAGATATTGGAAAAAGAGATATGGCTATAATAGAATTAGGAGCAAGTACAGGACTTAGAGCAATAGATATTGTAAATTTGAAACTTACTGATATTGATTGGCTAAAAGGAGAAATTCATATTTTTCAATCAAAAACAGGCAAATCTCTATCACTTCCCATAATCCCTAAAACAGGAGAATGTATAAAAGATTATATTTTAAATTCACGCCCAAAATCAGAGTGCAAAGAAATATTTTTAAGAGAAAAAGCTCCTTTTACTTCGATTACTGCCGTTACAGTTGCATATATGTTTAACAAATATTGTGGAAAAGCAGGGATAAAAAGAGTAGCTTTTGACGGAAAGGGATTCCATAGCCTTAGATGTCGTTTGGCAAAAAATATGATAACTGCAGGAATTCCTATAACAACTATATCCCAAGTTTTAGGACACACTAATATAGAAACCACAAAAATATATTTGTCCTTAGACTCGGAAAATTTAAAGGAGTGTAGCTTAAATTTCGAAAATATACGTCTTGAAAGGAGTGAATTACTATGAATACAATTTTTTCAAGTAACTTTTCATCCTCTTTAAAATCTATGATTGAATACAAAAAAACTATAGGATATTCAGAAAATACCTATCTTCCATATTGCAAAAATTTTGATAGATATTGCTTTAAAAATTATCCAAAAGATGAATATTTAACTAAAGACATTGTTTTAGATTGGATAAGTGCAAGTGAATGTAAATCAGGCCGTATCATTCAAGCAAGAGCGGGATTCATCAGAGGATTCGGAAAGTATTTATCAAATATTGGAATTAACACTTATGTTTTACCAAATAAATTTAATGGAATAAAACAAAAGTTTAGCCCATATATATTCACTGATGATGAATTAAGTTCATTATTTAAAACAATAGATAAATCAAAGAACAGTCGCAATTCATTTCAGGGTTTGGTATTCTCTACTATATTTCGTCTTATCTATACTTGCGGTTTAAGGCCAAGAGAAGCAAGGCTCTTAAAAAGAACAACTATTAATCTAAACACGGGTGAAATTTTAATAACTCAAACGAAAAATCATAAAGAGCGTATAGTTGTTATGTCAGATGATATGCTTTCATTAGCCAAAAAATATTTATACCTTAGGGATTTGGCATATCAAAATTGCGAATGGTTTTTTCCTTTATCACATGATAATCCATACTCAGAAGCCTTATTGCAAAGATGGTTTAAGAAATTTTTCATAGATTCAAAATCACAGATAGATCCTGATATTCTTCCAATCGTTAGAGTATACGATTTAAGACATCGTTTTGCAACAGCAGTATTAAGCAAATGGCTATCTGAAAAAGCTGATTTAAATTCAAAACTTCCATATTTAAGCACATATATGGGACATAGTTCATTATCAGCTACAGCATATTACATTCATATTCTACCGGAAAATTTAATGAAATCATCCGGTATTGATTGGAATTATATGCAAAAAATTTTACCGGAGGTAACGCTATGGGAAGATTAAAAGATGAAGTGTTTTTTCAGACACTTAATGATTATTTCAATCATTATTTACCTGTACAAAGATGTGCAAGTATCCACACAATTAAAGCGTACCGTAGTGCTATCCATAAATTATTAGAATATATTCTAAAAAAGAAAAACATAAAATTAAATGAAGTAGGCTTTGAAGATTTAGACTACGAAACTGTAGATTCATACCTTGAAAATATTGTAAAGGAACAAGGGCTTTCGCAAAAAACAAGAAATCATAGACTAAACTCTATACTTTCATTTTTAAGCTATGCTGCAGATATGACTCCTGAGTATATGATATATCATTCAAATATATCTAAGATTCCAAAACAAAAAGTAGAATCTAAAGCAGTAGAATATATGAGCGAAAAAGTAGTCCATACTCTTATCAATCAGGCTGATACAAAAACTAAAAAAGGAATTAGGAATCAATTTATTATGATTCTTATGTATGATACAGGTGCAAGAATACAAGAAATCATAAATCTTAAAGTATGTGATATTAAATTAGGTAAAACACCCACTGTTATGCTTTTTGGAAAAGGTAATAAAACAAGAGTAGTTCCCATTATGGAATATACAGTAAGTCATTATTTAAATTACTTGCAAATCTATCACAAAGATGAAAATGAGTATTCAAAGAAACCGCTTTTTTATACCAAAAGAAAAAACATAATTCAAGCTATGTCAGATGATAATATCAGAAAATTTTTGAATCAGTATGCAGACTCTGCAAGAAAAATTTGTCCTGAAGTACCGGAAAAAATTCACCCGCACCTTTTTAGACATAGCAGAGCAATGCATTTATATCAACATGGAATGGATTTGACCTTAATATCCCAATGGTTAGGACATTCAAATTTGGAAACAACACTAATATACGCTCACGCAGATACAGATCAAAAAAGAAGAGCCATTGAAAAATCTATGGGTAAAAATATTATCGGTGAGATAGATATTCCTAAATATATTATTGATGACGAAGATATTCTAAAAAAATTATATGGTCTGATTTAATAAAAAGTTATACCGACTTTTTGCACTTGAATTTTCAGTTAGTTGATTTATTCCAAATCAAAAACTACAAAAGTTATACCGACTTTTAATGTTTGTAATCTACCAAACATAACACTCCTGATTGAAAGTCGGTATAACTCTAAAGTCAGTATAACTACAATTATCTGGAATTCCGGATAATATGAGCAAGCACAGTAAGTGCATATGCACTTACGAAAAAATTGACATATCCCTTGCTTTCGCTCAGGATTACTTTGTCAATTTTTGCTTGTTGGGGAATATCCCCAACCCCCTTTATTTTACCCCTATTCTATTCTCCCTAAAACTAAAATATTTGCCGTTTTGCTATCTTTTCATTGAAGTTTTTTCCAAAAAATGATATACTCTTTGTTGTAATAATATGGAATTTTTGACGCTATATTACATCTCTTGACAGGAGATCTTTTAAAAGAAAGTATCTAAAAATTAAACCTGTAATTCAAGTTTTATGCTTGATTTGCAGGTTTTTTCTTATTTACTTGGCTTTATCTTTTCACAAAGGAGGACTATTTTATGGCAAACAGATATCGAAAAAACGGAATATATTTAATGCTGTCCGATGATGAACTTGCGATTTTAGAAAATAAATACAAGCTATCCGGCTGTAAAAGTTTAAGAGGGTTCATTATGAAATGTGTCCTTAATTCAGATATTTTTGTACTTGATATGGAGGTATTTAGAAGTATAGCGGTCAGCATAGGAAGAACGGCAAACAGTATCAACCAGATTGCAAAAAGGGTAAACTCTACGGCTGTCATATACAAAAATGATATAGATGATTTACAGGGATTGCTGACTGAACAAGGAAAAAATATTCTAAGTATCAGAAAGAAAATATTTCATTTAGGCAATTCTGAAATTTCATCTGCGGAGAAAAAGTAATGGCTGTTACGAAGATACACCCTATTAAAAATACTCTTAATCTGGCTTTAGATTACATTATGAATGGCGATAAAACTGATGATAAAATCCTAATATCATCGTTTGGCTGCAATCCTAAAACAGCCCATCTTGAGTTTGAACAGACTAAAAAGGAGTGTAGTTCTAAGGTTGAAATTCTTGCAAGACATTTAATACAAGCCTTTGCTCCTGATGAAACTACGCCTGAGCAAGCACATCAAATAGGACTTGACTTGTGCAACAAAATTTTAAAAGATGAATATGAATTTGTGCTTACTACCCATATAGATAAGGGGCATATCCACAATCATATAATATTTAATAACGTTAATTTTAAGACCGGCAAGGCTTATATAAGCAATAAAAGAACTTATCATCAGATACGCTACCAAAGTGATAAGTTATGCAAAGAAAATGGCTTATCCGTCATTGATGAAAACTATAAAATTTTTAGAACAAAGTACAGAACAAATGGAAAGTCTTACAAGGAATATGTAGAATTTAAAAAAGGAAATTCTTGGAAAAATAAGCTTCAGATTGCCATTGATAAGGCAATAGAAAAGTCGGAAACTTACGATGATTTTATTAAGACTATGGAAGATTTCGGATATGAAATTAAGTTCGGTAAGTATCTTTCATTCAGACATAAAGATAAAAGAGATAACGGCAGATTTACTCGTGCCAAGGCATCTACCTTGGGTGCGGATTATACGAAAGAAAGAATAAAAGAGAGGATTGAAAATAGAGAAAATCTAAGATCCAATACTAACTCAAAGACATACAATTATGAAAAAACCTCCTCTAAAAACTTTGATAATATCATTGACACCAAGAACAATAAAAAGGTACAGTCATCAAAAGGCTATAAAATCTGGGCAAACAGGCACAATATGAAAACTATGGCAAATACTCTTAATGAAATAAGAAAATACGGCATAAATTCCTATAATGAACTTGATAAAAAATTACAGGAAACTGCCACACAAAGACAAAATACACTGAATAAAATCAAGCAAGTTGAAAACTCAATGAGAGATATTTATTCAGCTATTGAAAATAAAAACACCTTGAAGAAAAATAAACTTGTCTATGATATGTATATAAAAAATAAATCCGATAAAGACTTTTATGAAGAATATAAAGCAGAAATAATCGCCTATAAGTCTGCCCTAAATGCCCTTAAAAAGTCCGATTACGGCAATCTTGATATAAGTACCTTATCTGATAAATATATGGCTCTAAAAGAGGAAAAAGGCGAGTTAATGGCTAAGTATACTACCGAAAATTCTACTATTTACGCTCTGCAAAACCTGAAAATAAATGCTGATAAATATATGGAAAATGAAAGATAAAAAAAGAGAGGGTGGAGCAAAAAGCCCCACCCTGTTAAATTTATATGCTATCTTTCTACATTTTTACTTTTTTTTACATCTTCTTTTGACTGCTCCTTAACCTTTTCCTTATATCCCTTTAGTTTGCCAATAGCCGATGATTTCTCTTTGACCTCCTCTTTTGTCTGTTCTTTTATCTGCTCTTTCGCCTTTAGCAATTTTATAGAAGATACCTTAAGGTTTGTATATTCCCTGCCGTCTTTTCCCGTAGTTTTCTTTTCCTGTCCCGATACTTTAACAAAATCTCCCTTTTTAAGGTCTTTCATATCTTCCGCCCTATCGTTGTATGCCAAGCAGTTTGTATATTTAACCTCTCCATCGTTATTTTCTGCAACCGAGAAATTTGCTGCCTTAAAAGGCTTACCGTCTTTAGAAATAAGTTCCTTTACCTCAATGTCTTTTACAATATTTCCGGTTATTTCTATCATTTCAAGATTTTCAGTTTTTTGCTCCGTTTCTTTTTTCGCTTTCTTATCTCTTTCATTTTCTTTTTCTTCTGTATTTTCTTCTTTTTTTACATCATCTATATTTTTCTCTCCAATCCCCTTTTCCAAATTTTCATCTTCTACATATTCATAGAATTTTTCAGCAACCAAGCCCATAACGGAATCATTCATATAGTTATCGTAAGCATTATCGAGTATATCCTCATTTTCTACTCCTGTTTCAATGGATATAACTGCTTTTATGAAATCCTTATGATTATATTCCGCCAAAAAAGATATGGTATCTTTCATAGCTTCAAAACTGTTGTTTTTCATATCTGAAATGGTCTTTATATCATTTGCATATCTGCCGTTATCCCACTCAAACTTGCCTTTTTCCTTATTTTCTTTTATTCCTGATGCTATTACAAATTGGTTTCCGGAAAACAAGACTGCCTGTTTTTGCTTGTTATCCATATCTAAAACTATTGTGTTATCTGATAAATCCGTCTTTATTATGTTACCTTTTTCTAACTTCATTTTTGTTTCCTCCTGTAATCTAACTTTTTCATCGGTATGAATCAAATCATCAATAACTATGCCTATGTTTTTCTTTAATTCTTCTATTTTCCCGCTCTCTTTTAGTCCATCATAAATGGTGCTAAGGCTTTTAAAATCATCAATTCCCTTAATTTGAGATAATATCAGTTTGATATCCATATCCTCATAGTTTGGATATTTCTTTAGGTTAAAACCGTTAATCTTATTTTTTATTTTCTCAAATTCATCTTCTATGTACATAGAGTTGAGATTTTCCTTAGTTTCTAATATTTTTCTGATTGTGGAAATGGATACCGTATCCGATTTTGGAAATTTTATAGTTTCAGGTACTCTGATTGTTGTCTTAAAAAGGTCATTGCCAATCTTCTCATAATACCTTACAGAATAGTTATACTCCTCATTATCAAACAGTTTTTCCATCTCACTGTCTGTTGCCCTGATATTTTTTCTATATTCCATATCTCCTCCATAAATAAGAGAGGGTATTGAAAAACACCCTCCCTAAAATACCTATATTACTTCTTTACACTCCATTTTTTTATCTATGCTTTCCTTTTCTTTACCGTCTTGCCTTTCTACCCTGTCCTTAAAATAACTTAATTTTTCTAATACAGAACTTCGTTCTTCTTTGGTTTCTGTTTTTTCTTTTTTCTCAAAATCTTCAAAATTCTCTACCTTGTTATCTCTAAAGTCTGCATCATATCTGTCTGCTACTCCGTCTAAATCCGTATCCTTAGCAAGAGGATCATAAAAGTTGCCCTCATCATCTATTTCAAGTCCAAGTACTTCTTTTAACTTTTCTTCATCTACAGATATAAGGTCATCAAAGTTCCAAAATCCTACATCATTTTTAATCTGCAATAATTCTTTTCGGCTTGCTGTATCCTCTTTATCATAGGTATATGCATTGCTTTCAATAAGAGTGCTGTCTACATAGGTATTTAACTTAAAGTTGATTAAATCTAAGCTTGTCTGTATTTCGTGCTGTCCGTCAGGTGTTGTGGTAAATGCAAGCCCTATATCGGAAAGGTTGGGAAATCTTTCGTCAAAATCTTCAAGTGTATTTTCTTCCTCATATTCCTCATTTATGAATTTGATTATTTCTTCTTTAACTTCTTTAAGGAGTATATCGTCTTGATTTTCTTTTGCATCCGACTTTCCCATATCAAGAAGATTATTTATCTCTGCAAGTCTTAGCGTCTTTTCTTTCAGCAAATCCGCCTGCGGAAAATTCTTTCTTACTTCAAGTTTCGCTGTTTCCAACTGTTTTTCCATATCTTCAAGCTTTCCTATGGTTTGCTCTAGTCTTTCAGGGAGTTTATCTAATACATTGTCCATTCTTGTTATATTTCCCATTTCATCTGTACCGAACTCTCCATAGTGATTTTCTTCGCCCCTTAGGTTGAATTTGTATTGACCCAAAAAACTGTCATAAAAAGCATAAAGTTCAAAATTCCTATACTCTCCTATTCGCACTTCTTTACTCTCGCCAAGTTCTGCTTTCTTAATGCTCCTTATCCTATTTATCAAAAATTCTCCCGCTATCTTCTTGTCTGTATATTTCTTTCCGTCTAAAGTTAAAGAGGTGAATTTTGAAACTTTTTCTTTATTTTCTTCTCTTACATCAGCTTTTATCGAGTCTTCCTTTTTATCCGCCCCTATATCAAAAATACTTGTTTGGGTATTATTTCCCCTAAACATAGGCTCATTTACCGCTTTATTTTCTTCATCGGTTATTTTATCTAAGGATTTTCTATCTTCCTCTATCTCTTTGTATGGCTCTACTTTTTCAATGTCCTTTTTAAGGTTTTCTATTCTTATCTTTAATTTTTCTATCTCAGCAGGATAAAATTTAACCACCTTATCTTCCAGTTTATATAAATTTGACTTAAAGTTTGCCTCAAGCATTTTTAGTTTCGATACTTCTACATCTAAATCCATCTTCTCACGAATAAGAGGATTTCCTGTTGCAAGTGCCTTTATCTCAGCATAATTCAGCGTGGCTTCGTCCACATCTTCAGCTACTCTAACAGGTGTCTTGCTTGTCATTATTTGAGAGATATATTTCTGTTTGTTCTCCAATATTTGAAAAAGGTAGGCATCAAAGGTATTTTCTGTTATATATCTGAAAATATGAACATCTTTATTTTCATTACCCTGTCTTACAATACGACCTGCTCTTTGTGCCAAATCGGCAGGACGCCAAGGCACATCAGTATCATGAATAGCAATCAGCTTATCTTGACAGTTAGTTCCTGCCCCCATTTTCTGAGTAGAGCCAAGCAGTACCCTTATTTCTCCATTTCTTACCTTGTCAAAGATAGCGTCTTTTTCTTTATTATTCTTTGCATTATGAATAAACTCTATTTCATTTTCAGGCACTCCCATCTTAATAAGCTTTTCCTTTATATCATCATAAATGTTAAATTCACTTGACGGTGTTGACATATCACAAAATACAAGCTGTGTAGATTTTTTCTCCTTGTATTTATCCCAAATGCTGAATATATTGCTTATACAGGCATTTACCTTACTGCTTGGATCATCCGGAAGTAGTGGATTGATTAGTCTTTGGTCAAGTGCCATTTTCTTTCCGTCATTGGTTATAAGGAGCATATTGTCAATGCTTGAATCCACCTCTTTGTTTCTTACTCTATCTGCCCTCTTAGAAAAACTTTCAAGTATCTCTTTTTGTTCCTCAGTCGGCTTGGTTTTTATGGTTTCATAGTGTGCTGTGGGTGTTGGAAGATTTAGTACATCGGCTGTCTTTATATCCATAAACTGTTTTACTGTATTCATAAGTTCCGGAAGATTAAAGAACTTTGCAAATCTTGTCTTGCTTCGATATCCGTTACCTTCAGGATTAAGTTCTATGGCTGTTACCGTTTCTCCAAATGTAGATGCCCACGAATCAAAGTGTTGATGGTGCATTTTCTTTAATTCATCATACTGAAGATACCTCTGCATTGTATAAAGTTCCGTCATACTATTACTTACAGGGGTTCCTGTTGCGAATACAACCCCCTTATTTCCTGTTATCTCGTCCATATATCTGCACTTCATCAGCATATCACTTGATTTTTGTGAATCGGTAGTTGTAATTCCTGCAACATTTCTCATTTTTGAAAATAGATAAAGGTTTTTGTACGAATGTGCTTCGTCTACAAACAGCTTATCTATGCCAAGCTCTTCAAAGGTTATCACATTATCTTTTTTATAGTCGTCATTTAATTTTTTGAGCTTTGCCTCCAGTCCTTTTTTGGTCTTTTCAAGCTGTTTCACAGTGAATTTCTGATTTCTATCCCTTTTATACTCTCTTATAAAATCCACGATTTCATCAATCTGGCTTTGAAGTTCATACTCCTGTCTTTCTTTTGATATAGGGATTCTTTCAAATTGGCTATGCCCAATAATTACTGCATCATAATCTCCTGTAGCAATCCTACTGCAAAACCTTTTTCTATTAGTCGGTGTAAAATCTTTCTCCGTCGCACAAAGAATATTTGCCCCCGGATAAAGTTCATTAAATTCCCTTCCGAACTGTTCCACTATATGGTTAGGTACTACAAACATTGCCTTATTGCTCAGTCCAAGCCTTTTAGATTCCATAGCAATACCTATCATCTCAAAGGTCTTGCCGGCTCCCACCTCGTGTGCAAGCAGGGTATTTCCTCCGAATAAGCCTCTTGCGATAGCATCTTTTTGGTGTGGTCTTAGTTCTATTTCCGTATTCATTCCCTCAAAGGATAGGTTGCTCCCGTCAAATTCTCTTAATTTAACGGAATTAAAGAGATTATTATATTTTTCAACAAGTGCAGTTCTTCTGTCTATATCATCGAAAATCCAGTTCTTAAACTCCTCTTTTATGATTTCCTGTTTTGACCTTGCAAGCATTGTTTCCTTTTGGTTTAATACAGATCTTTTCTTCCCCTCTCCATCGGTAACTTGATCATATACATTGGTATCTCTAAGGTTTAAGGTATCTTCAATCAGCTTATAGGCATTTACTCTGCTTGTTCCATAGGTAAAATCAGAAAGGTCATTGCCCTTATCTATACTTTTCCCTTCTACATTGTATTCACCTGTAAATTCAGTATATTTAATGTCTATATTCCACCTTTTTGAACCTGATGTTTTAAGCAGATGGAACATAAAATCTTTATAGTAATTTGTATCTACCCAAGTAGCCCCCATTTTTACAGTTATGTCGCTTGCTTCAAGTGCTTTCGGCATTACCTCTTGTAGTTTTTGCTTTTGAAAGTTAAGATAGGATAATTCTTTCTTCAGGATTTCATTTTCTTTTGTCAGTTCAGTTTTTTTATTTGAATTGTCATCAACGACAATATCAGTTTTATCTGTGTCTGAAAGAGTAGTATCGGCTTGTAGTAATTTTTCATTTTCACTTATTTCATAGTTTACATTTTTTATATATGCGTCTACTATCTCAATTTTATCCCTTATATTGCCGGACAAATATTCATCTGCCGTTACATAAGGTCTTGCAAAATCTCCGTTGTTTATTGCAAAAGAAAAAGGCTTTGTATCACTTGGATCAAATCCGTCCAAATTTAAGAAAATCTCTCCCTTTAATTCACTGATAAGGACTTCTCTTGATTTGTCCGTCAGGCTCTCCATATAGCCAAAGTCTACTCTGCCTTTTTGCGATATGGAGAGTATAAGTGCATCTTGAGAATTATCCGTATGCTCTATGGCTGCCGCCTTTCTTATTGTTCTTTTCGTGAATATGTCCGATTTGCCGATAAAATTTCCCTTTTTATCCAATTTTTCAAGGCTTGACATAAGGGAGTAATTGGCATCTTCCTTGAAAAGATTGGAATTTTTTCTTTCATTTATCAGACCGTATTTTTTAGAAAAATCATCGTATATCTCATTTAACTTTCCTTGTGCGGATTTTATATCTTCTTCCGGATAATCTTCTTTTTGCAGTCTTATTACTTCTCTTAATTCCTGTTCCAAGCCTATATATGCCTTTACTTTTTCTGTATCCGTCTTACTTAAGACTACCTTTTGCATTATGGAGTTTTCTCTAAAATATATCTTGTCATCAATTACTGTAAATGAAAAGTTTTTAACATTATCATCTGCCGGTATTGCCTCTGTTTCCAATTCTTCATTTATCTCCGCTTTTTCATAAGTTCCTGATATATTTTTAATTGCTGAGGATAATTTTTCTTCTAAACTTATATTTTCGTCATCTATACACGCTAAAGCTGTTCCAAATCTACTTGATATTTCTTCCATGCTTCCAAGCACCTGCTTAGGATTGTCTACAAAATATTTGTTGTAAGTTAAGCCTTTTTCATCAGTAGCAAGCTTTACCCAAGGCTCATCAAGTTTTAATAGTCTATCTCTTTTCTTTAAAAATATAATATCACTTGTTACTTTTGTACCTGCTTCACCCTTAAAGGTGTTATTTGGGAGTCTAACTGCTCCTAAAAATTCCGCCCTCTCACTGATATATCTTCTTACATCTTCACTTTTCTTATCCATTGTGCCGCTTGAGGTGATAAAGGCTATTACACCTCCGGAGCGTACTTTATCTAAAGTTTTTGCAAAAAAATAATCGTGGATAAGAAAGTTGTTTTTCTCATACTCACGATCATTTACCTTAAATTCTCCAAAAGGCACATTTCCCACTGCCACATCAAATAGGTTATTTGAAAACTTTGTTTCTTCAAAGCCTTTTATCTGTATATCGGCATTAGGATAAAGCAATTTTGCTATCTTTCCGCTTATGCTGTCAAGTTCTACTCCGTAGAATGTTGATTTATTCATTTCTTCCGGGAGATTGCCTATAAATCTGCCCGTTCCCATACTCGGCTCTAATATATTTCCACTTTCAAATCCCATATCCGCTAATTTATCATAGATTGCCTTTATTACCGTATTGGGTGTGTAAAAGGCTGTTAAGGTAGATTCACGAGCTTGCTCATATTCAAAAGGTGATAGATTTTCTTTTAAGAATTCCCTTGCATCTTTCCATTGTCCCTCTTTTTCTTCATCAAAGACATCGGATAAGCCTCCAAAGCCTACATACCTGCTTAAAGTGTCCTGTTCTTCTTTTGTAGCATAGCTATGCCTTTCTTCAATCTCTTTTAAGACTTTGATTGCCTCAATATTATTTTTCAGCCTTTCAGACGGAGGTAATATTTCATCTTCTCTATTTATTTTATAGTTTATAGGGGAAATACTTCCCAAATACTTATCATCAGGAATATGCATTTCTTTTTCAGCTATTATCCCCAAGTCCAAATCTTTTTCATTTCTAAAGATTAAATGTTCACTTCCTGTAATAAAGCCCTTCATATAACTTTCATTATCTTCAAGTTTTATTGCATTAAAACTATCATTAACCTTATCAATAGATGATACAGTGTAGTCTTTGCCTTTATATTTAACTGTCATTCCCTCTTTATATATATGCTCTTTCGACAAATCTTTCTCATTTTGTCTTTCAATTTCTGAATTTATATAGCCTGTTAAAAGTACATCTCTATGGTTATCGTCAAGCAGGTATGGAAGATTTCTAAGCATTTCATTGTAGCTGTCATATTTAATTGCAATATTTGTTTTTACTACAAAGCCGTTGTATTTAAGATTTTGTTTTAGTTCTTTGTTTTTGGTATCCAGGATAAGCTCCGCTTCATAGCCTTGTTTGCCGTCAATGCTGTCTGTTATATGGGTGATATTTTTCAGTCTGCCGACTTCTATGTTCTCGGTTTTTAAGATATATTCTTCACTCATAGGATTAAAGTAATAGTTTTTTCTTTCTTCTATATCTTTTTTAATTAAATTTGACAAAACTTTCTTTTTATCCCTTATCTCAAGAACCTTGTTTTTTTCTTCATCAGGAAGATTTACTCTAAACTCTAATTCATTTTCCTTGTTTATATAGGCTATGCTTTGCCTTGCATCATCAATCATTAAGTTATTGTTTGAAATGTATATATCTTCATAGTAGTTTGGAAACTGTTCACCAAAACTTGATATATAAAAATCATAGCCTAACTTTTCTTCTGTTACGGTATCTTCCTCTATTTCAAACAAACCTTTATTTTCAATATAAAGCAAGTCATTTAAGTCGGTAAGAGGTGTATCTTTCATACCTACCGCTATTTCATCAAAGAGTTTATCTACTTTTTGGCTTTCTCCAAAGGTTCTTCCATTGTATAAAGGATAAACCTTGCCCTGTAAATTATCTTTCCTTGGGTAAATTTTAATCCCTGTTTTGTGAAGGGCAATATCACTTACTTTTTCTTTATCAACTAACGCATAGTAGTATCCTACTTTCACAGCAATTTTATTATCTACATTTGAAATATCCTCCTTTTTTGCAATTTCTCTTGCTTTCATTTCAGATTCTATTTTTTCTATAAATCTATCTACATTACTTGAATAAGTAAGGCTGTCTGCATTGTTATACACCACCCTAAATTCGCCATCACTATTTTTGAAAAGAGTAAGTCTTACTAAGTCTGAAATATTTTCATCATCTTCAAAGGGGCTATATTCACTGAGTTTAGAGCCGTCACTATATGAAAAATCATAAAGATATGAAAACAGTTTTTTATAATCTGCTTTATCGGAAAATACTGTAATAGATTCTTTTTCCAAGATATTTTTAATTGTATTATATATATTTTGTCTATCTTCTATGCTATCTTCTATACTGTTTTCCTTATCTAACTTAACCTGTTCGTATAGATACTCAAAATCTCTTTGATTTGACTCATTTCCATCACCTATATCCATTCTTAAATGTTCTGTTACCTCTCCATCTTCGATATGGTCGAAATAAAACTTTGAATATCCTGCCCATTTATCCGTAGCATTTCCGTATTCATCTTCACCTGCTGTCTTATTATGAATTTTTATTTTTTCATCTAATGCTTTAATTTCATCAATTAGTTCCTTTGTAACAATTCGTCCCTTATAGGAACTTTCTATAAGCTCCATACCCTCATTAAATTCCACCACCCAATAATCGTTTGGATTTGCCGGTTTTTCTTCCATATATTCTTCATATATTAAATTTTCCGCATTTTCTATATCAGCAGACGGATTTTCACTATCTACATTATCCTGAAAGGCATTTTGCATACGGTCATACAGTTTTTCCGCTTCACTACGAGATATTCCCTCCTCGTCTTGTAAAATTAAGATTTCTTCTTCTCTTTTATCATCAAAGGTAAGCTCTCCATTAAAGACACTTTGTAATTCTTCTTCACTCATTTGCTTTTTAAGTTCTGTATCTTTAAGTTCTCTAAATGTTGTCGGAAAATCTTCAAGTATTAGCCTTTGTGCATTTAATTCTTTTAGTTCATTTACATTAAAATATCCCCATTCTGCTTCATCTCCAAGCACAAGTCCAAAGGCATTACCTGTTTCTTTATCATACTCCATCATATACCAAGTCCAATTTGACTTAAAAGGAATGATATATGCTGCGTGTACTTCTTTATTTGAAAGCGATAGATCTTCTTGATCGTAAAGGCTTGGCACTCTTTCAAGCATTTCATCGGTTACAAGGTCATAGGGATTTTCTTTTGAATAAAATTTTGTAGTTTTATCTTCTTTATCAGATGTTATTTTGACTTTACTTTCTTCTTTTTCTACATAGGTACTTTCAGAATTATTTTCTGCAATATCAAAATTTTCTATATTTTGAGAAATATCTATGCTTTTGACATCTTCTTTTTCTGCTTGCAATAAAGCCTGCTCTTCTTTAGTAAGGTATTTATCATTTCTAACTAAATCTTCTATCCTTTTTGCCACCTGATTCCAATTAAAGAAAACCTCTTTACAGCCATCTTTTGTCAGTTTTATACCTTTAGCATCATAATCCTCGCTACTTCCTCTTGCACCGGATAAAGCGTGTGAACTTCCACCTGCCCCATATTCATTTTTAAGGAACTCTGCTTGTTCTTTTAGGTTATGATTTTTTGTAAAAAATTCATATATTCTCTTTTTCCCTCCGGATACTCCACTTCCCCCTCTTAAGTTTTCGTCTATCTCATCTTCTGTAATAAAACCTTGTACTTTAGATAGTTCGGTAAGATTTGTGGTAAATTCTTTTCTTAAAAGTTCTAAATCATCTAATCTATTTGATATATCATTTAACTTATGATAATGAAATCTTAATACATCAGGATTTTCTTTATATTCTTCAATAAATTCTGTATATTCTGCTTTTAAATTTGCCCTAAAATCCTTATCTTGTAGCATTTTTGCAAGGTAGTCCGTTTTTTCAGGATAGCTTGCTATTTGCTTTTCATTTAAGATTGGCAAGAAATCCTCTTTTACATCATCTCTTAAATCTCCTTTTAGATACCATAGTTTCTCTGCAAGTTCCGCTCTTTCATTTCCTATTGCTTCAATCAGTTCTACATTGCTTGCATATCTACCTTCCTCTAAAAGCTGTCCTATTCTACTTGCCGCATCTTTCCAAAATAAAATTTGTGTATAATTTTCTCTTGACGATATATCGTTTGATAAGTAAATACCGTCATTTCCATACCAAGCACAAATTTTTTGTTCGCCTAAGTAAAAGCCGTTGCCGCCTTTAAATGTATCTTTTAAAAAATCTGCCAATTCCTCATTCGTTTTACCTTTAGTAAACTCTGCTATTACATCTAATCTTAGATTATGCTCATTACCACCATATATTAAAACTGTATCTATCTGATTTTGTCTTAGAGGTATCTGAAAGCCTAATTGCCCTGTATTTTGGGCAAAAGAAAAAGAAGTCTGCTTGACTTCTTTTTCAGCGGTTTGTAAGACTTTTTCATTGTTTATATCTGTATTTTCTATACCCAGATTATCTGCTGCATTGCCATCTTGTCCAGTTCCATATCTAGGTTCTTCATCAGACCTGCGTATTTCAGAAAGTCGCTGTTTTGCAGTTCCTCTGTCAGTCCCCAAGACTCCATCATCTTCGGTCTTTCCCTCATAATAAAGTCCATTGCCTCCTCCTCTTTTTTCTGAAGATGTTCTTCTAAAGTCCCCTCCAACAGCATTTGTTCGTAATAGTCCTTCTTGCTTTCTCTTAAAAATTTCAGTCTTGCCTTGGAAAATTTCCTTAAGGCTTTCTCGTCTACCATCTTCGGCATTTTTATCTTCGGAATAAGCACCTGCTCTCCCCCTGACATCTTCTCTATCGTATATCCTCCCCCCATTTCCTCGAAGGAGTTCTCCTTGATTATCGGATAATATATCCCTTCCTCTACTATATATTCCTTGCCTGCCAACATCACTTTTTCTTCCATTTTCTTTTCCTCCGGTTTCATTTTCCAACTTATTTTCTTTTGTAAAAGTATTATAACGCTCCTTATCCTTTTCTGTCTGCTCCTTTTTTGAATTTTTTTCAATTTGTTCCTGCCTATAAAAATCGGATATTTCTTTCCCTATATTATTAAGCACCTGTCTGCTGATGCCTGATGTATATATGAGAAGTTTATCAAGGTCATTTAACTTAAGGTTATTCGATAAAACCTTAAAGTTATTTTTATCTGCGGTATATTCTACTCCCATTCTCGCACACATAGAAACCTTGACAGATTCCTTTAAGAATACTAAAGTATCAAGTTTGCTATGTTCTTGTAGAAAATCATCTGATAATTCATCAGTTATTTTATATAAATACTGTCTTGCATAAAGTCCTGCTAAAAAATCTATTTTTTCATCTAATGAAAAGATTAAACCTGCATCTTTTTGTTTAAATTGATTTATCAGCTTATCTAAAACTTCAATGTGCTTTTTACTGTCAAATTCCCACAGTTTTACCTCTGATATGTTGTGGTTTCTGCTTACAGTCTGGCTTACATCAAATATATATTTAATCTTTCCCGTTTTTTCATCTAAAAGAGGGATTCCTTTTTCATTTTTTCTTACCACCCTCCCTATACTTTTCCAGTAATCATACTCCGCACAAGCCGTAGCATCTTTATTCACATTATATATGCTAAGCTGATGTGTGTAAGAATATTTATAGTTATTTCCCGATGCTTTCAAATATTCTTCATACTTTGAAACATCGGATTTTATTTCTTTTTTTAGATAGTCTAAAATATATTTTAAATCCCCTGTATCGTATCTTCTCATAATATCACCATTTTTCTCCTTGTCTGAATTTTCATAACTTGTTGTAGTTTTATTCCTATCTTCATTGCTCCTTTTATATCTATTTTCTCTATCCCAATCATAAAATGTACTCATACCGTTAAATGCTTTCTCTGCTACATAGTTAAGATAGTTTGTACCTCCCCTCCTTTTATACCATTTATCCCTTCTTAGTCCGCTACTCTCCATCAGTGATACAGCCTCACTTATATTTGCCGTATAATACATCAGTCTTTGCAACATAAAAAAATCAGCCTCCGACCTACTGTTAAAATATGACCTATAATTCCCGTTATATATTTGTCTTAAATCTTCTCCGCTGTATGAAAAATATCCTCTATCAAATAGTTTTTCTAATATATTTCTATCTCCACCATAGAATATTAAATTTGGCAGTTTTCTATTTTCTATATTTGCCATTTTAGGTTTTGGCATATATTTATCGTATAAGGGCTTTAGTTCGCTTTCAATATTTTTTATACCGGTTCTGTCGTTATCCTTTATGGCATTGCCTGTTACGGTAAAAAATCTATCTTTATCATAAATTTCAAGGTTATTATATCTTTTTCTCTCTCCCGGAATTTTTCCTTTGCCTATAAAGTGTAGTCCTGTTTTTGATGGCGAAAATTCGGCATAAGTAGATATATTTCTTAGAAAATCCGCTGTCATAGAATCAGCATTATTGCCCTTAAAATATTCAGCCATATCTTCAGTTACTTTATCTATATCTATTCCTAAGTACCCATCTCCAAGCATAAAGCCGAGTCCTTCGCCGATATTTTTACTAAGTGCCTTTAGACAGGTATCATAAGTATTCCAAGTGGATATATCCGTAGATTTTGCAAACTTTCCGTTAGGCTGTAGGGGAACTTTGGTCTTTTTCCCATCTCGCTCCATTATCTTATACAGACACCATCTTTTTACTTGTTTTAAGTCCTCCGGTACATCTATATAAGCTTTGCCGACATCATTTGCCATTATATTTCCATTCCCTTATCTTTTTTTATTGCCTTTTCTTCCTTAGTTTTTTCACTGTCCATAATCTTTTTCTGATTTTCTTTTAATGCCTGTAGTACGGAGGGCTTTCTTTTCAGTTTGATATCTTCTGCCTTTTCTTTTATATTTGCTTTTTCCGATACTTGTTTTGATGTTTTCTGCGGTGTCTTTTTGGGTGTTTTCTTCTCCTGCTTTTCTTTTTTGATAGTTTTCTTTTGCTCTTTTTTAGCGGATTTTTCGGATATTTCTTCTGCTTTTTCTTTCGGTTTTTCTCCCTCTTTTTCTTCCGATTTTTCTTTTTCCTTAATCTCAGGTTTAATTTCAGTTTTTACCTCAGCAGCATTTACTTTTTCTGTACTTTCCTTATCAGCAATTTCCTTTTCATCTTTTTTTATTTCTTCCGCCAGACCATCTAATTTTTCCATACAGTCATTTAACTTTTGCTGCTGATTTTTTATAAAGTCCTGCATAGTGCTTACAAGTCCTTTTACGATACTTATTTTTGCCTGTACAAATTTTTCCTGTACTTTGGTAAGGTTATATGATAACTGATTTTTAATATTCCCATACAGATTTTTTATGCTGTCCACTGCCTTGGTTTGTAGACTTGACAGCTTTTCTCCTACAGCCTTTACATCTTTTATAATAAGGGAACTGAAGCTTATATCTTTCATATCATTTAATTTACCGATTTCTGATTTTAACTTTGAAATTTCATCTCTTAAAGCCTGTAGCTGTTCGATATTTTTATCAAAATCGGTATTTCCCAGTTCTTCTTTTAAATCGCTTGCTACATTTAACTGCTCCTTTATATTTTCTTCTAAATGATTGGTGGAATTATCATAAATTTCTTTTATTTCGCTAAATACTTCCTCCATCTTTTCTTCCTGCTTATTTATATTTTCTTTTTTATCACTCATAAATCATATCTCCTTATTTAATCCATTTTAACTGTGTTTTTCCTTTATAGCCTATCTCCCATATAAACCATGCAAAGGCTATGGCTGATGATTTGTATTTTTCAAACTCGGCATTTTTTGCACAATTTAGCCTTTTTGAAAATACATACACCGTTTTAGGCGGATACTTCTTAAATATTTCATATCTTGATTGTCCTTCCAAAAATGCCAAACGAAAAAGCATTGCTATTTTTACACCCTCTTTTGATATATCAAGAGCGTGTCTTAAAAAATCTCCGGCACAAAAATAGGGCGGATTGGTTACTATGTCTAAGGCATTTTCTTTTACTGTAAAAAAATCTACTTCTTTTTCTTCTCCATAACCTCTGTAACAAATATCTGCCGCTTTAACAATGTATCCGTACTCCTCAAGCACCTTTCCTATATGCCCCCCGCCACAAGCCGGCTCATATATTTTCTCCCGAAATCTTTCTCTTTCTAAAAGTTCGGTAATTGCTCGTCTATCCGTTGCATAAAAGTCCAATTTTTCCCTGTCTTTATCAAATTTCATTAACGTATCAAACATCTATTTACATCACCCCCTTTAAGTGTCGCTCTTGTATGATTTTATTCATATTTTTTTATCGTATCTCTTATTTCTTTTTCAATTTCTCTTAAAAAATCATTTTTATCCGCCTTTCCCTTTGCTATGTCAGATAGCTTCATTTCCCATTTAGCTGTTGTTTTTGCGGATTTAAAAGTACCTGATACTATTGTTACAAGGCTTATCCCCTTATGTGTGGCTACAAGATTTTTCTTATCTCTTTCGATATAGCCTTTAAGTATTAAGTTTTCAATAATCCCCGCTCTTGTTGCCGGTGTTCCAAGTCCTTTTCTTTCTACTTCAATATTTTTGTCAAGTTCATCATTTCCTGCTACTTCCATCGCTTTTAGGAGGGTATCTTCCGTATAATGCTTCGGTGGGGCTGTGTACTTTTCTCTTACTTCTTTTTTATTTATCTTAAATACCTCTCCAATGCTTACATCAGGAAGAGGCGTATCTTCACTTTTCTTTGCCTTATATTCCCTTAAATATTTTATAAATCCCTCATCTACAAGTGCTTTACCGCTTGCCTTGAAAGTATATTTCACATCCTTACTTTCATATACAGCCTCAATCTTTGTAATATTTTCAATAAAAGGATAGCCAAAACTTGCGTGTAGTTTGTTTAATATCAGTTCATAGACTTTTAATTCACTTGGTGGAAGTGTTAATAAATCTTCATTCATACTACTTGCTGTAGGAATAATAGCATGGTGGTCTGTTACTTTCTTTGAGTTAAATACTACTTTTATACGCTCTGTATCAAAATCATACTTTCCGATGATGTTGTTGATTGTACTGGTAATCATATCTTCAGTAAGGCATCTGCTGTCCGTTCTTGGATAGGTGATTAGTTTTTTCTCATATAGACTCTGGGCATAGTCAAGTGTCTGCTTTGCACTGTATCCGAAATATTTATTACACTCTCTTTGCAGGGTAGTTAAGTCAAAAGGTAAATCTGGCTTTGTTACTTTTTCTTGCTTTACTACATCTGTAATCTTAATTTTATCTCCTACAAAATCTTTTAAATCTTCCGCTTTTTTCTTATTGTCTATTTTTTCTGTTGAAAGGGTAAATCCATCTAATGCAAGCTCTACTGTATAGTATTTTTCTTTTTTAAAGTCTTTTATCTCCTGATCCCTATCTACAATCATAGATAGAGTTGGTGTTTGTACCCTGCCTACACTGTAATTTTGCTTATATATCAGAGAATACAGCCTACTGATATTCATTCCTACAAGCCAGTCCGCAGCACTTCTTGCCTGTGAAGATTCAAATAGATTATCATAATCTTTTCCGTCTTTTAGATACTTAAAGCCATCTCTTATTGCACTATCTTCCATTGATGAAATCCAAAGCCTTTTCATCTTCTTTTTACAATTAGCCTCTTTATATACAAGTCTGAATATGGCTTCGCCCTCTCTTCCTGCATCACACGCATTGATAACAATGTCTATTTCTTTATCATTCATCAGCTTTTTAAGGGTAGTAAACTGTTTTTTTGTTTTTTGTAATACCTCATACTTGTATTCTTTTGGAATAATAGGTAAATCAGCCATATTCCACCTTGCATACCTTTCATCATAAGCGGTAGGATTTGCCATCTGTACAAGATGCCCTACACACCAAGATACGATATATCCGTTTCCCTCATAGTATCCTTCTTTTTTACTTTTTGCTCCTATTACCTTTGATATGGATAGGGCTACGCTCTGTTTTTCTGCTATTACTAATTTGCTCATTTTTTTCCTCCTGTTAATTTCCTGTTATTTTTTTGCATAAAAAAAGCGATTAGACTTTTATTTTCTAATCGCATAATTTTTTAATACTTTTATATAAAATTATTTTTGGTTAAAATATCATAATACTTTTCTTTTAGTTCCCAACCGCCATATACTACTTCATTAAATATTGATTGTTCTTTCTCTTTTCTAAGTATCAACTCTATCTTATTGTTAGTCCTTAGTGTATTTCCTGATAGCAAAGTCATTGGTCTAATTTTGCTTTTACCGATAAAACCCAAAGTACACTTTAAATCTGATGTAGCTAAACTGCAAATAACTTTATTCTTTTCAAAATTTTCTTCAAAAAAGAGTTCTTTTCCTGAAAATATATTTACCATATTATCAAGAACTTTTAATTTTCTTCTCACCGTTCCCTTTATATGTTTATCAACAGAACAAATAAAATCCGAGGTAGTAATTGATTCATCTATACACTTATTAAAAAAATCCATTGGCTTTAATGTTGTTCTAACACCTGTCAGGTGCATATAATTTTCACATTTACAATCTATTAAGTAAAATTCATTTATTTTAAAACTCTCTGAGATTATCAAATAATCGTATGAAGTCAAATTTTGTTTATATAACTTGCTGCATCTTATTATTTCTCCCACAACTCTATCATCGAAACTTTTTTGCATTTCTCCTCCAAATTAAGAAAGAGAATGGTTTCCCATTCTCCTTCCTTGATTTTTCACAGTTTACTCTGGACTGGAATGAGTTTAATGTCTTCATTCCGACATTTGTATCTTTTTTTCAAGTACATTATATATTGTTTCATAAAAAAAAGCAATAGATTTTTGCTATTGCCACAACAATTGTCTTAAAATTTTCTAAGAATATCCTTTATATTTATAATTTCATATAAGCTATCAATACAAATGATACTTTATTTTATTCCTCCTCATCATAACCGTCAATAACTATTTCTTCCATATCCTGCCTATCGTCCTCTCTTTCTTCATCTTCTATATCCTCTTTTTCCGTTTCATCCTCTTCAAATTCATCATAGACCTCCTCATCTTCCTCATTTTCTTCCTGTTTTTTCTGGTATACCTTAAAGTAATACCCTGCTCCTACGATGCCTGCCACAAGCAAACCTACAAAAAGATACATTCCTGCTCCTGTTTTTTCTTCTTTTTCCGGTTTTACTTCTTCTTTTTTTATTTCTTCCCTCGGTTCTTCATTCACTTCTTCTTTTACGATTTCTTTCGGCTTTTCTGTTCCTGTTATGTTTAATAAATCATCTTCCGACACTTCGGTTAAGAGCATTACATTTTCCCCTGTTTCATCGTGGTTAATAATCAGGTGAAAGGTCTTGCCGTTTTTTGTCTTAAAGGATATAAACTGCCTTGCATCGGCAAAATATTTCTCATTTAATTCGCCATCTCCATTTCCCTTATGATGAATAGGGTAGGGACTGTTTGTGTTGTCTACATTTTCAGTAAGACTTGCCTTTGCATTATGCTCAGGTGTAGCTACTCCTGTATTTGTGTTTTTATCTTTGTCTACTTCATTTGCCGGCTCTTTGGGGGTAAGTTTATTTGGAAATCTTACTTCTTTTTCTTTTATTTCCTTGATTTCTTTGATTTCCCTAATTGGAATCGGCACTTCTTCCTTTTTTACTTCTTCTTCATTTACTTGTGCATAAGCTTTTATATTTCCGAATGTCGATGTAAAACTTAATGCGAGAATTAAGAATAAAAGCATTGCCATAGCTTTATTGTTGGTTTTCTTCATTTATTTTTTCCTCCATATCTTCATTTAGGTTAATTATATTTTTGTTGTCATAATAAACTGTATCCGGGTTGTTGTATGATTTCTCCCTATTTTCTTCGTTTTTCTTTTCTTTCATTTCCTCTCTTTTATGATTTTTTATCATCTGTAAAAAGTCATCTAAGGAAATTTCCGTACTTCTATAGCTTTTTAATATTTCTACATTTTCCATCTCCTCCTGTTCCTCTTTTAATTCCTGTAAATCATCTTGCAGCTCTTTAATTTTTTCTTTGATAAGCTTTTGCTTTGATAGATTTTTTTCATATTTTTTATTCAAGATCTCCCTCCTCTTTTAATTGCTTTTTACTCTGCCAAAACTATAAAAATGTTCTCTCCAATAGGGTGTATCTATCTTTGCATACTGAATTGGATCTCCTGCGTGTATCATGTATCCACCTCCTACATAAATTCCTACATGAGAGATAGGTCTGCCGCTATTGTAAGTTCCTTTAAAAAAGATAATATCCCCTGCTTTTGCCTCATTTGGAGATACCGGATTGCAATAGTCTTTATATATTCCCCAAGCTGTTGTTCTTGGCATATTTTTTATCCCTGAATGCGTGTAAGTAAAACAAACAAAAGAGGAACAGTCAAAGTTGCTTGGTCCGTTTGCCCCGAATACATATCTTTTCCCGATATGCTTTTCCGCCTCCGTTACAATTTTCTTTACACTTTCTTCGTTAAATTCAATTCCCGGATTTTTAAAATCGGGATTATCCACTATTTCTGACAAGTTAGAGTTGCCACTGCCAAATACAAGCTCCATATTCCCCTTGCTTGCCACTAAAGTTTTATAATGGGAAAGGTTATTAGGATAGTCCTTAAATTCCTCATGGACAAGAGTATCCAGTTCTTTTTTGCTCAGTGTAACAATAAGTTTTTTATATTCGTAAGGCTCCTCATAACTTCCTGTTTGAGTATTTCCTTTTTCATCGGTATAGGTGTAGTAGACCGTCTTGTATCTGATTTCTGTTTCTTCCTTGTAGGTAATCTGATACATTTTATTTATCAGCATATCAAGTTCGGCTTTTGCTTCAGATACCTCTTTTACTGCTCCTTTTTTAGCCGTAATGTATGCTAAGAGTTCATGGGTATCGTGTCCGATTTTTTCTTTTCCTTTTATGATATATTCATCATATCCGGGGCGATTTTCTTCCACACTGTCCAGTTCATCTCTTATTTCCTGTTCCATCATAGAAAAGGAATGATTACAGTTGCTAAGCACACCTTCATCGGATAGATAGGTTGAAGATACCGTTGTATTAAACATCTGTGTAATAATTGCAGTAAATACCGTTGCCGTCTGAAAAGCCATAAAAACTGCAAGGAAACCTGCAAGGACTATAAATAAAAGTTTTTTATTCCTTGCCTTAATATACTCTGCAAAGCCTTTTGTTTTTTCGGCAAAAAACTTTTTGATTTTTTTACTAAGGCTATTGTTATTCTTATCTTTGTAGGCTTTTGCAAGTCTTTTTTTATATTCCCTTCTTTTAAAAAACTGCTTTAATTTTGAGGTGTTTTGATATTCTTCCGTCTTTTTCAGTTCTTCCATATTGGACTTAAAAAATATCTTTTTATCAGTTTTTTCAATGCTTTTATTTAACTTTGACAGTTTTTTTTGATTTTTTAAAACTTTTTTATTTCTACTATAATATTTTTTCCTTGCAAGACTATCTACTGTATCAGTTACCTTATGAGCCGCTCCAACTCCCGCATTATCATCTTTTCCGCTTTCTACATAGGAATTTACTGCACCGGTAGCCAACAGCATACCTTTAGAATCGGAAAGTTTATTACCTTTCGCTTTCTTCAGGCTTTTTTCCAATTTTTCTTTTTTGCGGTATAATTTTTCTTTCCTTTTTTCTTCTCTTTGAAAACTGCTTTGACTTTGCTTTTTCTTACTCTCAGCCTTACTATCCAAATTTTTCTTTTCCATATTTTCAGATACATCTTTTTTAGGTCTATCTCTCGTATATCCGCTTTCTTTATAATTTTTCCTTTGGTAAGTCTTACCTTTGACTGCCCTAAATTTTATAGGATTTTCTTTATTAAAGGATTTTATCTTATATCTTTTTTTCTTGATATTGGTGTGTTTTACAGCTTTTTTAACAAGAGAAGATAACTCTTTACCTTGTTTTAATTTGTAAGAAACATCTCTATCACTTTCTTTTGACAAATCTCTATTGGAAACATCATTTTCTTTTCCGAAAGTGGTTTTATTATTCCTCAATTCAACACTATCAGCATTTTTATGAAATTGATTATCTCTTTCTTTGCCGTCTAAAAGCTTTATTTCCCCATGATGATTTCCTATATTTCTTTTTTTGAATGTAGTAGAAGATTTTTTGATATCTTTATTCGCATTTTTTGAATACTTTTGAATTTTTTTCACATCTAACCTCCAATTTCTTCTTTTATCCTTTGCCTTGCGAGTTTGCAATAATCTTCATTCAGTTCTATGCCTACATACTTTCGTCCTTTCATAAGTGCTACCATTCCTACCGTTCCACTTCCCATAAATGGATCAAGAACAATTCCACCTTTAGGACACCCTGCTATCATACAAATCTCTGCAAGTTTTGGAGGAAAAGCTGCATAGTGATTTCCTCTAAAAGATGTGGTATTTATTGTCCAAATATCCCTTTTGTTCCTAAACTGCGGAATATTATCTCCCTTATACTCTCCATACTTCCTTGCTTTGTTTATGTTTTGAATACTTATCCCTGCATCTTCATTCAGGTATTTGTTATCCTCACTTCTGCCCCTGACATATCTTCTTTTACTCACTTCCTTTACAGGCTCTTTCATAGCATCAAAATCATAGTAATACTTTGGTGATTTAGTAAGCAGAAATATATGCTCATAAGAGCGGGTAGGTCTGTCCCTGCAAGTTTCAGGCATTGCATTTTCCTTATGCCAAATGATATCTGAACGAAGATACCAACTATCTTCTCTTAAAAGCAATGCCAATCTCCATGGCACTCCCATTAAATCCTTTGACTTGTATCCCCTTACTTTTTGATTTATTGCCTGTTTTTGTCCCTTTCTTCCCCTTGGATTTTTAGGATCAGCATAGTTTCCTTTAGCACCGCTTCCTGCATAAGAATCAGCAATTACCACAAAACAAGTTCCGTCTTTTTTAAGAATTCTCCTTACTTCACGAAATACTTGTACTAATCTGTCAAGATATTCTTCAACGGTAGTTTCTCTGCCTATCTGATTTTCTTTATGATAATCTCTTAGCCCATAGTAGGGCGGCGAGGTTATACAAGAGTTTATACTTTCATCAGGAAATTTCTTCAATTCTTCAAGGGCATCTCCACAAATTATGGAATTTAAGTTTTCTGTTATATTTATTTTGCTTATTAAGTTTAAGTTTTTTTCTATATCTGTTTTATTTTCAGATGATTGCCATTTCCTTTCTTTTTCTAATACTCCCATCTTAGTTACCTACCTTTTTTATATCTTCCGGCTTGGTTGTCATCAAGCTGTATAGCTTAGTATTTTTAGGGAATCTGTCTACGAATGGTACTATGGTATTTCCATAAAAAATTAAGCCCTCTCCCTCATTAGAGTTTGTTACATAGGATAGCTGATGTTCTGAGATATTTAGCTTTTTAGCAAGTATTCCCCTATCCCCCGGTGCTTGGTTAAGCATTAAAATAAAGTCCGTATTATCAAAAATATTTTCTATCTCAGGACTGGCAAGCAGATCCTTTATGTTTTGGGTTAAACCTGTCGGCATTCCGCCCCATTTACGAAATCTTTTCCAAATTTCAATAGAGTAATTGGCTGTCTGCGGCTCTTTTAACAAAAGGTGAAATTCATCAACATAGTACCTTGTAGATTTTTTGCTTGCCCTATTTATGGTAACTCTGTTCCACACCTGATCCTGCACAGCTAACATTCCTATCTTTTTAAGCTGCTTTCCAAGCTCTTTTATGTCATAGCAAAGCACTCTGTTTTTGACATCTACATTTGTTCTATGATTAAAAACATTTAGACTTCCTTTTACATAAATCTCCATCTCTACTGCAAGTTGCTTGCCTACTTTTTCTTCCTGATTTTGTAGCAGGTTATATAAATCTTCAAGGATTGGCATATTCTCAGGTATTGGATTTTCAAAATATTTTTGATATAGTATTGGCAGACAACGGTCTATAACTGAAATTTCTTCCGCACTTAGTTTCTTTTCTCCTACTACAAGTTCAAATAGAGAAATAATAAAATCCGATTTTAGTGATAGGGGATTGTCCTCATCGGAATAATCAAGGCTTATATCAAGCGGATTAACATAGTCCTTACTTGTAGGAGAGATCTTTATTACTTGACCTTTTAGTGCTGTTACAAGGTTTCCATATTCAGATTCCGGATCTGCAATGATTATGTCATCTTCCGTTATTAGAAATGCGTTTGTAATCTCACGCTTTGCTGAAAAAGACTTACCGGAACCCGGAGTGCCTAAGATAAGCCCGTTTGGATTTTTAAGTTTCTTCCTATCTGCCATTATAATATTTCTGCTAAGTGCATTTAGTCCGTAGTATAGACTTTCTCCTTTGATAAAGAGTTCTTCCGTTGTAAATGGGATAAAAATTGCCGTACTGCTTGTGGTAAGTCCTCTTTCTATCTCTGTTAAATTCATTCCAAGCGGCAATGTGCTTATTAAGCCCTGTTCCTGTCTGTAGTTCAAGTTTTTTAGGTTACAGTTATATCTGTTTGCTATGGATTTTAGGGTAAATACAGTGTTATCCAGTTTGTTTTTTGAACCTCCCATATTCATAAAAATAATGGTTACAAGGAACATCTTTTCATTATGATTTTGAAGTTCGGCAAGTAAGTTTTTCGCCTCCGTTCCGTAGGTAAGCAAATCACTTGGCAAGATATCTATATCATAACCGCTACGAATCGCTTTCTTGTTTTCCTCCAGTTTCATCTTATCAAGGTCGGTTATCTTCCTCTTAACATTTTTTATAGCCTCCATTTGATCTATTGCCTTGATATGAAAGGTAACTACCATATTTTCTTCCACTGCAAGAAAGTCAGACAGCATTTCATCTTTAATATCAGATGCTAAGACTTGAAGATAATTTACCTCTGCAAAGACTTCTCCTGTCTTAAAGTAGGTCGGTTTTGAAAAATTAAATGAAGGCGGTACGATATATTCCTTAGTAGTAAGCCCGCTATATTTTAAATCATCAAAGGAAAAGATAAATTTTTCGTTCGGATTCATCATATCGTGGATTACCTTTAACCTTTCTTCTCCATCTAATACATAAGCTTTCACTCCCATCTGCTTAAAGTTATTTAAGATATCCGTTTCTATTCTTTCCAACCTACTTTTTGCCTGTTTTAAATCTTCAGATTCTATACCAAAGGTTACATACATTGTCTTTGCAAGTCCGTTGTTTCCCTTACTTCCTTGAGAAAGCAGCATATCCCTGTACTCATCTCTAATATCATTAAATTCATCATCTTGCTGTTTTATATCTATTAGAGCTTTCATTTCTTCATTTTCGCCAACCTTATTTACATAGGAAAACTGTACATCTACGCTAAAGTCAAAGAAATTTAAAAAAGAAGAAAACCACGAGAATATACCTTCCTGATCCTCTTCTTCCATAAGGCGATAGTTTATATCAAAAAACCTAATCGTCTTGTTATATTTATTTTTTTCTACCTGACATATCCCGTCTTTAAGCATTCGCTTGTAGGGAAGAGTGTCCTGCGGTGTAACTTTTACTTCTTTTTTCATCAAAAAAGGAAACAGGCTTTTTTTATTTGCCGGTTTCCCATTTTTCTTGCTTGATTTTTTCAACTCTGATAGCTCTTTTTTGTCTTTTTTTAACATCAGTTCATTTTGTTTTATGGCTATTTGCTGTTTTTCTTTATTTTTATCTCTTGCCAATTTTGCTCCTCCTTTTTATGTTGTTAGTCTTGGTATTTTCATTTTTAACCCTTGCTTTCGATATTTTCCCGGTGTTTTCAGTTATATATAAGTGATTTACTTTTTCGGTATTATATATACTTCTTGCCTTATACACCCTTATTTTCCTACTCTGATGAAACCTTAAGATATATAAAAGATGTTTTTCAAAGGGTAGCCCGTCCTTTTCATAAAGAGTAGCAAAAAGTATAGGAAGTACCACTATACTCATTATTATCATTGCTACATCTGTTGATACAAAGTTTTTTGTAAAAAGATATATTGGAAAACCGAGTAACCCTGCAAGGCTAAAGCCTATTAACTGCCTTTTTGTCATGTTCAGTGCTACTTTAGTTTTTACCTTGGTTAAATCCTTCGGTACTTTTACATAAGCCATAATTAACCTCTATCTTTCTTGATAATATACTTCTCAATGCTTTCTTTGTTTCTATTATCTCCATTTGAGGATAAAGCCTCCATATGCTCCCAAAGAGAGATGATTTCTTCCCTGTTTTTATCAACATCTTCCTTGATTTCATACAGTAAAGACTTTTCTTCTGATAATTCATCTTCAAACAAATCGCAACCTTGCAAGTCATCATCAAAGCTTACTATTCTTTCTTTCATATTTTTATATCTTAATATGCCTATTAAGGCTCCTGCCAATGCTACAATTCCTAAAATTAAGCCTGTTTTCTTCATAAATTCCTCCTATTTTCATATTTTGTATATTTCATTTATTTTGTTCAAAATTTCACTTCCGCTCATTATGAACAAAAGTCTTTTAATGGGCATTTAAAACTGCCTTTGCCACACTTCCCGACTTCATCATCATGATTCCTAATATCAGGGCATAGGCTAAAACTTCAAGAATACTGTTATGAATATCTGTAAAGTTTATTGTTTTTATTAAAATAGCGTAAATGCCTAAAAATATTAAAATGAAAAGTCCCTGCAAGCCTAAAGACGCTAAACTTTTTATAAAGTTCGTTCCGATACCGCTCCATTCTTTATTTCCCATTGTGGAAAACGGAATTGCACAAACAGAACAGTATACATATATTTCTATAATTCTTCCGTATAAAATTACCGTTATCAAAATGGAAAGTATGGTTAAAGAGAGTTTTACTATACTTGTTTCTATAACTAACATAATGAGTTTGCCATAGCCTTCTGTTTTTAGGGCTTCCACCATAGCAGTAAAATCGGCAGGAGAGATATTGGCACTGTTTCCTACTACCCCCGCCGCTTTATTTATCATAAAGCTTGCCACATCAAATATAGCCATGCTGAATTCAAAAGCGTGTGATACTAACCATACGGCTACCCACATTTTTATGATGTATTTAAAAAATTCAAATGTATCCGTATCGTGCATATTGTTTTTATTCATAACAATCTGTATCAACTCTATACATAAAATGGCGGTGAGGATCATTACTGCAATTGGTAAAACAGCATTTTCGTTGATAGACTTGATAAAGGAAAATACCTCCGAGTTCCAAGAACTCGGAGTCTTTCCCACTTCTCCCGCTACTGTTGCTACTTTGTCATTGATATCAATTAACATAGCGGAGAGATTTTCTTTTATTATGTCTATCAAAGCATTTTTGACATACTCATCTATTTTTTCAAATAAATCAAACATCTTATTTCAGCACATTAGCAAGTAGCGGAATCAGTTTTAGCCCTATTAAAACTATACCGCCACCTGCCATAAGCTGCTTTATGGCTAATTAGAGATTGTAGCTGACCTGTAAGCTGTCTGTATTTCCTATGAAATTGTAATGTATTTCTATTATTTGGGTGATTTCTCCGTCCACTACTTCCTTTTCGTGAACATAGATTTTTGAGATGAGTTCATTTAAGGTTTCTTTGTCCAGCTTCTTAATATTCTTGTGTTTCTTGATGAGTTCTATCCATTTATAGACACCATTTTCATCTACTCTACTTGTAACAACTTTTCTTTCCATTTCCTCAATTCGCTTTGTTAAAAGCTCTTGCTCATCTTGAGATTTTTCAAGTATTCTTTGGAAATTGCTCTCGCTGATTTTCTTATTTATCCAATCATCATAGAGTTTCTCAATCTTGTTACCAAGCTCTGCCACTCTTTTACTATCTTCTTCAATCTTCTTTGCGATATAGATTTGTTCTTCTTCATTTTCTGTATCTCTTGATTTTTCAAGAGCCTTTAAGACTTCCTTTTCATCTTTTAAAGCGAAGTCTGCATTCTTTCTAATATCTGCAAGTACGATTTCATAAAGAGTATCAAAGTATATCCTATGCTGAGTACACAAGTTTTTTCCGTATCTGCGATAAGTGTTACAAGTGAGTATTTTCTCTTTTTTCTTTGAGTTGTTTCTTCCAAGATTTAAGGCTTTCCCACAATCAGGGCATTTGACAAGTCCTGCGAAGATACTTTCTTCTCCTGTCTTAAAAGGTCGCTTCCTACTTTCTATCTTTTCATTTGCCATTTTGTAGGTATCTTCTGAAACGATAGGTTCGTGGGTATTTTCTACAACTATCCAATCATCTTTTGGTTTGTCTGATAGCCAACCGATTTTGAATTGATAGTTTGCTTTCTGACTTGCCGTGTGTCCAAGATAAACAGGATTTTCAATTATCTCCTTGATTGTTGTACAATCCCACCAATACTCGCCGTCTTTTACGGTTTTTTCTAATTTGGTAAAAACATTTCTAAGTCCCTTTTTCCTGTTCCACCAAGTAGGTGTAGGAATTTTTTCATCAAAGAGTATTCGCCTTATTGCCTGTACTCCATATCCACTGATAGCAAGGTCATAAATCTTTTCCACTATCCACGAAGTTTCTTCATCTACCATAAGAGAGTAAGTATCATCAGGATTTTTCATATATCCGAATGGTGCAAGGCAGCCTGTAAATTTACCTTGTCTTGCTCTTGTAAGATATGCCGATTTCATCTTCTTTGAAACATCTCTTGAATAAAACTCATTTAGTACATTCTTAAAGGGTACTATCTCATTATTGTCCTGTAAGGTATCCACTCCGTCATTGACTGCGATATATCTCACTCCGTTTTTTGGAAAGAAATTCTCGGTATAATATCCTGTCTGAAGATAGTTTCTTCCAAGTCTTGATAAGTCTTTAGTAATGACTATATCAATTTTTCTTTCCTCAACATCTTTTATCAGTCTTTGAAATGAGGGGCGGTTCGTATTTAAGCCTGTGTATCCGTCATCGACATATACATCAGCTATATTCCAACCTCTTGCCTTGACATAATGTTCAAGCATATCCCTTTGGTTTTGTATGCTGGCACTCTCTCCTTTCTGCTCATCATCTTTAGACAGTCTGCAATAAATTGCAGTCCGATATGAAAAGTGATTTGAATTTGTTTGTATCATTTCCTATTCCTCCTTTGGATTTTTAGGAATGACACAACCCTCTCTAAAACTGTCTTTAGTATAGCACACTTTCTTATCTTTATCAATATTATATTGTGTATATTCAATGTTGTTGTCTTTTTTAATCAGCTTGATAAACGCTTCTGCTCCTGTTCTTTGTGTTGTATAGTTTCGTTTTACAATATATTTTGTCTTTTCTTTTTTCATCGATTGCTCCTTTCCTTGCAATTAAAAAAGCGATTAGAATTTTTTACTTTTCTAATCGCCTCTACTCATCTATTAAGTTTTGTGCTTTCTTCAGCTTTTCTTTACTTTGTATTTTTCTTCTGTCCACTCCTATAACTCTAAGGGGTAAACACATCTCTATTATCCTTGAATAAATCCTCCCAAGCATTATATCTTCCTGTTCTTTCTCTATATCCTTAAAATTAAGGTTTGTAGTTATAATGGTCGGTCTTGCCTTTAGGTATCTTGCATTTATCACATTGTAGATTTGCTCTAAGGCATATTCTGTATTTCTCTCTATCCCAAAATCATCAAGAATTAGTAAGGTTGGATTTGTTATTTGCTCAATATATTCGTTTCTATCAAGGTTAAAGCCACCTTTTTGTAAGTCATTTAGTATCTGTGCGAAATTTCTCATCTTAACTGTATAAGAATACTCTGTGATTATGGCATTGGAAATAGCACAAGCTATATAGGTCTTACCACTTCCTACATTTCCATATAAAAGCAAGCCTACATTGTCCTTTCTCATTTCTTCAAAATGCTTTACATAGTTTTTAGCTTTTTTGATGATTTCTTTATCGGTATCTTCATCAGCATTTTCAAAGGTATATGCTTTTTGATTTTTGGATATAAAGCAGTTTTGTCTTAACCTATCCTGTTCTATTTGCTTTTCTCTTTGTTTTTCTCGTTCCTGTCTATCTCTATCACATTTACAAGTTGTTCTGATAATCATAGGCTTATCCAACATCTGAATTACTTTGCCATCTATTATTTCATTACAAGCCTTGCAATAGATATGTCCGTCCTTTTCATGCTGAGTATCTTTGTTGTAGGTAAAATCTGTACCTCGTATTTTTGTAGTTACCATATTTTGATTTTCTTTGTTATTCATAACTTTAATTCTCCTTTTTCCTGTTAATTAGTGGAATGCGTTTTAAGGTTTTTTTATCTTTGGTGTATTCTGATACCTATTTTAGCTTTAATGCTCTAAAAACACCTTTCCACCTTGTTATATGATGTTTATAGGCTATCGCTATCCTCATAGTTGGTTGAGTAGGTTTTAGAACTTCCATTTTGAGTGCTTTTCTGTGTTAGTTTTTCTTTATCCTGTTCATACCAATTAAGAATGGTTACATAGTGGTCTTTATAATCTGTTCCTTTACTTTTAAGATACCTTGATAGCTTTTCAATCATGGTATCGGTATGACCTTGAAGCTTATCCTTTAGCTTATGGTATTCTTCGTCAGTTAATCGAACATTTTGATATTCTCCGTAAAAAGAAAAGGGGGCTGATTGGTTTTCTTGTTCTCCTCTCCCCTTATCTATACTAATCTTATCTAATCTACCCTTATCTATACTATGCGGACAATTGACGGACACTTGGTTGTCAGTTGGTTGACTTTTAGTTGACAAGTGGTTGTCATTTGGTATACCAAGATTTTCAAGCTTTATATACGCTCCATTCTCTGTTTCTGATAAGAATTCTTTTTCTTTGATATACAAAGTTTCTTTTCGTCTATCATTTCGGATATAGTTATTTATCTTCCAATGGGTAATGACTATAATTCCTCTTTCAAAGACAATTACAAAGCCTTTTGTAATTAAGATTTTTAAATCATCGTCATTTGCTCCTATGATCTTTATTATCTTCTTTGGATTATCCACAAAGCCGTCATCATCTGCCCTCATTGATAAATGAAAATATAGGCATTGGCTACTTAGTGGCATATCTAAAAATAAATCGCTATCCACTATCTTCAATGAAAACATTCTTTTATCTGCCATTTATTCCTACCTTTCTTCAAATAAAAAGAGAAGTATCGGCACCTTTGCTTTTACTTCTCTAAAATATTTCTGTAATTTTTACTATTATTTTTTCTTGTACTTTTTTACTACTCTTTCTACCTGTTCTTCTAATTGTTCTCTGTCTGGAATGTATAGCGTATACTTAGAAGCAAATATCTGGTTAGATAAGCTACCAAGTGCATATTCTGCCTGTATGCTATCCTTGTTCGCACAAAGGATAATTCCAATAGGTTCATTATCCATTTCGTCATTAACTTCTGCTTTATAGTAGTTAAGATACATATTAAGCTGTCCTACTGCTTCTGGCATTAGCTTTCCTGTTTTTAATTCAATCAAAACATAGCTTCTGAGTATCTTGTTGTAAAATACCATATCAACATAATAATGGGTATTTCCAAGTGTTACCCTTTGTTGTGAGCCAACATACATAAAGCCTTTACCAAGTTCCAATAAGAATTTTTCTATATGAGTTACAAGTGCTTTTTCTAAATCACTTTCCATCATTGGCTTTTCTTCAGGTAGTCCTAAAAACTCAAATACATACGGATCTTTTATTACATCACTTGGCGTAGCTATTTCGTTTCCCTTTAGAGCTAAATCTAATACTTTTTCTTTATTTTCATCTCCACTTGATAGCAATAATCTCTCAAATAGTGATGTATTTATTTGTCTTTTTAATTCCCTTACAGACCAATTTGCATTGACCGTTTCTTTCTCATAAAAACTACGCTTATTCATATCGTCAATAGACAACAACTCACAATAATGCGACCAACTCAATTTAACAGACAGTGTCTGTTGAATTTCATATTCTTGATAAAATCTCCTCATAAACTGTAGATTAGAAACCGAAAATCCACGCCCAAATTCTTTAGTCAGCATTTTAGACAAATCTTTCAGTAGAGTTTTCCCATACTCAGCTCTATCTGAATGACCTTGCTCATCTTCTACAATAATTCTCCCTATTTCCCAATAAGTTTTTACTAATATATTATTAACTTGCTTCGCTACATCAGTTCGTGCATTATCCATTAGTTTTTTTATATTTGCATAAACATCTGCATGAAGATTTTCAACTAAATTATTCATAAGTTTACTCCTTAACTCATCATACTATATTGCTAATTGTACCATAAATATTGAGTGTATTCAATATTTATACAGCTAAAGGAAGTAGTAATTTATGACACCCTTTATAGTTAATACACCCTGAAATATGAAGTCCTTATATAGCTGCCATCGTGAAACACGACACTAGTTATATGTGTCCCCGAAACAGGGACTCATCTTTATATCTGCGTTCACAAAATGGGTACGCAGCCTTATGCAACGAAATAGTGCGTCAGTTTGTAGTACTAAATGATTTGCTCACTCCCTACTAAAGGTTGTCCTATTTTATGATTTCATCTTTCTTGTTCCGTATATTTTTCTTTTGCCTTTTGTCTATACTGATCTCTTTTTTCTTGTTGTTCTTGGAATTTTTTCAATTGTGCAATTACACTTGGCTTTTCTCCTCTCTTAATTGCTTTGTCTATCTCTATGGATAAATCTATGCCATACTCATCATTGACAATCTTTACTGCATATTTGATATGGTCTATCTGCTTAAATTCATCTTGAATTTTGATTTTATCTTTGTTTAAGACTTCTATTTCTTTTTCAAGTTTTGTAATTTCTTTTTGCCAATCATTTAATTTTATGGCTGAAGTCCCAGTAAATTTTTCTATAGTCTTTCTTGCTCTTTGGTACTTATCTATTTCCTTTTTATGAGAATTATAAAAGCTGTCTTTGAATATGGTTTTGCTCTTATATTCCTGATAGACTTTTTTGTTTTCTTTTATAGAGTCTATGCAACTTACACATTGATTTAAGTCTTTAATTCTTTGTGTTTTTTCTTGAATATCACTGCTTATCTTTTTACTTTGCTTTGCAAGTTCAAAGACTTTTCCTTGTAGGTCTGCTATGGTTTGAAGATGATTATCTTTCAAATAGTAGATTGCTTTTACAAATCTCTTTAGGTCTGCATTTCCCTTTTTTATCTGTCCATAGTATGATAAATTCTTTGTTTTTTCTCCCTGTATCTCGTTGTAGATAGAAATATACTCATAGAGGTTAAAGAGTTCTGCTTTGTTCTCCAGTTCATCTTTCTTGTCCTGTTTATACTCATCATATTTTGCTTGCAGATTTCCAAGTAAAGAGTCTATCCAAAAAGTTATTTCTTTTATCTTGCTCTTAATAGCCTTTACTAAGGAGTTGTGCTTTTTGATTTCTCTATTGATGTTTCCTTTGTCGGTTTCTATTCCTTTTTTCTCTAATGCACTGGCACTTGCTCCCATATGAATGGTTGGAATTTCTTCTATCCCTTGTCTTTTGTAGGAACGATGATCTACTCTTTTTTCCTGATGATTTTTTTCTAAATACTGATTACAAAGGCTTGCAAAATTCTCTCTCCATTTCTCTGCGTTTCCTTTATCGTTCCAGTCTGTCAGCTCTACTTTTCTTGTTTTGTAGTTCCCACTTTTTAGTTTTACCTTTTCTCCGTTTTCATCAAGGATATATTCTTTTTTTGATTTTGCTTGCCACTCTCCTTTTTCATTGATTGGTCTAAGGGTAGTCATAATATGTGCATGGATATTGTTGTTATCTTCACTTGTTCTATCATGTATTGCAAGGTCTGCTATCATTCCTTTTGATACAAAATTTTCTTGTATGAAGTCTGTAATAAGTTTCTTGCTTTCCTCAAAGGATAACTCTTTCGGTAAAGCAATAATGAAGTTTCTTGCAAGCTGTGCATTGCTTGCCTTTTCATTTAGCTCCACGCTGTTCCATAAAAAACTTCTGTCTTGTAATTCTTTTGGTATGTTCTCCGGCAAGTAAATTTGTGAATGTAAAAGTCCCTTTTTATTATGGTAGTCGTGGACTTCTCCGTCCCATTCATTTTTGATCTTTTCACAAGAGATATATGCTGCACTTGCAACTGCCGATTTACTCTTACCTCTGCTTATCATGGAAATACTAAAGTGAAATGTTTCTGCCATCGGTATAAGCTCCTTTCATTTTTTGTTTGTTTTCATGTAAATGAAAAAGCAGATAGGCTATTTTTTATATATTTTCCTATCTGCTTTATCCGTATGTTTTTATTAAGTTTTGGATTTTCAAAGACTTGCTAAAATCCCTTAGTTTACTAAGGGCGCAATTATACACCCTAAAGAGTGCTTTGCGACCTGCGGTGCTTTTTGCCCTTGCAGGGAGCTTCTGAAAAAACTAAGATTTTTTATTTTATCTACTCGATGATTGTTTCATCTTCTATATCTTTCCCATTTATCATTTCTTCATAGGCTTGTCTGTATTCTTCTGTGTGAGTAGCAACTTTAAGTAATTCTTCTACCTCATCGTTAGTAAACATTAGAGGATTTTTAACCAATCTTTCTACTATCAAGCCCCTTTGTATGAGCCTATGATTTCTTCTTTTTCGTTCCTTTTCATTTGCCAACTTTTCTAATTTCTTCCCTTGATTTTGTAGTTGTTTCAGCTTTACATCGTACTTTTCTTTTTCTTCCTGAAGTTCAGAAATTTGTTCTTGTACTTCCTGTAATGTTTTTTCTTTCTTCATTTTTCATTCCTTTCGTCTAATCTTTTTCTGTTCTCATAAAGAAAGGCTAAATACCTTTCTTTGATACTTAACCTTTCATCATTTTTTAGATTTTATCTTCTAAAAATTTTCTCAACTTTTCTAAAATTCTATCCCTCCTCCCACTGATTGCTTGATGTGTAACTTTCTCTCTTCTGCTAATTGACCTTAAACTTTCTTCTTTGTAGAAGATGGCTTCCATTAACTCTCTTTCTTCTTTTGTCAGTGTAGCTAATGCTTTATTTAGTTCTTCAATTTGCATTTTTACTTCTACGATTTTTTCTAAGTCTATTTTTTCATCTATGATGTTATCTACAAAGTGTCCGTCATGGTCTAATGCTGAAAATGGTATTACATTATGCTTCCAATCTTTTCTTTGGAGATATTTTTCATGCTCTGTTATCTTCCAATAAGCTTTGTAGATTTCTTCACTTACGGCTACGGCTTTCCCTCTGATATAAATATAGTATTCTCTTTTGTCCATTGTGCGTTCCTCCCTTTTTATTTCTCTGTTTTGGTTTTTTGAGAATAAAAAAGGAGGACTTCTACACTTTGGCGTAAAATGTCCTCTTATAAATAATTCAGATTGATTTCTTCTGTTTTTCTTATTTACTTTTTACTAATACTTATTTTATTTAATATCTTATACGCTATTAAACAGCAAAAAGTATTTACAATTATACTAATCATAATTTCTATCGCTGATGTTTCATACGCTCCTGACAAAATAAACACAGATGATATTGGATAAATGGCTCTTAAAATTTCCTTTGAGGCAAAAAATATTCCCACAAAAGAGTATATCTCAGCGATAATCAGAGCTATCCAGTAGCTCCTTTTAACAAGTCCAATAAGTGCAATAATTGGAGATATTACCATAAAAACGCCTATTCCAGTTAATACATATACAACAAAATAGTGAACTACTTCACTCATATTTACTGCGTGTAAATGCAATACCGTTTCTATAATTAAAGATACCATAAACAATATTAGATAAATAAAAATGCTACCCAATAGAGTAATTATCATTTTGGCAGTTATCATATTTTTTTCATCTATCGGTATTAACTTCAATGATTTAAGTACATCTTCTTGTTCCTCACGACAAATAATATATCCTCCAAATAACGCTATCAGACTTGGCAATACAAAATATGTTGTTAAGGACTGAACCTGTAAAAAATACCATCCAAATGTGTCTATATACTTTTTGCCATCAAATGAAAATTGTCCTTGAAGAAATACAATCCCTAATGTCATTATAAGTGCAAATACAAGCAAAAACATCAATTTTGACCTGTAAAGTTTTTTATATTCAGCAAATAAAAGTGTCTTCATTACCATCCTCTCCTCTTCAATAATAATTTTGTAACTATTGAAAATCCAACTACCCATATCCCTATGCAAAGAAGAGAATAAAATATATTTATATCCTGATTTAATATTATTCCCGGGACATCCCTCAAAACAATTGCTGTAGAGCTTGATAATGGATGCACATACATATTAACCATCAAAATTACAAACCCTGAAAAAGCATAAACAATCGTCAAACAAATAGGTAAAATATATTTTTTTGTCAAAAATGCGACAGATAAAATAGGCAGCATAGAAACTGCTAAAAGTCCACTAATCTCAAAACACTTTCTAATAAGAAAAGCAAACAAAGAATAATCTATCTCTATATTATGAATAATTTTCCCAAAAAGAAGCGTAAATAGAATTGACAGACTCATAAATACTAAAGTGTAAATAAACACAATTACAAATTTGCTAATCAAAAATTTCGTCTTTTGTACCGGAACAATCCATAATGCTTTAAAAGTATCATTCTCATACTCTGCCGACACAATCATTGTAGAAAATATTCCTAATATTATTGGCAAAATCAGCCATAAATTATAACTAAATATTGTCCATTTGAAATATTTCATTACATTGTCTGAAAGGTCTATATTCCCAAAGTATATAGTGGCAAGTAATGGCATTAGGAGTGTTGCCAGAAACATCATCAAAACAACCTTTTTCCTTTTTAATTTAAGAAACTCTACTTTAACTAAATTAAGCAATTCCCTCTCCTCCGGTTATTTTCTTAAAGTAATCCTCCAAAGAATCATTACATGTTTGTGATGAAATCACTGATATTTCATTCATAACCAACAACTTGTTAATTTTTGCCATATCTAATCCATGACTATATATCCTTATATGATTATTATCTTCAACGGAATAATTTGTTATTCCAAATTCTTTTTCCAAAATAGTGGCAGATTTTGATACATCTGATACTTCCAAAATAATATACTTTCTATTTTTCTTATTTAATTCTTCCATACTGTTTTCTTCTAACAAAACTCCTTTATCTATAATGCCCACTGTATCAGCAAGGAGTGTTATTTCAGATAGAATATGACTGGAAATTAAAATCGTCTTTCCTTTTTTTACACTTAAATCTTTTATAAAGCTTCTAACTTCTGCTATTCCTATTGGATCTAATCCATTTGTTGGTTCATCTAAGATTAAAACCTCAGGATCATGTAAAATTGCATTAGCTATTCCCAGTCTTTGTTTCATTCCTAAAGAATAATTCCCAAAAAGTTTTTTATCTTTATATGGCAGACCAACTACTTCTAAAGCATTTTTAACTGCATTAGGAAAAGCCGTTCCTCTTAACATTGCAAATATTTCCAAATTTTCTGTCCCTGTAAGATTAGGATAAAATCCGGGTGTTTCAATAATTGCACCAATTCTTGGATAAATCTTTTTCTCGTTACCTTTTATGTTTTGATTGAAAACACTTACTTCACCATTCGAAATATCCGTAAGACCCAATATCATCTTCATAATGGTTGTTTTTCCTGCTCCATTTCTCCCTAACAACCCATATATAGAACCTTTTTCAATGTGTAAATTTACAGAATTGACAACCATTTGTTCTCTATAAACCTTTGTCAAATTCTTTGTTTCGATAATATAATTTTTCATTTCACTTTTTCTCCTTATTTTGTAACATCATTTTCTGCACTCTATTACATATTATTTTTTGCTAATCAAATCACTAATATTATTAAAAATTCCCTGTTTTAATTTCCAAATCCCAGTATAGGGCTGTTCAATATAACAGTTACCTTTTTCCTTATATAAATATGCTACACTTGGATTTTTCCCCTCATCTTTGTGATAGAATTTTATTATGATATAGCTATCAACATTCGTAGGTTGGTCGTTTACACTTTCCGTATTATCATTTTCTGAATTATCTTTTATATCACTAATCAGTTTTGATATTTCCTCTTTATCACTAATTATCTTAAAGATTTCAGAAGTATTTTCAATAATTTCTACTTCTGTTATATTTTCAACTTCGGGCAACACTATTTCTTTTTTATTTCCGCATGCCGTTAAAGCTAAAAAACAAATTACAATTAGTATTATTACAGTATATTTTTTCATTCTCTCACACCTCTATCTAAAAATAATATTTTTTTACAAATTAGTCTAATAATTTTGTTTTTTCATGGATTTTATACCGAGTAGAAAAAATAGAATTCCGATTATTGCAATAAAAGATAAACAACTAAACGGTGATGCATTTAGCGGATATCCTCCAATACTATTTTCTACCATTTCTTTAGCAGCAGATGATACATTTTGATAGACTCCTAATAAACTTGCAAGTGGATGTATAGGTATTAAAGTTGATGCACCAAATATCGAGGCGCCTACATAAATCAAGCACATAGAAATCGATAAAATATAACCCTTAGAAAAAGTAGCAATGTAAATCACTGGAAGCATTGCAATCGGAATTAACAAAGCTGCTACTACATATAAAATAGTGGCATCTTTCAATGTAATTAAATTAAAATCTACGAATCCGGCACTTAATACTGCACCCAAAACTGATGACATATATGTTAATACCATCAAAAATATAGTCAGTAATTCTATCAAAATAAATTTCGCAAAAAATACTTCAAATCTACTAACCGAAGTTATTAGTACATTCTTTAATGTGTCATTCTTCCTTTCGTCAAAAAATAACATTGTAGAAATCATTCCAATTACGATTGGCAAGAACACAAAAGTTATATTCTTAAACGCTAAACAATATAAGTCTCCAAAACTATCCATGATAGGACTTTCTCTTGAAATTGAAAATGCTCTTTCAATTGCAAACAAATTCAAGATAACAGTTAGTATAATAATACCTATCAAAATTTTACTTCTCTTCCATTTTTTTATTTCAGCTTTTATCAAGAACATATCGCACCTCCTTACAATAAATATTGTAAATGATTAACCTTGCCATAATCTTGCGACACTCTTGTTTTTATCTTGCTTCAATAAAAAAAGCCCCCTAAGAGGCTTCCTAAATCAGCTATTTACATTGCAAACTCTACAGTAAAAACAGTTTTTATATTTGGCACACTACTTACGCTTATTTTAGCATTATTTACTCGCAATAATTCTTTGGAGATTGATAATCCAAGCCCTGAACCTTTTGTTAATCTTGAACTATCTGCCTGATACATTCTGTCAAATATATATGGTAAGTCCTTTTCACTTATACCATCTCCATTATCTAAAATCGTCAAAATAACTTTTGTATCCGATTCTTCTAATTTCAAATGTACTCTATCACAATTACTATGAACAATAATATTGTTTATAATATTGTTTAAACTTCTAAAATAAGCATTTTCATCTATCCTTATATTACATTCCTGTTCCGGAATTTCAATTTCATAGCTTATATGTTTTTCTTCAAAAACAGGAATCCAATCACTTATGACATTTCTTGTTAATTCGTTCAAATCCTTATCCGCAAAAGAAAACTTCCATTCTCCTGAATCCAATTTTACCCAATCAAAAAGTTTTTCTACAAAATCCTTTAAGTAATGTGCTTTACTTAAAGAAACTTTTATATAGTCATCTTTTTCATCACCTGTAACAAGTCCTTCTTGAACTGCTTCCAAATACCCAACCATAGATGCTAAAGGAGTTTTTACATCATGAGATAAACTTGTCATGAGTGATTTATATGCCTGCTCCGACTGTTTTTGCTCTATTAGTTTATTTTGACTTTGTAGTGTTATCTCATTTATATCGTGGCAAATTTTTTCTGTAGTATCATTTTTCTTAATTAAAATTCTACGATTGTAATCACCATGTTTGATATCAACAAGTACCTCCCTAATCCTATCTATTTCCTTTTTTATATGCGTGATCTTTTTTACTAAATATAGGATCACACATAAAAGTATCAAGATTATGATATTTTTTATATCCATACATCATTCCCCCTTACTAAAACGGTAACCCACGCCTCTTACTGTCAAAATATAGGTCGGTTCTTCAGGGTTAGGTTCTATTTTTTTTCGGAGTTTACTTATAAAGGACATGATATTACTATCATCAAAAAGATAATCTTCTTCCCAAACATTCGTATATATTTGTTTTTTTGTAAAAATTCTCCCTTTGTTAGATGCGAGAAAATATAACAAGTCAAATTCTTTACTTGTTAATTCGATACTGTTATTACTTATTTTTACAGTTCTATTCTCTTTATCTATTCTCATATCTTCTATTATGATTTCATTAAGCTGATCTGTACTTTTCTGATTAAAGTCTGTGAATCTTCTGACCATAGCTTCAACTCTTGCTTTAAGTTCATTAATATTAAACGGCTTCGTTAGATAATCATCCGCACCTTGTTTAAGCCCATAAATTTTCGAATCATCATCGGACTTTGCGGTCAACATTAAAACTGGAACAGTGTATTCTTCTCTTATCATATCCAAAACTTGAAATCCATCAAAATCAGGAAGCATAATATCTAATAAAATCAAGCACAGATTATTTGCACTTCGGATTTTCTTATATCCATCCAATCCGTTATTGGCAATATCTACAGAATATCCGTCTGTGCTTAAACATTTTTTAATTAAATTACATAACGCAATATCATCATCTATAATTATTATCTCTTTCATATCTCATAACTCCATATACTTATCCAATATAATTATCATCAAATGAAAATACATCATTTGGTGTGCAATCTAAAGCCTTGCATATTTTTTCTAAGTTTTTTAGTGTTATAGGCTTATTCTTTCCCATCTGTGCCATAACGTTGGTGGTAAGATTTGCCATAGCTATTACATCAGTTTTCTTCAAGCCTTTTTTGGCTAACTGTATCCATAACGGTTTATAATTTAATGCCATACTAATCCTCTTTTCTTTTAATACTATATTTATAAGGATTATACTATAAATATTGGTTATATTCAATTTATATTTGAGTATCTGTTTTGTTTTAGAGATTTTGTTGTGTCATTCCGTCTTTATTTCGCCATCAATTGCTTTACGCCCTGCGACTTTGCTCCGGGATTGTCATTGCCATATCCCTCTAAAAGGTTTATAACTCCCCACGCTCCAAGTCCTGCTCCGATTGCCATTACCAATATTTTTAATACTTCTATTGCCTGTGTAAAAAACTGCATTTATTTTTCCTCCTTGTTTTCATTGTTTTTTTCTATTTTATTTGTGTGTTTTACGATAAAGTTTCTGTAATTTTTATCTTCTTTTTGTACTTCCTTGTAATATCCGTATACATGGATAAAATCCCCTTTTACAAATTCCTTTGCAAACTCTGCCTTTTCTCCATAAACATTGCAGTAAATATATTCTTTCTTTTTTTCTCCTTCCTTGCCCATTTTCCTAAAAAGAGTAAAGTTTGCTACCATAACTTCCCCGTCTTTGCTATCAATAACTTTTGTTTCCACATCACCTATCAGGTTTCCGTTAATATTAAACATTTCTTTTTGCATATTTCCCTCCAAGCTATCTTGATTTATTTGTTTTTTTCACTAAAAAAGACCAAGACTTTTTGTTTTGTCATGGTCTATCTGTTTTTTATATTTAATTTCAATTTTTTCACTTTAACTTCTGCTCATTATGAGCAAAAGTCTTAGGCGGACTTCGTTCTCCTCTTATTTTCTTAGATATCCTCTCTTTCATAAAAATCTCCCTGCCTATTTTTTCCTAACTTCTGCTCATTTTGAACAGAGGTTGAAAGTTCTTCTTTTATTCCTGCCATAATATATTCTACACAAGGTAGAGCAATCGCATTTCCAAGTGCTTTATATCTTGCACTGTCAAGTATGATATCCCCGTCTGCCCCATACTTTGTGTAGTCATCAGGTAGTCCCATCAGTCTTTCACATTCTATCGGTGTTAAATATCGAATAAATCCCTCCTCTTCTTTTCCATCTTCCCAATATGCAAACATCGTAGGATTTGATGCTAATAGGGTCGGAAAAGGTTCATTCGGCTTTCCGAAGCTGTTTATAAAAAGAATTTTATTTCTTCTTTTTGCTCCTCCTCGCATTTTTCTATCTTGAAAGGGTCTGATGTTTGGTATCTGCCTCCCTGTTTTATCAAAATGTTTTCTATCGGACTTGGTATCCTGATTTTTGACATTTCCGACATTCTCAGGATTTTTGAGCAAGTTTTCGGGCTTATATAGTATTTTGTGGGAACGAAATCCTCCAAAATCGCAGACAATAAATATTCTCTTTCTTCTTTGCAGTAACTTAGGCTCTCCGAAATATTGGGCGTCTAAGACTCTCCAAGAAAGCTCAAATTCTCTCCCTCGCACCACTCCTGCATTTGCCCATTTAGACTCAGGCATTGGAAGGCAGGTGCTACTGAAGGCTTCGAGGACGGCTCTAAAATCCATCCTGTTTCCTGATACAAAAGCTCCCATGACGTTTTCCCAAATAACGAAAGCTGGATATATCCCATTTGTTTCACACCTCATTTCTCTTATCAATCGTATCGCTTGATAAAAAAGAGATGATTTTTCTCCACTAAGTCCTGTCAGATCTCCTGCTTTTGAGAAATTTTGACAAGGAGAACCGAATGTGATGATATCTACCGGTTTTATATCTCTTGCCTTTAATTTTGTTATATCCCCTAAATGCTCTACATCGGGAAAATGTCTTTTGGATATAGATATTGCATTTTTATCAATCTCACTTGCCCAAAGCGTTTTTATCCCTACATTTCTTGCTGCTAATGGAAATACTCCTATTCCGTCAAATAGACTTCCAAGTGTTATCTCTTTTAACTTACACCACCTCTTTTCTATTTTCATAATATCCTTATATATGCTCCATTTTTCTTTTTTCCAACTTCTGCTCATTATGAGCAAAAGTCTTAGGCGGATCTCTGCTGTCTGTTTTTATTTCTTTGTGTAGCATCTTCTTTATGAATACCTCCTGTTTATTTTCATTTCTACTCCAAAATATCTTTATAATAAAATAACTTTTGCTCATTTTAAGCAAAAGTTATTCCGTATCATCAGCATCTATTACAACAGCCTGCATATTTTCTTTCAAATTTACCTTATCCTTTCTCTTTAAGTATTTCTCTACATCAAAAGCATTTTTTTCATTGTAATCGGATAAAAGTTTATAGTTTTTATGCTTTGTTATATCAAACTTATCACTGAAAAAAGGTCTTGCCCCTCTTATTTCCAGTATGCACTTACCTCCGTCCATTACTTTAAGTTCATCTCTACTCATAAGTTCTTTTCCGAGTTTTTGATAGTTCAGTCCAAAACTCTTTTGATTAGAGCGTGTTTCACTTGTGTTGTATAGGTCTATGGTTTCTTTCCCTAAGTTTTCTGATAACTCTTTTATGGTAGTTCCTTCTTTTCCGCCTAAGAATAACTCGCTGTCGCAATTTCCCAAAATCGTGTCCGCATGGTCTTTATATATGGCTTTTAGTTGTGATTTTGCTTGTAGTATTATACTTGCCGATATTTCTCTGGAACGAATGGTCGCAATAAGTTTTTCAAACTTGGGTATCTGCCCGATGTTGCTAAACTCATCTAACAGACACCTTACATGAACAGGCAATCTGCCACCATACACATCGTCTGCCTTATCACATAGGAGATTAAAAAGTTGGGTATACATCATGGCTACCACAAAGTTAAATGTATCATCAGTGTCGGATATGATTATAAAGAGGGCTGTCTTTTTATCTCCTATGGTATCAAGTCCCATTTCATCATATTCCATAAGGTTTCTTAGTTCTTCAATATCAAAGGGGGCAAGCCTTGCACCACAAGAAATCAATATACTTTTTGCTGTTTTTCCCGCAGCCAATTTGTATTTTTTATATTGCTTTACTGCAAAGTGATTCGGTTTTTCTTTTTCAAGTGCTTCAAAGATATAGTCTACTGCATTTTTAAAACTTTCATCTTCTTCTCTTACTTCACTTGCATCAATAAAGGCAAGTAAGGTTTGAAAGTTTTGTTCTTCTTCCGGTGCTTCATAGTACAGATATCCTATTAGGGCTGTATAGTACAAGCGTTCGGCTTTACACCAAAAATCCTCCGTAGCTTTTTCTCCTTCCCCCTTTGTATTTGCCATAATCGTCTGTACAAGTTTTAATATATCTTTTTCACTTCTTAGATAGGCAAAAGGATTGTAGTGCATGGATTTTTTGAAATTTATAGTGTTTAACACCTTAATTTCATATCCGTTTTTCTCAAGCATTTTTCCACATTCAACAAGGACAGTACCTTTTGGGAAGATTTGTCAAGGACATAAACAAAATTTCTTTAATAAATTTATAT
>NZ_JBQMXS010000002.1:0-118501 GCF_052173895.1 Catonella sp. | reverse complement strand
AGTCCGTAAAAATTCATTTTACCTCCCTAAGTTAAGATGAAATGTGATACTTTAAGCATATTATAGCATAAATGAGAAAGAAAGTGGAAGAGAAAATTTTAATCTTCTAAATTTTATTGCTATGTGTTATACTATTAATGACTATTTCTTTGAAACACGAAATAAATATATATGATAAAGAAGTTTGATGCAGTAGAAAAGCTACTGGAGGATTATAATGATGTATTTGCAGATATTGTAAATACATTACTCTTTGACGGAGTTGAAAGAGTCAGAGAGGATTCGCTTGAAGAAGGTGTAGTAAATTCTGCGTATAAAGCAGAAGATGGAAAGATGCATCAGCAGGAGCGTGATATAAGTAAGTACTGGAAGGAAGGCGGGGTAAGCCTCCTTATGATAGGAATCGAAAACCAAACTAGGGCTGAAAAGCTAATGCCTGCAAGAATAATAGGATATGATGGAGCCTCCTACAGAAGTCAGCTTCTTAAGAAGGGCGATAGGGTTAAGGGCAGGCTTGCTCCGGTAGTGACAATAGTGCTGTATTTTGGCCTTACAAGATGGAATCAACCCAAATCACTGAAAAAAATTTTAGACATTCCTATGGGTTTGGAGGAGTTTGTAAGCGATTATAAAATTAATGTTTTTGAGATTGCATTTTTGCCTGAAGAGAAGGTAAACCAGTTCAAGAGTGATTTTAAGCTGGTGGCAAATTACTTTACGCATATAAGGAAGAATCCGTACTATGTTCCTGAAAATGAAAATGAAATAAGGCATGTAGATGCAGTGCTCAAATTCCTTTCCGTAATGTCGGGGAGCGAGGATGTAATCGATAAATTTAAAGCGCAGAATGAAAGGGAGGTAGAAACGATGACAGGAGGACCACTCAGTCAGCTATATTATAAGGGAGTAAGAGAAGGCAGAGAAGAAGGAAGAGAAGAAGGTAGGGAAGAAGGAAGAGAAGAAGGAAGAGAAGAAGGAAGAGAAGAAGGAAGGGAAGAAGGCAGAGAAGAAGGGGTGAATGAAACCCTACTTAAGGTCTACCTTAACTGTCGCAGTATGGGAATGAGTATAGAAGAGAGCACGAAAATAGTACATTTTGCAGATAGTGAGAGCCTTGATATGGCAGAAGAAGAATATCAAAGAGAAAAGCTAGGAAAGTAGGTAGAAACGATGACAGGAGGGCCACTTAGTCAGCTATATTATAAGGGAGTAAGAGAAGGCAGAGAAGAAGGCAGAGAGGAAGGAAGAGAAGAAGGCAGAGAGGAAGGAAGAGAGGAAGGAAGAGAAGAAGGAAGAGAAGAAGGGGTGAATGAAACCCTACTTAAGGTCTACCTTAATTGTCGCAGTATGGGAATGAGTATAGAAGAGAGCACGAAAATAGTACATTTTGCAGATAGTGAGAGCCTTGATATGGCAGAAGAAGAGTATAAAAGAGAAAGAGAGAAGAAAAACAGATGATGGGGATAAAATATGTAAGTACTAGAGGAAATAAGGAAAAGATTGCAGCATCCGAGGCTATACTAAGAGGAATAGCTCCGGATGGAGGACTCTATGTACCGGATGCCTTTCCTAAACTCGATAAAAGCTTGGAAGAACTGGGAAAACTAAGTTATAGGGACATAGCCTATGAGGTGATGAAACTGTTTTTCACAGATTTCACAGAACAGGAACTAAAGTCCTGTATATTAGCTGCCTATGACGAAAAATTTGATACGGCAGAGATAGCTCCTATGAAAGAGGCAGATGGCCTTACCTATCTTGAGCTTTTTCATGGATCAACTTTAGCCTTTAAGGATATGGCTCTTTCCATTCTTCCACATCTTATGGTAACTTCAGCTAAGAAAAATGAACTTAAGGAGAAAATAATCATACTTACTGCCACATCAGGCGATACAGGAAAGGCAGCTCTAGCAGGTTTTGCAGATGTAGAAGGCACAGGAATAATAGTGTTTTATCCTAAAGACGGAGTAAGTCCTTTCCAAAAGCATCAGATGGTAACAGAAAAAGGAAAAAACACTTCTGTTATAGCTATAGAGGGAAATTTTGATGATGCTCAAAACGGGGTAAAAGCTATTTTTTCAGATAAAGAACTGGCGGCAGAGCTGAAAGAAAAGGGCTATGTATTTTCATCAGCAAATTCTATTAATATAGGAAGACTTGTACCACAGATAGTATACTATGTGTATGCGTATGTGAAAATGATGGCACAAGGTAATATAAAAGAAGGAGACGAGCTTGATGTATGTGTTCCTACAGGTAACTTTGGCAACATCCTTGCAGCAAGCTATGCAAAAGAAATAGGAATCCCTTTAGGAAAGCTCATTTGTGCATCAAATACCAACAAAGTCTTGTACGATTTCTTTAAGAGCGGCACATATGATAGACAGAGAGAATTTATACTTACAATTTCTCCGAGCATGGACATTCTTATATCCAGCAACTTAGAACGCCTTATCTATAAAATTTCAGGAAACGATGCAGTTAAAAATGCAGACCTTATGAAACAGCTAGCAGAAGTTGGTAAATACGTGGTAGATGAGGAAATGAGAGAGAAATTACAAGGGTTTGAGGCCGGTTTTGCTACGGAAGATGAAACAGTTTCTACTATTAATAATGTATATAAGAAGACAGGCTATGTTATAGATACGCATACTGCAGTAGCAGCCTGTGTAGCTGATAAATACAGAACAAAAAATCCATCATCTAATAAGCTCCTTGTAGTCTCTACGGCAAGTCCTTTTAAGTTTGCAGGAAGTGTGTTAAGAGCGCTAATAGGAGATAAAGCAGATATGATAGAAGATGAATGGGATAAGATGGAAGAGCTTTACAAAATTTCAGGACATAAGATTCCTAAATCAGCTCTTGATATAAAGGCAGCAGAGGTAAGGCATAGAGAAGTCTGCAGTAAAGAAACTATGAAAGCTATAGTAAGAGAGAAGATACTTAATGGTTTGTTTTGATGGATTGGCAGATTAAAAAAAGTCGAAAAAAGATATAAGTTTGACATAGTCTTGTCACAAACTGGGAGTATATTACTCCTCGTAAAGTAAATCTTATAAAGTAATCTTTGTAATTATTAGAAAGATTATAATATTTAAGAAATTCTTAAGGTATGTATGCTTGACCTTTTAAGGAGTTATTGTTATAATCGTTGTGTTAATTGGAAAGATTATATCCTGTGACGGGTCTCTTGCAATAGATCACACCGCTTAGTACCGGCTTTGTATCAATAAGCAAGATGATATATAACAGGGCATAAGTAAACCCGAAATTTAAGGAGGAAGAAAAAAGATGAAGAATTTCAGTAAGAAACTCTCATTCGTTATGGCTACTGCTATGGTGGTTACATCCCTTTATGCACCACAGAATGTAGGGGCAGCTGCTAAGAATGCAGTTGTACTTAAGGGTAGCACAAAGACTGTTAAGTCTAAGAATATCTATCTTACAGGTAAGACAGTAGACTTTGATGCAATGATCAAGGGAAAGAAAGTAAAGGATTCTGCAGGTAAGTGGACAACAAGCAGCAAGAAGGTTGCTACTGTTGATAAGAACGGTGTTGTTAAGGTAACAGGTGCTGGTACAGCAACAATTAAGTTCACAGACAAGAAGTCAAAGAAGGCAGTTTCTGTAAAGATTTACGGAAGAGTAAGAGCCTCTAAGGTTATGGTTTCTCCAGCTGCAGTTACAGTTAAAGAAGGCGAGAGTGTAGATGTAAATGCAATTTTGGAGCTTTCAGAGAAGGTTAAGGCAGCAGGCGCAGATGATACTACATATAAGCTCTTCGCTGAGTCTTTAAATACTGATGTAGCTGATGTTTCAGTTGATGGAACAAAGCTTATGGTTAAGGGTGTTGCTAAGTCTGCTACTCCTGCTACTATTAAGGTATATGCAGCTCAGGTAGGTACTCTTGCTAAGGCTAAGGAAGTTAAGATTAAGGCTACAACTGAGTTTACAGTTAAGGTAAATGGTAAGCTTGAGGCTAAGCAGAGTGGTGCTAACAAGATTACTGTTATGGGTACAGACCTTGTAGCAAGCAAGAGTGCTTATGTTCTTAAAAATTCAAGTGGCAAAGTGGTAGAACTTAAGGATGCTGTTGTTGACAATAAAACAGTTAAAGATACAGTTCTTGTAAATGAAGCTAAGACAGAGGTTACACTTGAAGGAAGTACTCGTCAGTTACCAGTAGGTAAGTATACACTTTCTTATAATGGTGGAGAGCCTGTAGAACTTGAGGTTGTTGAGGCAGTTGTTAAAAATATCCAAATTATACCTTCAAATACTGCAATAATGACAAATGATGGAGCAAAAGTTTACTATAAGGTGTTTGACCAGTTTGGTGATGATGTAACTAAGAGTCCTATATCAGCTAATATAACAGTATCTGGTTCACATCAGGCTGCTGCTAGTACAAAAAGGGGAGTGATTACATTTACTCCAGACAACTCTTTTATAGTTAAAGAGGCTGATGGTAGAATTAAAAACCAATTCCAGCTTAACTTAAGCAAGGTAAGTGTAGCTGTAGTTGATACAAAGACCGGTGCTAATACAAGTGCTATTCTTACAGTTGGTGACCGTTCAAGAGTTTGGGAGCATGAGTATAAGGGTGTATATAATATCGTTACTAAGAAATTTGTTGAAAATATCAGTGATGATAGCAAACTTGATGATTACAGACTTCTTTTCAAGGTTAAGGATCAGTATCAGACTGATATATCAAAAGAAGAATATCATAAAGATGAGCTTATGGTTACCTTATTAGGTATTACCGGAGTTTCTACAATCAATGCTACTCTTGCTAATCAAAGTGTAGTAGAGAATAAGGAATTAGGTGAGGATGATTATTACTATGCATATAAGTTAACAAATACTTCTAATGACTGGAAGAAAGATCATACTTATATGACTCCTTCAAGAGAAGGTGATATTACAGTTCAGGCTATTTCTGTAAATAATGGTAAAATGTCATCAAATAAACTCACAGTTGCCCCTTCAAATAAGGTAGATAAGCTTACTGTAAGAGCTGGTGCAGATGGAGTATATGAGGGACAGGATAACTGGCTTGATTTTACAGCACTTGATGCAAATGGTAAGGAAATAACAAGCTGGGATAAGCTTAAAGTTCTTAATGATAGCAGATACCTTAAGAATTTTAATAGAGGTGCTTTAGCTACTGCTAAACTTTACTTTGTAAAGAAAGATAATGGTAAAGTAGGTCTTCTTTACAGACCTTATGGAATAACAATCAATGATGATAGAATTCAGTCTACACAGATACTTACTTTTGTAACACCTACAAACAGTTTTAGTACAGCAACATTAAATGTAAGAGCTCAGAGAAGACCGGTTTCTATTGTAGGATTAAATTCAGGAGCTCCAAGGGGTGTGACACATAGAGGAAAGAATTTAGTTCTTAAGGCAGAACATATAAGATTCCAGGATCAGTTTGGAAATCCAATTGATCCAGATTTATTTAAAGATAGTGGTTATAGGATTGCAGTAGGAGTTAAAGATCAGGGTGATAGAAGTTACTTTGAGATAAACGATACTAACCTTTCAACAAGAGATGGAAATGTAGAGATAACTGGAAAAGGAACACAGATTGTTGACATAAATGCTATAACAGATGGTGTTGAGAAGACAGGATCATCAATCCTTAAGCTTAAGCTTGTACATAATACTGCATCTATTCAGAAAGAACTTGAAAAAACAAGTGATGAAAAGAGTGTAGAGGTTTATAATGTACTTCTCAATGATATGAGTAGATTTGAAATTAAGGATATTCATCTTAAGGCAGCAGCTGAGTTACCTGGAGCTATAAATAAGTATGAGAAGGCTACTGGAAGGTTTGAATATGAGGTAAGAACAGATGATTCAAAATACTTTGTACCAGAGGTAGTTGGATACTATGCAGGAGAGCCTATAAAGCTTGCAGCAGGTGACTACAAGGCTTGGGGTCTGAACGACAAGACTGAAATACCTTACATTAATGAAAATGTTCTTACAAAGAGAAAGGCAGTTGCTAAGGTTACTGTAAGTGATGATAGACCAACAGAAGTAACAAAAGAATTTGAGTATTCTAATGAAGGAAGAAAGTTTGTTACTGCCGGCATTGATAGAACTACAATAGAGCTTAATGAAGGACAGACAATAACTTGGGCTGAGATACAGGCTGCAGCTGGAATTACTCTTAAGGATCAGTATGATGAGGCAATTAAGAATGTAACTCCTATTCTCACTGTAACTGATTATGATGAAGATGCTGTTCACTTTATATCTAATAAGCATAATGGTAATACAGAGACTGCATTTACTTTAAGTAAAGTGGTTAAGAGAGGTAATGAGAATATTACAGTATTTACACTTAAGATAAATGCTCCTGGCTCTAATTATACATTTGAAAAAGTTATAACAGTTAACATTAAATAAAATACTGTAACAAAACTAAAAATTAGAACAATCCAATGACAGGACGCAGCCCTATAAGCCTACTATAGTAAGTATGCCTTGGAGCTGCGTTTTGTCTAAAAACAGTAAAATCTAAAGTTTGTCAGTACTTTATCTGACAGGAAAAGGAGTAAATGATAATGAACAACAATAAAAAATTATCAAGGAAAGTTAAGCATGTATTTCCTCTTGCACTTGCTGCAGCTCTTACAATAACTGGCACAGGAGTTACAACTTCTGCTCAGACAGCAAGTAACATAAGAGTAAATCGCATAGCTGTATTAGCTCAGGAAACTGCAGGAGTAATAACAACTAGTTCTGAAGTTAAAATTATAAAGATAGCTAAAGATGCAGGTGATGAGAATAAAGTAAAGTATCAGGTATCAAATGACGGAGCTGATTGGAATACACCAGAAAAGAAATTAGTGCCTGAAGGTGGTATTACAATCAAGGGTAATGAAGCTGAGACTAGAATAATCGTTGATGAGCTTACAGAGGTAAAAATCAATTTAGAGGATTATACAACTTCTTTGTCAAGTGAAAAGTGGTTGACAGTGGCTGCTAATGCGAAAGTTGAGCTTAACCTTAAAGGAACAAATAAGGTAACTGGTAATATAGGCTTAGCTGCAACAGATGATTTGACAGTAAAGGGAGAAGGTAGCCTTGAGCTGGGTGTTCTAACTGCAAAGAGCTTGAATGTAAAAGGTGGAAACCTTAAATTGACAGGTGCTGTAACAAATACAAGTCCAGTAACAGTATCGGGAGGAAAGCTTGATGCAGTCAGTACAATAAGTGGAGATGTTACTGTTACAGGTGGAATGGCTAAAATAGCTGATGCTATAACTGGTAAGCTTACTGTAAATGGTGATGCAGTAGTACATTATAAATCTGCTACAAGCAAAGAATTAAACAAAGGTGTTGTATATGAGGGAACGAAGGGCTTGATTTATGGAGATCCTCAAGTAGGTTCTTCTTTTGATAAACCAGCTGACTCAAAACTTGGTGTAAATGTTGATAAACAAGATATTACAGATAAAGCAGATGGTATAATTAGAACAGCTGAAGTTACAGGAGAAGATTTAGATATAGCAGATGACCTTAAGGAGATAAAGGTCAAGAGAAATGCACTGGATGGGACAGTTACTCTTAAAAAAGGAACTGACTATAATGTAGAAGTTGAAACAGCAGATAAAAAGAATGCTGGTGAAAAGGTCTTAAAATTTACAATGAGTAATGCTGACTATGCATTTGCTACAGATGTAACAAATGCAATAAAGATTAAGCTTGTAAATAAGGATTTAAAGAATGCCAAAATTGCATTTGATAACGGAAGTTCTTTTAAATATGATGGAACAAATAGAACTGTAAAATTTTCAGTTAAAGAAAAAGACGTAGTTCTTAAAGAAGATACTGACTTTACTGTAACTAATGAAAATAGTAAGAAAAAAACAGCAAAGGATGCAGGTAAGTATACTCTTGAATTAGTAGGAAAAGGAAATTATGCAGGTTCAACAATTTCTGCTAGCTGGGAAATAACTCCTATTAAGATTAAAGTTAAAAAGTTAAAAGTAGTTAAAGATTATGATGGAAAAGATACTATAACAGCTGCTGATGTAAAAACTGCTGAGTTTGAAGGTTTCTTAGAAAGTGAAAAAGAAGCTTTGAAAGATAAGAAGACTTTCGATGCTGAAGGAAAGTTTGACAGCCCTGCAGTTGGAGAAAAGAAGTCAGGAAAGGTTAAGCTTACACTTAAGGAAGACTTGAAAAATTATACAGTAGGTTCTGAGGATATAAAGTTTGTAGATGGAGAGATAAAGAATAAAAAACCTGATAAACCTGCTAAACCTACGCTTAAAGGAACCTATAAGGTAAGTGAGACTAATGAAAAGACTTTTGTTGCAACTCTTAATGGAGAAGCAGGACAGGAATATAGAATGGATGGTGGTAAGTGGCAGAGTAGTCCTACATTTGATGGGATAAAGCCTGGAAATCATACATTTGGAACAAGGGTAGCTGCAAAGGACGGAAATGTAGAAAGTGATGAAGAGAAATCAGATGAGATAGATTTTAAGCAGCTTGACAATACTAATAAGATAGCACTAAATTATACATTGGCTGATGGAGCAAAGAAAAATACCAAGAAGATTATAATTAACAAGGTAAAAGGTGCAGAGTATAAGTTTGGTAATGGAATTTATTCAGATAATAATGTTCAGGATGAATTAAGTAATACTGAAACAGCTTACAAAGTTTACATTCGTTATAAGGAAACAGATACTATGAAGGCTGGTGATGCTGTAGAAGAATCTGTAAATTTAACTAAAACTACCCTTAGTGATAAGGCACCAAAACTTGAGTATACTGTAGTTGCAGGAACTCATGATGGAAAAGTGAAATATATTATAAAGAGTCCGGAGACTCTTAAAGGTGGAAAGACCTACCAGTATAGATTAAACAACGAAAATTGGGTTAACAGTGCTGATTTTGATAATCTTACAGTGGGAGAGAAGAATATTTTATCTATCCGTATAGTTGACGGAGCTGGAAATGCATCTCCTGCTACAAGCAAAGAGGTTACAGTAGAAAAAGCTAAAGCGCCTAAGTTAAAACTTGACTATACTGTTACAACTTCAACTAATAAAGTAGGTAAAAAGATAACTATAAAAGAGCAACCAGCAGTAGAGGGACTTGCAGGTAATGTAAACTATAGTGTGGAAGCAGGTAATTCTTTGAAATGGGGTACTGCTGAAGAAAATCGTGTTGTTGACAATTATATGTTACCAACTATTAAAATAGGAATTAAATATGTTCCTGCCACTAATTCAACTGCTTATGAGGAGAATGCTAACATAGTTGAACTTAGGTTGAATGGTAATAATGGTGTTGTAGCTTATAACGGTACAGAGACAAAGAAAGACGAGACCAAAAAGCCTGAAGACAAGAAAGACACAAAGAAAGACGAGACCAAAAAGCCTGAGGATAAGAAGGACAACACTAATACAGATAACAAAACACCTGCTCCAGCTGATACTAGCAAAGCAATTAAAGATGCTGTGAAGAAATCAACAAAGACAGGAAGTGTTACTCTTAAGAGTGTAGGTTCTGGATTAGAGAAGGCAGTTGGTGGAAATACATCTAAGCTTTCTGTAAGTCTTAATAAATCTAAGACAAAGAGTACTTCAAAGGCTGTTACTAAGAAATTAGGCAAGAGCAAACTTGTAACCAAGACTGTTTACAGCTTTAATATTAAGAATGGTTCTAAGAACCTTACAGATAAGCAGGTAAGTGGCAGCAAGATTAATGTAACTCTTAAAGTAAGCCTTGGTAATAAGAACAGAACAGTTTATGTAATGGACGTAAGTACAGGTAAGAAGGTTAAAGCTAAATATAATGCAAAGACAAAGAAATTAACATTTACTACAAAGTATGTTGGTGATTTTGTAATTGTAAAATAATCTTCTAAATATTCATTAATATATGAATAAAGAGGCTCCAGCCTTAGGGAAACTTAAGGCTGGAGTTTTTGTGTATAATTAGGGATATATATTAGAACTCAATAATAAAATCCCAAACCCTACTAGAACCTAACTAAAAATTATGCTATACTAATACGATATAAAAGTTATAAAGAGCAGGAGGACATTATGGAACTTATTACAGTCAGAGAACTTTTCAAAGAAAAAGAAAAGTATGCAGGAAAAGAAGTTAGAGTTGGTGGATGGGTTAGAAGTGTAAGAGATTCAAAAACCTTTGGATTCATTGTACTCAGTGATGGTACATATTTTGAAACTTTACAGATAGTTTATCATGATAATATGGAGAATTTTGCTAAGGTAAGCAAGCTAAATGTAGGCTCAGCTATCATAGTAAGAGGAGAGCTTACACTTACTCCGGATGCAAAACAGCCTTTTGAGATACAGGCAATAGAAGTAATAGTGGAAGGAAGTTCTACAAGCGACTATCCTCTCCAGAAAAAACGCCACAGCTTAGAGTATCTTAGGACTATTTCTCATCTCCGTCCAAGAACCAATACGTTTCAAGCAGTATTTAGAGTGCGTTCTCTTATTGCTTATGCTATACATAAGTTCTTTCAGGAGAGGGATTTTGTATATGTGCATACTCCAATAATTACAGGCTCTGATGCTGAGGGAGCAGGGGAGATGTTTAGGGTGACAACTCTTGATTTTGACAATCTTCCTGTAGGAGAAGACGGTAAGGTGGATAATAGTGAGGATTTCTTTGGTAAACCTACTAATCTTACGGTTAGTGGACAGCTAAATGGTGAGACCTACGCTATGGCATTTAAAAATATATACACCTTCGGCCCTACTTTTAGGGCAGAGAACTCCAATACTACAAGGCATGCAGCAGAGTTTTGGATGATAGAGCCTGAAATAGCGTTTGCAGACCTTTCTGATGATATGGACTTGGCTGAGTCTATGCTTAAGTACATAATTAATTATGTACTTCTTAATGCTCCGGAGGAAATGGCCTTTTTTAATCAGTTTATAGATAAGGAGCTTATTGAAAGGCTTAAGGGAGTTGCAAGTTCAGATTTTGGCAGGGTAACTTACACTGAGGCTATCGAACTCTTAAAAGAGCATAATGATGAATTTGATTATAAGGTAAGCTGGGGTTGTGATTTACAGACTGAGCATGAACGCTATCTTACAGAAAAGATTTTTAAGCGTCCTGTATTTGTAACTGATTATCCAAAGGAAATTAAGGCGTTTTATATGAAACTTAATGAGGATGGCAAGACGGTTGCAGCTATGGACTGCCTTGTACCGGGCATTGGAGAGATTATAGGGGGGAGCCAGAGAGAAGAGGATTATACTCTTCTTACCAATAGAATGAAGGAATTGGGGCTTAATGAAGAGGACTATGATTTCTACCTTGACCTTCGTAAATATGGTACAGCAAGGCACGCAGGTTTTGGACTTGGTTTTGAAAGATGTGTAATGTATCTTACCGGAATGAGCAATATAAGAGATGTAGTTCCTTTCCCAAGAACAGTAGGAAATTGTGAATTATAAAAACTTTGAAGTATAAAAATAAACGGCATGGTTATAAAGTATATTTTATAGCCATGCCGTACTTGTTTAATAGAATAAACTTTTCGAGTGATAATTTCTTAATTAAATATCTTATTTCTGATAGGATATAGGACAGAAAGCAGGATAGTGCCCAGTATTCCACAAGAAATAACTTCGCCTGCCCCTACAGTAAGCATAAGGAAAGGTATACTGTCAGGTAGGCCGTAAGCATAGGTAAGTATGAAGGGAACTATTATCGTGTTTGCCAAAATAGGGGGAAGAACTGCAAACAACTTTATTATGAGTGCATTGCTTCTCTTAAAAAGTCTTCCTATGTACCAAGTTCCGACTGCACCTATGAAGGTAGCAAAGGTACCGAATACAATGTCAAATATATGACTTCCTATTATTATATTTGATATAAGGCAACCTAGGGTAACTCCGGGTACACCGGCAAAGCTAAAAAAAGGCAGGATGGTGAGAACTTCTGAGAATCTTACCTGAATTGCACCGCTTGCAAGATCAAGTGTAGCAGCAAAGACGGTAAGTACAGTGTAGAGGGCGGCTATTATAGCGGCCTGAGTGACTGTTAGGGTACGTGACATACCCGGCGTTAGAAATTTTGAATTTTCCATTATTTTATTCTCCTTTAGTTTTTATATGAGTGGGAAGGTTTTAACACTCGGTCTTCTAGTATAGTATAATTGTATTATATTTTCAAGGGCAAAATTTTGACAAAGTTTTTTGCTATAAGTAAAGATTAGTTAAAAATTAAGGAATTAATCATTAAACTTTAAGAAAAATGTGATAAAATACAAGAATCCAAAAAGGAGGGAAAGATTTTGGCAAAAAGAAAAAAGAAGTCTAAAAGTCCTGTAAGTAGGGCTATAGGTATAGTTGTAAAAATAATAATAGCCTTATTGCTTGCTGCCCTTATTGCTTGTGGAATTCTGATATATATGAAATATGGCAAGAGAATATCGGCTATGGAGGCAGATGCAAAAAAGATAGTGTTAAATAGCAGTCCGGACACTTTTAGGCAGAATGAAACCAGTATAGTCTATGATGCAAATGGAACAATTATTTCTAAGCTAAAAGGCGAAAAGGATGTTTATTATATAAAATATAATGAAATCCCTAAAGAGGCTGTTGAGGCTATAGTAAGCATAGAAGATAAGAGATTTTTTAAGCATAAGGGCTATGATATTAAGGCGATTATGAGGGCAGGTTTTGCCTATCTAAAAAATAAAGGCAAGGTTACTCAGGGAGGAAGTACCATAACTCAGCAGCTTGCAAGAAATATTTTCCTTTCTTTTGAAGAAAGTATAGAGAGAAAGGCTAGAGAGATTTTTATTGCTCGTGAATTAGAAAAAAAATATTCTAAAAATGAAATTATGGAATTTTATTTGAATAATGTTTATTTTGCAAATGGGTATTATGGGATACAGTCTGCTGCCCTGGGCTATTTTGGCAAGGGGGTAAATTCTTTGTCGCTATCGCAGATTACCTTTCTTTTAAGTATACCTAACAGTCCTAACAGGTACAATCCTTATGAGAATATTGAGGGTACGCTTAGTAGAAGAGACCGTATTTTAGACCAAATGGTATTAGATGGGAAAATAACTGAATTTGAGGCTAGGGCAGCAAAGGGTGAGGAAATAAAGGTAAAAGAGCCAAAGGCTGAAAAGAGTGGATATATGCTTACCTTTGCCCTTGACAGGGCAGTTAAGAGCCTTATGAAATCGGAGGGCTTTCAATTTAGATATTCTTTTTTGTCTTTAGAAGATAAAGAGGCGTATAATGAAAGCTATGGAGAGGTTTATTCAAGTTGCCAAAGTAAGCTCTATTCCGGAGGATATAGGATTTATACATCTCTAGACCCGAAAAAACAAAAGCTGTTACAGGCTACAGTGGATAAGGGCTTAGGTATACATAACGAGAAGAGTGAAGTAGGAATTTACAAACTTCAAGGCTCGGCAGTTACTATAGATAATGGTAGTGGAAGAGTAGTAGCTATTGTTGGTGGTAGGAGCCAAAAGCTTAAGGGGAGAACCTTAAACAGAGCATATCAGAGTTTTAGGCAACCGGGAAGTACCATTAAGCCTGTTATTGTGTATACACCGGCTTTTGAACAGGGCTATACTCCGGAAAGTATAATTAAAGATGAGAAGATAGAGGGAGGCCCTGTAAATGCAGATAGAACCTACCTTGGAGATATGACCATTTTAGACGCAGTTGCAAAGTCGAGAAATACTACAGCTTGGAGGCTATTTACAGAGATTTCTCCTACAGTGGGCATAAATAAGCTTTTGGAAATGGGATTTACAGGTATAGAAGATACCGATTATTATCCTGCGGCGTCACTTGGTGGATTTACAAAGGGAATGAGTGCAGTAGAAATGGCATCTGCTTATTCGGCAATAGAAAATGGTGGAGCTTTTAGAGAGCCTACCTGCATTATGAAGATGACTGATGCAGAAGGAAATGATGTAATAGCAGATGGGTTTTATCAAAATGGAATTACTAAGTATGTGTATGATGAAAATGCCTGCAAAATGATAACTACCTGTATGGAGGCTGTTATGACTAAGGGAACAGGAGTAGGGGGAAGGCTTAGTTTAATGCCTTGTGCAGGAAAGACAGGAACCACTAATGATAGTAAGGATTTGTGGTTTGTAGGTTTTACAAAGTATTATACAACAAGTGTATGGGTAGGATATGATATCCCTCAGAGCCTTAATGGACTGGCGTTTTCTGCTACACCGCTTGGAATTTGGAAAACATATATGGAAGAGTTGCATCAGGGGTTAGAAGTTAAGCCTTTAGATGATTATAAAATTGTGGCTAAACCGAAAGTGGATAAGGACGAGGAAGAAGAGAAAAAGAAGGCTGAGGAAGAAAAGAGGCTTGAGGAGGAGAAGGCTAAAGAGGAGAAGAGGCTTGAAGAAGAGAAGAGATTAGAAGAGGAGAGGGAAAAGGCAGAGGAAGAGGCCGAAAATAATGAGGAAGAGGGGGAATCAGAGGATGATGTAAATGAAGAAACTGAAGAAACTAATGAAAATCCATCTGAGGAAGAGAATATTCCTGAAAATTCAGACGATAATACACAAGAAGACAACAATCAAGTAGAGCCTGAAAATAATCATTCAGAGGAAGGGAATGAAACTCCATAAGCGATTCTTGACGAAATGATGAATGTATTTTATAATAGCATAAATGTTAGGTTTTGGCATTTATGTTTGGTTAATTAAAATAATTTAGTTAAAGGGGTAAAATATGTCAGAAAAGAAAATTACAAAAGATATGATAATTGCAGATATACTTAAGGTAGATGAGAATTTAATTCCCGTTCTTCTTAATGCAGGAATGCATTGTGTAGGCTGCCCGTCTTCTTTGGGAGAAACTCTTGAAGAGGCGGCCGAGGTACATGGAATTGATGCGGATGAACTTTGTGAACTTCTTAACGAATTTATAGCTTAAGGAAGGTAGTCAAAGCTATTTTCACTGAAAAGTAATGAAGTGTGTGCAGAGCACACACTTCATTACTTTTATATTTTAGAAAGTATATTGATGGCATCTGAGCCAATTATTTTTTCACAATGCTCGGTAATAACTGAAAGGGTTGCATAGTTACTCTTGCTATAACCTGAAAACTCAAAGACTGAATTACATATTTTACGAAATTCATCTTTATCGGACTGTAGATTTTCAAGAATAAGAAAATACAGTCCCTTTCTTTTGTTTTTATAAACAGAACTGCTGCCTGTAAACACATCTTTTAACTGAAGAGAAACTTCTGTAATGGCATCCAGAGAATTAAAAATAAAAATCCTAGGGTTTTCTTTGTATGATGTTATATTTTGAGTTTTGGCAGTCTTATTTTTAGTATCCGAAATATTGAGCAACTCAGTAAGTGGAACAAATTCGTTTTCGCCCTCTTGTGCCTCATCATCGTAATCGTAAGGCGAGTCAGGGGAGAATTCTGAAAATCCGGTATCTAAATTATCAGATTCATCATTTTTTGTTATAAAAATAACGAGATTCCCTTTACCGGTAGGAATAGCCTCTATGACTAAGGCACCGTTTTCATTTTCAAATCCAAATTCTCGGAGTGCCTGTTCCATAAGTTCGTTGTATAAATCCTTTGTTTTAGGCGAACCATAAGAAAGTTCATTAAGTGCAAGTCCTCTTGTAGTAAGGTCTTCAGGGGCAAGGGTAATTTTTAACTGATTTTCACTAAGTTTTTCTATTTTCATAAATTAACCTTTCTAAAAAATAGCACTAATAGTTCTCTAAAACCATAGTATAAAATAAAATAAGTCTATTGTCAAATATTGAAAAAGTAACTATAGCATAATTATCTGTATTTATCATAACTTTGGTTATATTGCCGAAAAATTCTCTTATATTTTGTGAAAAATGACATTGCAAAATATGTTCACTCTAGCTAAAATATAGGTACATTAATGTTAGTTTTGGAAATTTCCTAAATAAGTGAAAGGAGATGAGATGGATTAACCTTTGGTTAGGTAAATACCATATTCTATCTATTCTTGATTCATTAAGTCCCAATCCTCATGTATTTTTAGCTACCCATGTAAAGCTAAATGAATATCGTGTAATCAAAAAAATTTCAAAAGCCAATCCATTTTTTAAACAGTTGAAAAAAGAGGCTAAGTTTCTCTCTGAAAATAATTCGGAATTTCTACCTAGGTTATATGATGTAGAAGAAGACAACGAAAACCTGTATTTGGTTGAAGAGTATATACAGGGAAGGGGGCTTGGCTCTAGGGAGTTTTTGAACCATAAGTTAAAAGAAGATGAACTTTTAAGCGTAGTAAGTTTGCTGTTTGATTTTCTCAAATTTATAAATTCTTTGGAAGAATCTGTGCTTTATATCGATTGGAAACCGGACAATATAATTTTATCCCCCAAAGGCTTAAAAATAGTGGATTTTGGCTCTGTATGCTATCTTAAAGACAGTGATGGTTTTACGGGGCTGGCTACAGAAGGCTTTGCCGCACCTGAACTTAAGAGTGGAGAAAAGCTTGGCAGTTATACAGATATCTATGGGTTTGGCTGTATAATAAACTATCTGGCACAAAATACTGAAAGTAAAAAAATTTGGTTTTTTCATACAGCCAAAGAAAAATGTATTAGGCTGGCAAGTAGATGCACTAAGAAAAATATTTCTGAACGCCCTAATATAAGGGTTATAGGGAGGGCTGTAGGTAGGCTTAACAAAAGGCATAAGTTTTTGAAGTCAGATAATACGGGGTTGATTGGCAATATAAATGCCTCTAAGATTGGAATCTGTGGAGTATCAAATGGTGTAGGAACAACTCATATTGCCTTTTGTATAGCAAAAGAATTGGCAGATAAGGGGAATAGGGTAGCTTATGTAGCCCTAGATAAGGGAGATGGTGATAATCTGCTAAGGCTTTCTTATAACTTGAAAAATATTAAGGTATACAAAGATGCTTATGAAGAAGATATAACATTTTTTCTAAAAAAAGGTTTTGACAATCTGATAATAGACTTTGGTAAGGCTGATGAGCCCTCTCTTTTGTTTCATAGCTGTGATGAAAAAATAATAGTTGCTCAGAATAATTTTATAAAGGGTAGGGAGTTGGAAGAATTTTTAGAGGAACATCGTGATTATGTTGGCGAAAAAGGCTGGAAGATTATAGATAATCTTTCAGATGAGAGGCAACTTGAATCAACAAAGATGTTGGTGAGGAAGATGGGATTAAAGATTGAATGTAATGGAATGGGGATGAAGAGAATATGAGTTAAAGGAGTAGTTATGTATAGAAATAGGGAAGAGGCAGAATTATTATCTGATGATGAATTTGAAAGGATGGGCAGAAAGAAGAAAGTCTTAATTTTTGTGATAATATTTACAATTATATTAGGTGTTGCAGTTTTGGTGTATATATTTATTGTAAAAAAATCAGATAATAACATTAATGTACAAGAAGTTATACAAGATAATAAAGCTGATGAAAAGGCTGTGGACGAGACAGCTGATTCTGAAAAAATTATGGACAATGGTGAAGTGACAGTTGGTGAAAAAATACTGCCAATTGGGAGACATACAGTTGCGGCTGATAATGAATTTATCTGTGAGTATTCAGAGATTTGTATGCCAAAAATGTTACAAGCAGGAGATTATGTAGATATTAGATTGTCTTTAGCAGATGGTAGTAACTATACTGTAGTTTCCGAAAAAAGAATTATGGACTTTAATAATTCAGGAGAAAATTCCTTTTTGTATCTGGCACTTTGTGAAGAAGAAATTATAATTTTAGAAAGTGCAATATCTGATTTGAAGTTATTTGAAGGTTCTAGGCTTTACTTAGCAATAGGAAAGCAAAAAGAAAAAGCTAAGATAAATTATCCGGTTAATAAAAAGGCAGACAGGCTCTTGCGTAATAAAGAGGGTGTCAACAATCTTTCCGGTTATAATTACGAGGTCAAGTTTGATAAGGCATTAGAGCAAGAGAGACTGTCACAAGTAAAGGCAAGGGGAATTAAAGAACAAGAATGGAAAGAAACTGCTGCTTACTGGAATGATAAGGAATAGTTATATCACAAAATGAGTTATTCACTGTGGCTTATTGAATGGAAAGTGGGCTTTCCGTAAGGGAAAGCCCATATACTATTTTGGAGAAGGAAATGGAAAAAGATAATAAAGAAGATATGTTAATGATTGAGATTAGAAAATACTGGAATAGGGGAGTTAGTTTTTCATGTGGAGAGAGAGCATTGAATGAGCTTTACATGGCAGAGGCTTTAGCAGAAGATGAAAGATATATGGTGGAGTTTGATATAAATATGTTTGGGGAAGTGACTAATGTAAATTTTCAAAATATAGGGCAGTAAAAATAAAATGACAAATACCTCTAATAGTGTTATTATAAAGTGTATTAATATTTGGCTGGAGGTACAAATGAAGAAAAAAATAGTTCCTATTACAGTTGTAATTCCGTTGATTGTTATAGCAGTAATATCTGTGATGATTCTAATAGCCGGAAAAATTTTTAAGATGAATCCCTCAGATTCATCAAACAAAACAGAAGTTTCATTAACAGATTATTATAAAGTTCCGGAAGGTGAGGCAAGGCTCATTATTGATATAAAAAAGATTGATGCAAATGCACTTCTTAGGGATAAAACAGCATATATTCCATATGAAGAGGCAGAGAAGATGATGCCTAGGATATATTATGATGCTATGGACAATGTGATAGTATATACTACAGGTGTAGAAAAGTTTGTGTTTAAGGCTGATATAGAAGAGTATGAGGTAAATGGAAAGAAACAAAAGGATGAAGTACCAAGTTTTATAGAAGAAGGCGGCAACCTTTATGTTTCAGTTAATTTTATTGCAAAACGCCATGAGATTAAATTTGATATTTTTGAAAATCCTGGTAGGGTAGTGATTTTTGAAGATAATAATGAGGAGTATAAGTGTTGTGTAGTTAAAGAAAGTACCGAGTTAAGGGAAGGAAACAGCGATAAAGAAGTTATACTTGACCGACTTGAAGAGGGAGAAAAATTATATCTTATAAGTAATGTTTCTGATGAATTTTTAAGGGTATTTACTGAGGATGGTATTACAGGATATGTGGCTGCCTCTAAGCTTGATACGGCTAACTTGGAAAATAAAAAATTTGATTTTGACAGGACAAAAGAAAATGAAAGTTATACCTGTATAACAAGGGAGGAGCCTATAGTTCTTGGCTGGCATCAGGTTACAGGTGAGAAAGCAAATGGTAGTCTTTCTGAGGTTCTTTCTCAGGCAGAGGGTGTTAATGTTGTATCGCCTACATGGTTTAGTGTTGCAGATTCTGAAGGTGAAATAATGAGTTTTGCATCAGAAAACTATGTAAATAAACTGCACAATATAAATATAGATGTATGGCCTTTAATAAGTGACTTTAATAAGGATGTGGATTTTAAGCTATTGCTTACAAGTACGGATTCAAGAACTAAGTTAATAAATAATATTATTTATTTTGTTGAAAAGTATAATCTTGATGGAATAAATGTAGATTTTGAAAAGGTTAAAAGTTCTTATGCAAAAGGATATATCCAGTTTTTAAGGGAACTTTCTATAGAGATGAGGGCTAGGAAGAAGGTTTTATCCATTGATAATTACATCCCGTTAGAATTTAATGCCTTTTACAATATAGCAGAACAGGGGATAGTGGCAGACTACCTTTGTGTGATGGCCTATGATGAGCATTATTCAGGTTCTGCAGAGGCAGGCTCTGTATCAAGTCTTAACTGGGTGAAGACAAGTGTAGAAAATACAGCAAAATATGCTCCGATGAAAAAAATAATAGTAGGTCTTCCATTTTATACAAGAATTTGGAGGGAAACTAAAGAAGGAAAACTAGAGACAAAGGCTCTGGGGATGGATGCAGGTTTAAATCTTGTACATAATAATAATGCTAAAAAGGCATGGAATAATGAGGCAGGGCAGTATTATGCCGAGTGGAAAGACGGAAAAGACAAGATGAAGATTTGGCTTGAAGAAGAGCGTTCTCTTGCTGCAAAACTTGGACTTGTGAAAAGAGATGAGGTAGCAGGTATAGCTTTTTGGAAATTGGGACTTGAGAGGAAGGCAGCTTGGAACAGTGTGGTAGACTGGCTCAAATAGAGGAGAAATTGATTTTTATTCTCAAATTTACTTGACGGAGTAAGAGGCTTGGGGTACAATAATAAACCGACAGCCTTACTAGGAATAAAATCAATTATTTGAGGAGTGTATTTTATGGAAAGAAAAAGAATTCTGTCGATGATAATTTCGGTATTATTGTTGGCACTTAGTCTTTGCTTAACTATTGGAGTAAAATTTGTGTTTCATGCCTGCCCTATGGCTATGGGCGAAATGGGAAAAATTATGCCTTGTCACTGGGCGGAGCAGGGAGTATTTGCTACAGGAATAGTATTATCAGTAATGTCTTTATTGTTGTTTGTTTTCAAAAAATCAGGGGAAAGGGTAGCTATATCAGCTTGTATGATACCTGCTACAATATCAGCTATGTTATTTCCACAAGTAACAATTAGGCTTTGTATGATGCCTGAAATGGCTTGCAGAACTACTATGCGTCCGGCTGTATTAGGTATTACGATAGTATTGATAGTTGTTGAATGTGTAAATATAATTATAAACTTGAGAAAAGATAAGTAATAAATATAGATGGAGAGAAAATGTCTGTTTTAAAAAATATTTCGTATAAAAATATAGTGAGACGGCCCGGCAGGAGCTTTATTTTGATATTATTGTCTGCAATGCTTTGTTTTTTGGTTACGGGAGGTTCTTTAGCAATAACCGGTTTAAAAGGAGGATTGTTGTCGCTAAAATCAAGGCTTGGAGCGGATATTATGGTTGTTCCGTATGAGGCTACAACAAAAACTGATTTTTCAAATATGATTTTGCAGGGGAATCCGGGATATTTTTATATGAATAGAAATGTTTTGGATAAGATTAAAAATATAGAAGGAATAAAAGAAATTTCGGAGCAGTATTTTCTTGCATCTGCAAAGGCAGGATGCTGTTCGGCCAAACTTCAGTTAATTGGATTTGATCCTAAAACAGATTTCACTATAAGGCCTTGGGTCAAAGAGTCTTATGCCGGTGATTTGGGACAGTTTGAAATACTGGTAGGCAATGATTTGAATGCTTTTGCAGGAGATGAACTAACATTTTATAATAAATGTTGTACCGTAAAAGGAAAGTTGAAAAAAACAGGTACTTACCTTGATACGGCAGTTTATATGAGCATTGATTCTATAAAGGCTCTGCTTAAGTCTGCTGAGGAATCGGGTATGGTAAAAGCAGTTAAAGGGAATCCGGATACTCTTACATCTTGTATTCTTATAAATGTGGCAAATGGGCATACTCCTCTAGAAGTAATGACTGAAATAAATATAAAGACAAGGGGAGTAGAGGCTATACAGACCAAGGACATGATTTCAGGAGTCGCAGGACAGCTGGAATCTGCCTCAAAAATCATCGGTTTCTTAATTGTTGCAATATGGTTACTTTCAATATTTATACTTGTACTCGCATTTACAATGATTGCAAATGAAAGAAAAAAAGAATTTGCGATACTTAGAGTTTTGGGCTCTTCAAGAAAAATGGTGGCAGGAGTCATCCTTAAAGAGGCGGTTATAGTGAGCTTTGTAGGTAGTATTATAGGTGCTGTAATTGCAGTAATAGCAGTCTTGCTTTCAAGTAATGTAAGTCTTACAAATTTTGATCTTCCGTTTTTGGTTCCTGATATTTCTGAGATATTTATAATATCTGTTGGGATGGTTGTGGTTTCGGTTATAGCAGGCTGTCTTGCATCTTCGCTAAGTGCATTTAAGACATCTAAGATAGATACTGCACTTATATTAAGGGAGGGTAACTGATGAAACTTACAGCAAAGAATGTAAGCAAATGGTTTCTTAGAGATAGAGGAGGCTCTAACAAATTTTTTGCGTTGAATGAAAATGATTTTGAGTTAAATCAGGGAGAACTTGTAGTACTTTATGGTCAGTCGGGTAGTGGTAAGAGTACCTTATTAAATGTTCTTTCAGGGCTCCTTACCCCTAGTTCAGGCACTGTTATGGTAGGTGAAACAGATATATATAAGCTAGATGACGCAGGAGTCTCTAAGTTTAGAAATGAGCATTTTGGGATAATTCTTCAAGGACAGTCAGCGATTAATACTCTTACAGTTATGGAAAATGTTTTACTTCCTTACAATTTATATAATAATTCATACAAAAAAAATAAAAATTTTTCTAAGTCTGAATTTTCTGAATCGAAAATAGAAGAAAGAGCTAGGAAACTTCTTGAAAAGACAGGAATAGTAGAACTTGAAAATGTGATGCCAACTGAACTTTCAGGAGGAGAACTTAGAAGAATGTCTATATCCAGGGCTTTGATAAATAATCCGGAATTTATATTGGCTGATGAGCCTACTTCGGACTTGGATGATGAAAATACAGAAATTGTTTTAAGTATGTTTAGAAATCTTGCAAATGAAGGAAAATCAGTGCTTGTAATCACCCATGATAAAGAGGTTTTTAAATTTGCTGATAGAATTTTTGAAATGAAATCAGGAAATATACTTGACAAAAAAGAAAAATTGGGATAGTTTATATTAAGTTAGAAATAACTAATTAAAAAGAGAGGCAGATTTAATGTTTAAAACTAAAAGAAAAATATTGATAGCTAGAGTATCATTATTGCTATTTGTTTTTTTAGCCGGTATTGGATTTACAAATACAGTTAAGGCAGAGGGCAATTATTATGCTACTTGGAAAGAATATAAGGCAAGTGGAGCACCATCTGTTACCTGGGATAATGTGGCAGATGCTATGGATGCTGTTTTTGAAAAGGCAAAGGAGCTTTACAAGGCAGGAGATTCCAAGGGGGCTTATGATTCAGTAAATCATGGTTACTATGGTTATTATGAAACTACCGGATTTGAGAGACATACTCTTGCTAAAATTTCAGGTGCAAGAAAGTCTGAGGTTGAACTACAGTTTGCGGCTTGTAAGGCTATAACTAAAAACGGAGGCTCAACAGAGGATTTTGATAAAGAAGTAGATAAATTAAAGTCAATGATTAGAAATGATGCCGGTATCCTTGACGGTAATAAACCTAAGACATCGGGAAAGACCGAAAGTGGAAAGACTGATGAATCAACAATAAGACAGGTTGTAGAAGAAGTGCTTGCAGAGAAAGAAGGTGGTTCACATAGTGCCGCTACTGCAACATTCATAGCTTGTTTTTCTATCATACTTAGAGAAGGTTTTGAGGCTATACTTATAGTAGGAGCGATTATAGCTTACCTTATAAAATCTGCCGGTGAGGATGCTGAAAGAAGAAAGAAACTTACAAGACCTGTTTACTTAGGCTCTATCTTGGGTATTGTAGCAAGTTTTATACTGGCTTGGCTTTTAGAAGTACTTATGCTTGCAAATAGTGCATCTCAGGAAGTTATTGAAGGTCTTACAGCCCTTACTGCTGTTGTAGTACTGTATTATGTAAGTAATTGGATGTTATCAAAGTCTGAAAGTGATGCTTGGACTAATTACATTAAGAATAAGACGGAGAGCAGTGCCAAGAGTGGAAGTACAATGGCACTGGCAATTACGGCTTTTCTTGCTGTATTTAGAGAAGGTGCTGAGGTAGTGCTTTTCTTCCAGCCTATGCTTAAGGATGAGAACATAAGCATGGTGTGGGCAGGACTCATTGTAGGGTTTGTAGTTCTTATCTTCGTGTACTATGCTATTAATGCATTCAGTGTGAGAATACCTTTAAGACCATTTTTTACTGCGACAAGTATACTGATGTTCATTATGTCGATTTCTTTCCTTGGAGCAGGTATAAAGGAATTTATAGAGGGTGATGTGCTTGTTATGACTTCACCGGAATGGCTATCAGCCTTGATACCGTCTAATGAGTTTTTTGAGGTATTGGGAGTTTATCCTATACTTGAAACCCTTATTCCTCAGCTCATACTTTTGGCTATAACTGTAGTTGTTTACTTACATTGGAGAAAGAAGAACTTAGTTATAAGGGAAGAGGCAGCTAAAAAGAGAGCTGAAGAGCTTGCAAAAAAAGAGGCTGAGGCTAAATTAGAAGAAGAGAATAAGTTAAGAGAACTTATTAAGAGTATAGTTAAAGAAGTAATGGAAGAAAGAGTTTCAAACTAATATAAAGTTAAATATTTTATAAGGTTGGTAAACGGAATATAGCTATGTTTCGTTATCATATAAATTTTATTTTCACATTTCATAGGAGGAGAACATGAAAAAGAAAGTTTTATCTCTTGCTATTGCAGCTGCTTTTGCTGTAACAGCAGTAACAGGTTGTGGACAGAAGGCAGATAATGCAGCAAGCAAGGCTTCAAGTGCTAAGGCAAGCACAGCAAGTGTAGAAAGTGTTCCGGCAAGTCAGGTATCAAATATTACTACAAGTATGGCTTCCGGTTCAGTAGCAAGTGCAGCAGCTCCGGGAGAAGAGGCAGGTTTTACCGAGATTCCTATTTTTGAGGATGAGAAGGTAGCTTTTATGAATGTATCAGCTGTATATTTTCAGCCGGTACCAATGGCTCCGGGTCAGGAAAAAATTGACAAGGAGAACGAGGTACACCTTGAGGCAGATATTTCAGCCCTTGAGAATAAACTTGGCTATGGTACAGGTGACTGGGTTCCATATCTTACTATAGATTATTCTATTTCAGATAAGGATGGTAAGGAAGTAAATAGTGGAACATTTATGCCAATGAGTGCGTCTGATGGTCCTCACTATGGTGCGAACATAAAGATGGGTGAGTCAGGTTCTTATAAGATTAAATTCACTATCCATAATCCAGCTGAAAATGGATATTTAATCCACAGTGATGCTGAGACAGGTCCGGGAGAGGTTCTTGAGACATATTTTAAGGATGGCAACCTTACAATTGAGCATGATTGGAATTATGTAAAGCAGAGCTGGTAATTAAAATATATACTAGAGTGATTGACAATTTGCTGCAGTGGGAGTAAAATCCCAGTGCAGCTATTGTAATATTGTAGGTTAATAGATAAGGAGAAAGAAGTGCTTAAATATTTTGTTTTGGCGACAGAGCAGCTACTTCCTATGATGCTGCTTACAGGGCTTTTGCTTTCAGGAGTAAAGTATATTGGATATAGGAACTACAAGATTTTCCAATATGTTTCAGTAATAGCAGGTCTTTTATCGGCTATAGTAATGACGGTTTTTAAGACGACGACCAATAAGATAGATACGGGTATGTGGAATGTAAGAATATATGTAATTAATGCGGCTGCCCTAGTTCTATTCGTATTGATAAGTTTGATTGCAGCAAAATTTAAGGAAGTAAAGAAGATGTTGCAGTCAGTTATGCTAGGTCTTATGGCGGCAGTTATGCTCTTATATTTTATCCCTCCGTTTTTTGAAAATCCTCATGCGATTTTATTTGCGGAGCAGAGTATTTTGTCGGCAAACTTCCTTTATAGTATGGTTGGAATGTTCTTTGGGCTTACCCTCAGTTTCATAGCAGGACTTGCAGTTTACAAGGGAAATATAAGGTTGTCTCCGGCTCTTTCTCTGTCTATTATGTTTATTTCAGTAATAGTAAATATGGTAAATGAACTTGGCGATATGTTTGGAGTATTTCTTGCAAAGAGAATAATTAAAACCAATCATACCCTTTTTACCTTTGCAGTATTTACTTCAAATAATAAGATATGGTTCACTCTATTTATTGCAGCAGTCTGTTTAATAATCCCACTTGCTCTCTTAATTAAGAGCCGTAATGTGAATGAGCCTTATGAAAACAATGCTGAGCATAGGAAGATAAAAGCAAAGTGGAGAAATATAAAGAGATGGAGCAGGGTGGCAATTACCTGTGTAGTTTTTTCTTTTGTCACACTTACAAGCTTAAGAGCCTATGCCAATCAAGAAATTGAGATTTCGCCTATTGAAGAGGCTAAAGTAACCGATGAGAGTGTAGTGGTTTCTTTTGAACAGGTAGCAGACGGCCATCTGCATAGATTCGGATATACTACACAAAAAGGAAAGACGGTAAGATTTATAGTAATTAAAAAGCCTAATTCAAGTGCATATGGAATAGGACTTGATGCCTGTGATATTTGTGGAGAAACAGGATACTATGAAAGAGAGGGACAGGTAGTATGTAACCTCTGTAATGTAGTTATGAATATAAATACAATAGGTTTCAAGGGCGGATGTAATCCGATAGTAATTGACTATAAACTTCAAGATGGAAATATAATTGTTCCAATAGCAGAACTCGTAAAGCATGAGGATATTTTTAAGTAAGGGAGATAAATATGTTTTTTAGAATGGTTAAAGGGACTTTAATCCGCCAATGGAAAAAAATGATTCTTATAGCCTTTACTATAGGACTTGGAGCATCTTTAGCAACTGCAATGTTAAGTGTTGTATTAGATGTAGGAGATAAGGTCAATAAGGAATTAAAGACTTTTGGAGCAAATATTACAGTAATGCCTAAGAGACAGAGTGTGGTAAGTGAGCTCTATGATGTTAGTGGTGGAAAATCAAATGGAGCTTACTTGAAAGAAGATGAGTTAGGAAAGATAAAGACTATATTTTGGGCGTTCAATATAGTTGATTATACTCCTTTTGTAAAGAGTAATGCAAAGCTTACTGATGGTTCTGATGTAAAGGTAATAGGAAGTTGGTTTAATCATCATATGGATCTTCCTACAGGCGAACAGCTTGATGCAGGTATAGCAAGCCTTAGAAGTTGGTGGGAGATTACCGATGGAAAATGGATAGATGAACAGGTGAATGCTGATGAAAATGCCTGTATGATAGGAAATAACCTTGCTAAAAAACTTGGAGTAAAATCAGGTGATAAGGTTAAGGTAAAAGGCTTACAGGAAGAGAGAGAGTTAAATATAGTAGGAGTATTTTCTTCGGGTGGAGATGAAGATGATAATATATTTACAGGGCTTAAGGCTGCACAGGCTTTAGACGGACTTGAAGGAAAGATTGACACCATAGAAGTAAGTGCACTTACAACCCCTGATAACGAACTGGCTGTAAAAGCTGCAAAAGATCCTCAGTCTTTGACTGTAGCACAGTATGAAATATGGTATTGTACTGCCTATGTAAGCTCTATATGTTATCAGATTCAGGAAGTTATAACTGACTCGGTAGCAGCTCCTGTAAGACAGGTGGCTGATTCAGAGGGGGCAATTCTTGATAAAACAAAACTTTTGATGCTCCTTATTACAATTCTTAGTCTTATAGGCTCCGCCCTCGGAATATGTAATCTTGTAACTGCCTCAGTTATGGAGAGAAGTGGTGAAATAGGACTAATGAAGGCTATAGGTGCTCATAATTCTGCAATAACAGGACTTGTGCTTACGGAGATAATAATAACTGCCATAATAGGTGGAGTAGTGGGCTTTGGCTGCGGTATAGGATTTGCACAGATTATTGGAAAGAGTGTATTCGGTTCTCTCATTACACTTAGACCTATGGTCATACCTATAGTGGCAGTACTTGTAGTGATTGTGACCCTTATAGGAAGTATACCTGCGATAAGGATGCTTCTTAAATTAGAGCCTGAGGAAGTATTACATGGGAGATAAAAATGAAAAATAGAAGAATGTTTATTAGGATGATTACAGCTTCTTTGATGAGGCGAAAGTCAAGAATGATAATAGCTCTCCTTGCAATAGCAATAGGAGCTGCCATACTTTCGGGGCTTGTAACCATTTATTATGATGTGCCAAGACAGATGGGAGCAGAATTTCGTAACTATGGTGCCAATATGATACTTACTCCGACAGGGAACAGATTCACTTATAATGAGTTAAAAGAAACAACTGATATAATAAAATCAAATGAACTGGTAGGGGCAACACCTTTTCGCTATGAAACAGTTAGGATGCATGAGCAGCCAATTCTTGCTGCAGGAACGGATATGGAATCAGTAAAGAAGACAAGTCCGTATTGGTTGGTGGATGGAGAATGGCCAAAGAATGAGAATGAGATTATACTTGGAAAGAAAATATCAGACAGTCTTGAACTTAAAGAGGGTGATACGGTTACTGTAAGTTTTACTCCTGAAAATGCTGCTAAAGATCAGGAAGATAATGTATTGGATTGTAAGGTGACAGGCATACTTAATACAGGTGGAAGTGAAGAGGACTATATTTATATGTCGATGTCTGATTTGGAAAAACTTGCTGGGGCAGAAGGGAATATAGACCTTGCAGAGGTAAGTATTTCGACCTCAGGTGAGAAACTTAATAAGTATGTTTCTGATATAAATGATAAGGTAGCCGAAGTAAGTGCAGGGCTTGTAAAAAGAGTTACGGCCTCTGAAACTACTGTGCTTTCTAAGTTACAGGCTTTAGTATTTCTTGTGACGGTAATAGTGCTTGCACTTACTATGATATGCGTAGCAACTACAATGACAGCGGTAGTTACAGAAAGAAGAAAAGAAATAGGGCTTAGAAAGGCAATAGGAGCCTCAGATTCAAGTATAATCAAGGAGTTTATGGGAGAGGGCATATTGCTTGGAGGACTTGGAGGTATAGTAGGTTCACTAATAGGCTTTGCCTTTGCACAGACAGTTAGTATAAATGTATTTGGAAGTTCTATTTCATTTAGACCATTATTAGTACCAATTACGATTATAGTTTCAATAGTAGTTACAGGAATTGCCTGCCTTATACCTATAAGGACGACAACTAAGATAGATCCTGCCTTAGTATTAAAAGGAGAATAAAAAATGAGCTTGTTAGAGTTGAAAGATGTATATAAAATATATGGAGATCTCCATGCGCTTGACAGTGTAAACTTTAAGGTTGAAAAAGGTGAGTGGGTATCTATAATGGGACCGTCAGGTTCAGGCAAGAGTACAATGATGAATATAATTGGCTGCATGGATAAGCCGACTAAGGGAGCGGTACTTTTAGACGGAGTGGATATTGCCAAAGAAAATGCAAAGAATCTTACCAATATCCGCAGAGACAAGATAGGTCTTATTTTCCAGCAGTTCCATCTTGTAAATTACCTTACAGCCCTTGAAAATGTAATGCTTGCACAGTATTATCATAGCATTACTGATGAAAAGGAAGCTATGGAAGCTCTTGACAGGGTGGGACTTGCAGATAGGGCAAAGCATCTGCCTAGTCAGCTTTCAGGAGGAGAACAGCAGAGAGTATGCGTTGCGAGAGCACTCATTAATCAGCCTGAAATTATACTTGCAGATGAGCCTACCGGTAACCTTGATGATGCCAATGAAGAGGTGGTAGTTGAACTTTTTAGAAAACTTCATAGTGAAGGTACAACACTTATAGTGGTTACACATGATATAGAGGTGGCAGAGGTAGCAGAGAGGATGATAGTACTTCGTAACGGTAAAATTTCTAAGGAAAGTGTAAATAGTAATTTTACAGGGCATATAAGGTTTCATGAGTAATCAGTGAATTAAATTTCGGTAAATGAAAGTGTAGAAAGGAGTTAAGCAATGAAAAAATATATTAGAATTGCCGGATTTGCTGCGGTAATTGCTATATTGACTGCTTGTGGTGGCAGTGTAAAGCTTGCTGACGGCAGTTATGAGGGTACAAGTTCTGTTTATACCAATCCTGATGGTTCTGATGCAGGAAATGGTTATGGGGTAGTCAAGATTACGGTGAAAGATAATGCTATTACAGAATGTACATTCAAAACATACGAGCCTGACGGTAAGGAGAAAGATTCTGAGTACGGAAAAAAGCAGGGAAGTGTAGCAAATAGAGATTTCTACAATAAGGCACAGAAGGCGGTTAAGGCTTGTGATGAGTATGCCAATAAGCTTATGCAGAGTGGAAACCCTGATGATATTGATGCAATTTCAGGTGCAACTATAAATCATGGTCAGTTTGTTGAGGCGGCAAAGATAGCTCTTAAAGAGGCAGAAGTGAAGTAATAAATGAAAATAACAAAATTTATAAAACATTTTTTTATAGTGGCAATTTTGGTATTTGCAATGGTGGGAGTCCCTTTTATGATGACGGATTATTATAAGGGACTCTTCTCTTCTAATGAGGTAGATGCAGTATCAAGCCCCTCTGTAATTATAGATAAACCCTCAGGAAATTATATAGTTCTTATTAATACAGAACTTCATAGGGATAAGAAAAAACTTGATGAGTGGATAAAGTTTTTCAGTGGAGAAGAAACGGATATAATTTTTGAAGACATAGCTTGTTCAGTTGCTGACGGAGATAGCTTAGGATTAGAAATGGCAAAGAGTTTTCAGTCCAAACTTCCTGAAAATCAGATGAAGATAAAAGAGGAAGAGGCAATCCTTACAGTGTCGAGGGCAGAAGAGGGGAAGTTTGATGTTCTACTTATGTCTAAGGAGTTTGCACAGTCCTACAAATTGAGAGAGAAAAATAAAAGTTATATAAGAGGAATAAAGATTAGCGGGGGAAAATAAGATTATGAGGAAGTGGAATGCCGTTGTCAGCATACTATTAATAATATTATTTTTAATCCATACTATAGCAGGTTCATTTCAGCTTATGAGGATGATTCCGGGCGGTAATGAACTGATGAAACAGTTATCCTATCTTATGTTGTTTCTTACGGTAGTTCATACTGTTATAGGAACAAAGTTTACAATAGACTCTATATTAATAGGTAAAAAAACCGGAAAGTTTTATTTTAGGGAAAATGCAGTTTTTTGGATAAGAAGAATAACGGGCTTTGCTATGATACTTCTTATAATCTGTCATGTTTTATTGTTTACGAGTAATACAGAGGTATTTAGGCTTAATGATTTTGGAAAGATTCAGCTTGTATTTTCTATACTCTTGGTACTAATTCTATTAATCCATATAGTTGCAAATATAAGACCTCTTCTTATAGCCTTGGGAGTTGCAGGAACTAAGGCTTGTATAAAAGACATTTTTTTGGTGTTATCGGTAATACTCCTTATTTCAACAGTGGCATTTGTGATCTATTATATAAGATGGAACATAGGATGGAGGTACTAGGCTTTGGTGAATATAATAGGTGCAGGACTTGCAGGTTTATCAGCGTCTATAAGTCTTGCAAAGCAGGGAATAAGCTGTAATCTCATTTCTAATCTGCCTTCTGAGAGAGCACAGTCTGTTATGGCGGAGGGTGGCATAAACGGGGCAATCAATACCATGGGCGAAGATGATGATACGGAGTATCATTTTGAAGATACTATGAAGGCTGGTGGAGAAATAGCGGATAAGGCTATGGTAAGAGGGCTTGTAGAAACAGCCCCCGACATAATAAGATATTTGCAGAGTATAGGAGTACCGTTTAATCTGAAAAATAATGAAATCCGGCAGAGAAACTTTGGAGGACAGAAGAAAAAGCGGACTGCTTATGCAAAGAGCAGTACAGGAAAGGTTATTATGACTGCCCTTATAGATGAGGCTAGAAAATATGAAGTGTTGGGACTTATTAAGAGATACTCAAACCATGAATTTTTAAGTTTGAGGCTTGAAAATAATATATGTAAGGGAGTAGAGGTAAGAAATAATTATACCGGTGTATGTTATTATTTTGAAGGGAGGGTGATACTTGCCTCAGGTGGACTTTCGGGTATATTTAGAGGACTTACTACCGGAAGTACTGCAAATACAGGTTTTGTAACGGCTAAAGTTTTTGAGCAGGGAGTAAGACTTAGCAATCTTGAAATGATACAGTACCATCCGACTACAATTAAAATAGCTGATAAAGCCTGTCTTGTGTCGGAGGCGGCAAGAGGAGAAGGTGGTAGGCTGTTTATTTACAAAAATAATGAAAAATGGTATTTTATGGAAGAAAAATATCCTGAACTGAAAAATCTTATGCCAAGAGATGTAGTTTCAAGGGAAATGTACTTTGTAAGTAGAGGTAATGATGCTCAGGTATATTTAGACATGACGGAACTTAGTAAAGAGGTATGGAAAGACAGACTTCCGGATTTGAGAGAAGAAATTATTCATTATCTTGGTAAAGACCCTAAAACCGAGCCGATACCGGTCGCTCCGGGCATACATTATTTTATGGGTGGAATAGATGTGGACAGGAATCATTCTACAAATATAGAAAATTTATTTGCTGCCGGAGAATGCTGTTCAGCTTATCATGGGGCAAATAGGCTTGGGGGTAACTCACTGTTAGGAGCTATCTATGGAGGAAGATGTGCTGCTAAAACAGTGGCAAGGCTTGAGAAAGAAGGAAAGACTGATTTTGGAGAAATTATAAAACCCCAAGTAATAGCTGTTGATAAAGAAAATGATAAGGCTTGGCTTGAAAATAATGAAGAAAGTTTTACAATAAAAGTAAGAGATATTTTGTTTGAAACTATGGGAATAGTAAGGAGTGAACAGGGGTTAAATAAAGGACTGTTACAGCTTGAGGAGTTGACTAAAGAGCCTCTAAATAAGGAAGAAATAGCTAGGATAAATCTTGCAAGAGCTATGATCTTAAGCAGTCTATATAGGAAAGAGAGCAGAGGAGCAAATTTTAGGGAAGATTATCCAGAAAGAAACGATGCTTATAAAGGAATGACGAGAGTTATCTTACAAGGAAATAAGATAGATATAGGAATTTGGAGAGCTGATGAAGATACTAATTGAGATAAAAAGGCAGGAGGATGTAGACAGTAAGCCTTATACACAGCTGATTGAGCAGGAAATAGAAAGAGATAATTTAACTGTTGCAAGCCTACTTCGTACCATGAATGCCCATTTAGAACTTAAGGATGTGGAAGGAAGGAAGGTATCAAAGATAAGTTGGGAGTGCAGCTGTTTACAAAAAAAATGTGGAGCCTGTGCGATGCTAATAAATGGCAAACCTAAGCTTGCCTGCGATGCGTTTGTAAGAGATTATCTGAAAAAAGGGAGAATAAGTCTAGCACCACTTAGTAAGTTTCCTGTTATAAAAGATTTGATTGTAGATAGGAGCATATTATATAATAACTTAAAAGATATGAAGGCATATCTTGATAGGGAGCTTGTATTTAAAGATAAGGATACTGATACAGCTTATGAGGCATCACGCTGCCTTATGTGTGGCTGCTGCCTTGAAGTCTGTCCTAATTTTTTTGCCGGTGGAGATTTTTATGGTACAGCCTCTTTTGTATCTGTATCAAGGCTTATATCAGCTGCTAAAAAGGGAGAGGCTAGTGAATTGAAAAAAGAATATGAGGAACATATTTATAAGGGATGTGGAAAGTCGCTTGCCTGTAAAGATATATGTCCTGCCGGCATAGATATGGATAGGCTTTTAAGCAAGTCAAATGAGGTATCAGTGTGGAAATTTTTTAGGCAGTAATATATAATGATATTTGGAGGTTTTTATGAATAGCATAGTTTGTCTTGACTTAGAAGGGGTCTTAATCCCTGAAATGTGGATAGAGTTTGCAGAAGAGACAGGCATAGAAGAACTGAGGCTTACAACCAAGGACGAGCCTGATTATGATAAGCTTATGAAACACCGTCTTCAGATTCTTAAGGAAAACAATTATGGGATAAAAGAGATACAAAGGGTTATAGAAAAGGTGCAACCTTATGAAGGAGCTAAGGAATTTTTAGATGAGCTTAGAACTTTTACTCAAGTAGTAATCTTAAGCGATACCTATAAGGAGTTTGGAATGCCGGTTATGAAAAAGCTTGGAAACCCTACACTTTTTTGCCATGAACTTGAGATAGTGGAAAATGGTGAGATAGTAAATTATAAATTGAGAAAAAACGGTACTAAACTTGATACAGTAAAGGCACTTCAGAGTGTTGGGTTTGAGACTATTGCAGCAGGGGACAGTTATAATGACTTGGGAATGATAAGAGCAAGTAAGGCAGGTTTTTTATTTAGAAGTCCGGAGAGGATTAAAAATGAAAATAAGGATATAAGGACTTTAGAAAGTTATGAAGAGCTTTTAGAAGAGATTAAAAAAGTTGTTAGATAAAAAAGTAGGGCTATGATGCAAGCTGTAAAGTTTAGTATCATAGCCTTTTTTATTTAGTAGAAAATTTTATTATGTTTATGCATCCGACCTTGAGAAACTGTTTTTCATCAGACAGCTGGCACTATAAACTACCTTATTCAAGGCTTTTGTTGTCTGTTCTTCAAGCATTTTAGCTATTTCTTCATTAGCTTTTTCGCAGAAGAGGGTACCTGAAGTTTCTTTGTTATTTAAGTAGTTTTCAAATTCCTTGTCAAACCTATTGATAAGTTCATGATTTTTAGACATTACTGCAGTCTGATAGTGGTCAATGTTTGGGAGGCAGCGATTGAAATGTGCATCAGCAATTACACCAAGCAACCTGCTTGCCCAGTAGAAATTGTGGCTGTCCACATCGCCTGTTGTATTAGCAAGGTATTTTGGAGTCTTTGTAATATTAGCATACATTCCAACAAATGTATTGAATACATTACTGCCAAAAGCAATCCATTTTATGGCTTTAAGAGCATCAGGCATATAAGGACGGATTTGCACAAGAGCCAGAACATCAGTACGACTAATACCTATTGGACGGTAAAGTTCTTTTGCACCGTTTGTATATGGGTCATAAGGGGTATGCTGATAATGATTGGAAAGTACCCATTTTATATCTTCAACAGTAATTTTTCGCTCAGGAATCCTGCACCAAGGCAGATTGTCTGAAAGAGGGGTGTAGTCGGCATCATCGCCCTCCCATTTACTTGTGTTAGGGTTAAAATATTTCTGAGCAACCCAAGCACGAGGGGTATTATAAATATGGTCAAGGTCAGAATGGGTACCGAAGGTATCTCTAGGGTTGAAGGCTTTGTAAAGAGCAAGATTTAAATGGTTATCATCAATAAACTCTTTTAAGTCACTTGAGCAGAGGTAATTTTTCTGTTCATTAAAAGCATCTTCAAAGTCAAAACTGTCAAGGCCTAGCTGATTAGGAGCTACTACATAGCAGTCATCAGGTACTTTTTTTGCCATCCAGTGATGTCCACCTATGCTTTCAAGCCACCATATTTCATTTTCATCCTGAAAAGCTATGGCATTCATTTCATAGGTTCCATACTTGCTAAGAAGTTCACCAAGCCTTATTACTCCTTCTCTGGCACTTTTAATATATGGTAGGACTATTGTGACGATATCTTCTTCGCCGATACCACCTATTTTCTCAGGAACATAGTTTGCAGTATTTTTTCTACCTTTGGCAGGTGAATATACTACAAGAGGGTCGGCTCCAAGTACTCTTTCATTGGAGGCTATAGTTTCGGTAGCAGTCATTGATACATTTAATTCATTTACACCACAAGCAGCCCAGATACCTTCGCCATCTACAGCATTTGGAAGGGAGGTGTAACGGAGGGGATTGTCAGGGAGTTCTATTTCTACATGAGAAATTACAGAACGATAAACCTTCGGTTGCTTATCAGGAGTAACAACGGTAAATTTTTTAGGCATAAAACTACCGGAAGGTGAATCGTCATTTCTGGCAACAAGGGTAGAGCCGTCATAGCTTGCTTTTTTTCCAACAAGTATAGTAGTACAAGACATAAAATTCTCCTTTCAAAATGTATTTATATTTTTGATACTTGTACTATAGATTATAACCTATGTTAATAAAAAAAGCAGCTTATATTTAATAAAAAATATAATTACTGTTGATTTATAGATTAAATAATGAGATAATATAGGTTAGGCATGAGAAATTTATAAAAATGTATATGAAGGAGGTACTTGTATCTATGAATATACTTATAGCATATTTTTCAAGAGCAGGTGAGAATTATCATAATGGAGGTGTTATTTTCTTAGAAGAGGGTAATACAGAGGTTATAGCTAGGAAAATTGCAGTAATAAGTGGTGGAGAACTTTTTCAGATAAAGCAGACAGTACCTTATTCTGATGACTATCAGATTTGTGTTGATGAGAGTAAAGCAGATAAGGCAATGAATGCAAGGCCGGAGATTGTAGATTGTATAGCCGGTATAGATGCGTATGATATAATTTTTCTAGGCTATCCGAATTATTGGGGGTCACTGCCTATGTGTGTGATGACTTTTCTTGAAAAGTTTGATTTTACAGGAAAGAAAATTTATCCATTCTGTACACATGAAGGTAGTGGATTTGGACATAGCATTGAAGAAATAAAAGAAATATGTAAGGGGGCAAAGGTAGAAAGTGGACTGTCAGTAATAGGCTCAAAAGTACAAGATTATAATATAGCAGTTAGAAATTGGGTAGAAAATATAGTAAAATGAAAATGATAGTATGATAGTAAAGTAAAAGGGGTAAAAATGGACATTAACCATGAATTATATAAGGTATTTTATCATGTAGCAAAGACACTTAGTTTTTCAGAAGCATCAAAAGAACTTTTTATATCACAGTCGGCAGTAAGCCAGTCTATTAAAGTTTTGGAGAAGAGGCTTGGCCAGAAACTTTTTATACGAAGTACGAAGAAGGTAAGACTTACCAAAGAGGGAGAGATACTTTTTAGTCATATAGAGCCGGCTATCAATTTAATAAATCTAGGAGAAACAAGAATTTTAGAGTCAAAGTCATTAAATGGCGGACAGCTAAGTATTGGGGCAAGTGATACTATATGTAGGTATTATTTGAAACCATTTTTAAAAGAATTTCATAACAAATATCCAAATGTACATATAAAAGTTGTGAACGGAACGTCATTAAAATGTGTTGAGTATCTACAAAATGGAACAGTTGATATTATAGTTGTAAATACTCCTAACAGTGCTTTAGGACAGGTTGGAAAAATAGTTCCGGTTAAGGAATTTAGGGATGTTTTTGTGGCAAATAGAAAGGCATTTCCAAAGTTTTTAAATGGAGTGCAGAGCTTGGAAGAACTTCAAAAATGTCCGATGATGATGCTTGATAAAGCATCAACTACAAGTGAATTTTTGCATAAATTATTTTTGGAACGCCATTTGGAGTTGATTCCTGAAATTGAATTGGCTAGTAATGATCTTCTTATAGATCTTGCAAGGATAGGGCTTGGAATAGCCTGTGTACCGGACTATTGTATAGACGAGGTGAATGAAAAAGAACTTTTTATAGTAAAAATGATTGATTCTTTGCCGGAGAGAGGCATAGCTGCTTGCTACAATGATATGGGGCAGACGGCAGAATCTGTATTTCAGTTTTTAAATCTTTTGAAAAACAGATAAGTTTTAAAAAGGAGATATATGAGTTATAGCAGATTTAGTATAGAAGAAAAACAAAGAAAATACGGATCTATTCCTAAGAAATTAGGATCTAAGATAGTGATTTGGGTAATAAGGATTTTGATGGTGGCAGTAGTTGCAGGCACTGTTCTTGGAGGTTATCTTATTTATGGAAGTGTGAAAGGGATAGTGGATAAGGCTCCGAAGATAAAATCTGTCAACGTTATGCCTACAGGCTTTCAGACATATATATACAATGCAAAAGGCAAGAGGGTAAGGACAGTAGTAGGGGCTGGAGCAAATCGTATTTATAAAAAATTGGATGATATACCTAAAATCGTTCGAAATGCTTTTATTTCAATAGAAGATGAAAGATTTTATGAGCATGGGGGAATTGATGTAAGGGGTATGTTTAGAGCAGGTTTTGTAACTCTTTTGTCACGAGGTATAAAGAAACAGGGAGCAAGTACACTTACTCAGCAACTTCTTAAAAATCAGGTTTTTGGTGGTGGAGAAGAAGAAACAATAATGTCCATGGTAGAAAGAAAAATACAGGAGCAGTATCTTGCAATCCAGCTTGAGAATATATATAGCAAAGATCAGCTACTTGAATATTATTTGAATACTATAAACCTTGGACAGAATACCTTGGGAGTACAGACTGCAGCACTTAGATATTTTAATAAAAATGTAAATAAGCTTACACTTTCAGAAGCCTCAGTGATAGCTGCTATTACAAAGAATCCTACGGGCAACAATCCTATTACCCATCCTGAAAATAATGCGAAAAGACGGAAGGAAGTCCTCGCAAATATGTTGAGACTGGGTTATATCACTGAATTAGAACGAAATGAGGCTGAAAAAGATGATGTCTATGAAAGAATAAAAGCAGTCAATAAGGAAATTAAAGTAGATACATCTGTCAATTCTTATTATGTAGATGCTACAATTAATCAGGTAGTTGAAGATTTATGTAGGGAAAAGGGCTATTCAGTGACTCAAGCTTATAATTTTCTATATTCAGGAGGACTTAAAATATATACATATCAGGATCCTGTAATTCAGAAAATATGTAACAGTGTAACAGCTGATGAAAATATGTTTGCAGGGATGCCTGCTAAATGGAAACTAACTTATGCTCTTTCTGTACAGGATAAAGAGGGTAAGACTATCAATTATTCAGAGGGGCATATCCAGAGGATGTTTGAACTTGAAAATGTAATGTTTGCAAAAAAAGGTGGAGCAGATCAATACATAGAAAAGTTTAAAAAGGCTAAGCTGAAGGATGGGGCTGAAATAATAGGCGAAAGAGTGGAATATACTATAGAGCCTCAGCTGTCTGTTACAGTTATAGACCAGAAAACCGGTGCAGTACAGGCAATTGTTGGAGGAAGAGGAAAGAAGACAGGAAATCTTACTCTCAATAGGGCAACAGATACTACAAGGCAGCCTGGCTCTTTATTTAAGGTACTTTCTACTTATCTGCCTGCTATTGATACAGCAGGATATACTTTGGCAAGCGTTCAAGACGATGGAGAATATTTCTACCCAAATAGTAATAAAGAAGTTCGTAACTGGTGGGGTAAGAGCTATGAAGGCTGGAGCAGTTATAGAAGGGGAATATACCGTTCTATGAATATAGTAACAGTTAAGGCGCTTGAGGCTATGGGACTACAGCCGGCATTTGCCTATCTTAAGGCACTGGGAATAACTACGCTTACAGAAGATGATAATAACTATGCAGTGGCACTCGGTGGACTTTCAAAAGGAACTACAAATCTTGAAATTACAGGAGCTTATGCAGCTATAGCAAACAAAGGTATATATATTAAGCCAAGTTTTTATAGCAAGGTTCTTGACCATGCAGGAAATGTAGTTCTTGAACATAAGGGAGTATCAAGGCAGGTAATGAAAGATTCTACAGCTTTTCTTCTTACAGATGCCATGCATGATACTCTTACCAGACCGGATGCAACAGCAGGTAGAGCAAGACTAGCCGATTCAAATATGGGACAGGCTGCAAAGACAGGAAGTTCAACTAATGATAACGATATTTGGATTTCGGGATTTACTCCGTACTATACTTGCTCGGTGTGGATTGGTTATGATGAAAATGGTTCACAGACAGGGAATGCTTGGAGACATCTTCCTATATGGAAGGCTATAATGGATGGAATCAATGCTAAAAAGAAACTTAAGTCTAAGCCTTTTGAAGTACCTGAATCGGTAACTACAGCCCTTATCTGTTCTAAATGTGGTAAACTGGCAGTATCGGGACTTTGTGATGCAGCTGAAGGAGGCTCTAAGGTAAGGAAAGAGTATTTTGCAGTTGGGACAGTACCTACTGAAAGCTGTGATGTACACGTGAAACTAAGTATCTGTGAGGCTACAGGAGAGGCAGCAGGTCCTTACTGTCCAAATGTTGTAAGTAAGGTATTTCTTGTAAAAAATGAGGCAATAACACAAAATGATGCTTATGGAAAAGTGGTGAAAAGGCAGTATCCTACAGCAGATACTCCGTATATTTTGACATCGAAGGTACAGACAAAGTGTAGTACACATCTTACAAAGGCTAAGCCGACACCTTCAGCCATAGAGACTGGAGAGGATGATGAAACTGAAGATGTATCAGATGTTGGAGCAGATGATTAATGTAGAAAAAGAGGTGGAAATTGTCATACAAGACAGTTAAAAAAGATGCTTTTGCAGAAATAGAAATAAAAAAATCAAGGTTTATTGCCCATATAGCCGAGGTGAAGTCCGAGGAAGAAGCGGAAATGCTTATAAAACAGGTTAAGAAAAAATATTATGACGCATCCCACAACTGCTCTGCATATATATTAAATTCAGACCAAGGGCTTAGACATTCTAGTGATGATGGAGAGCCTTCAGGCACAGCAGGAAAGCCTATGCTGGATGTGATAGCAGGGGCAGGTCTGGTGGATGTTATTATAATAGTTACAAGATATTTTGGAGGGACAGAACTGGGGACTGGAGGCCTTGTAAGGGCTTATTCAGGAGCAGCTGCTGAGGTGATTAAGACCGCTAACGTGATAGAGATAACCTCTGCAAGGCTTATGGAGTTTGTGATAGACTATGGGTTATTGCCTAAACTCCAACATCTTTTGTTGGAACTTGGGATAATAATATATGAAACTGAGTATCTGGAAAAGGTAAAAATTTCTGTTCTAGTAACAGACGAAGTTTCCGTTAAATTCTTTAAGGAATTGACTGAAATAACAGCTGGGGCAGTTACAAAAGATTTGGCAGTAAGAGATGAACAGGTTGATTTTTATCTTGATAAGGGAAAGGTAATATTAGATTTTAGGGGGTAGTTATGAAAAACACAACATTAGTAGTGATGGCAGCAGGAATGGGTAGCAGATATGGTGGAATTAAGCAGCTTGATGCATTTGGTCCAGAAGGTGAAGTGATTATGGACTATAGCGTATTTGATGCTATAAAAGCAGGGTTTAACAAGGTTGTCATCATTATAAGAAAAGACATTAAAGATGATTTTATGAAAATCATTGGGAACAGGCTGGAAGAAAAAGCAGGAGTTCCGGTTCATTATGTATATCAGGAAATGGATAATCTTCCAAGTGGATTTAAAGTTCCTGAGGGACGTACCAAGCCTTGGGGCACAGGACAGGCTTTGCTTGCAGCAAAGGAATTTGTGCATGAGCCTTTCCTTGCAATCAATGCTGATGATTTCTATGGAAGTGAGCCTTACAAGATAATGCATGATTTTCTTGCAAATATTGACGAGAATGATGATAAGGCACATTTTGGAATGGCAGGATATTTACTTAAGAATACTTTAAGTGACAATGGTTCTGTATCCAGAGGTATATGCAGTGTGGATGCAAATAATTATCTGGTATCTATAGAAGAGCATCTTGATATAGAGAAGTCAGGAGAGGCTGCTGTAGGGTTTACGGCATCAGGAGAAAAACATGATTTAAGCCTTGAGGCAATAACCTCAATGAACATGATGGGACTTACTCCAAAGGTATTTGATGCTTTGGAAAATGGTTTCACAGACTTCTTGGGAAATATTTCTTCTAATCCACTTAAGGCAGAGTTCTTCCATATAAAGGTAATAAGTGATATGATAGCAGAAGGTAAGGCTGATATGAAGGTATTTGGCACCGGTGCAAAATGGTTTGGAGTAACCTATCAGGAAGATAAGCCTACTGTAAAGGCTGCTATAGAGAAACTTACAAAAGAGGGAATTTATTCCGAGAAACTTTGGGGCTAGATATTGGCCCCTTTTTTATAGGGGGGGGGAAAACAAAATTAAGGAGAATGGAATGAATACAAAGGGCAGGGTGACTATACCTACAGACATGGATGTAATTGAAGGAACTAAAGAACTTGCGAAAAAATGGGGAGCAGATGCAGTAAGAGACTGTGATGGTACAGATTTTCCGGAAGAACTTAAGGATGAGGGGCTTAAGGTATATTCCACATACTATACTACTAGAAAAGATAATGCTTGGGCAAAGGCAAATCCGGATGAAGTACAGCAGATGTATATTATGACACCTAGATATACTGCAACTGATGAGAAAATCTCTATAAATCTTATGAAGGGATTATACCCTGATATGCTTACTCCTAATAGTAGGGATGATATAAAAAGATGGTGGGAGGTTATCGACAGAACTACCGGAGAAATTGTATCTGTTGACAACTGGACTTATGATGAAAATACTACAACAGTAGAATTAAAGACAGTAAAATTTCATGAATATACTGTAAGTTTTTTGGCATACATAATGTGGGATCCGGTACATATGTACAATGCAGTTGTAAATGATTGGAAGGATGTGGAACATCAGATAACTTTTGATGTACGCCAGCCAAAAACGCATGATTTTACAATGACAAGACTCCGTAAGTTCATAGAAGACCATCCTTATGTGAATGTACTTAGATTTACTACCTTTTTCCATCAGTTTACCTTAGTGTTTGATGAGATGGCAAGGGAAAAATATGTGGACTGGTATGGATATTCAGCATCGGTAAGTCCTTACATTTTAGAACAGTTTGAGAAAGAAGTGGGATATAAGTTTAGACCGGAGTTCATTATAGATCAGGGGTATTATAATAATCAGTATAGAATTCCTAGTAAGGAGTTTAAGGATTTTCAGGCATTTCAGAGAAGAGAAGTGGCAAAGATTGCAAAGGAAATGGTTAATATTTGCCATGAATGTGGTAAAGAGGCTATGATGTTCCTGGGAGATCATTGGATCGGTACAGAGCCGTTTATGGAGGAGTTTAAGAGTATAGGGCTTGATGCCGTTGTAGGTAGCGTAGGTAATGGCTGTACTTTAAGGCTTATAAGTGATATTGAAGGAGTAAAATATACAGAAGGACGCTTTCTTCCTTATTTCTTCCCTGATACTTTCCATGAGGGAGGTAATCCTGTAAAAGAGGCTAAGGAGAACTGGGTTACAGCACGAAGGGCGATTCTTAGGAAACCGATAGATAGGATAGGATATGGCGGTTACTTAAAACTTGCAATGCAGTTTCCGGACTTTATAGAGTATGTTGAAAGTGTATGTGAGGAGTTTAGAGTGCTTTACGATAATATTAAGGGATGTAAGGCTCACTCTTTAAAACGAGTTGCAGTTCTTAATTGCTGGGGCAAGATGAGGGCATGGGGAAATCACATGGTGCATCATGCACTTTATCAGAAACAGAATTATTCATACTATGGAATAATTGAGGCATTATCAGGAGCACCGTTTGATGTTAAATTTATAAGCTTTGAAGATATACTTGAAGATAGAAATATACTTTCAGATATTGATGTAATTATAAATGTAGGAGATGCGGATACCGCTCATGGTGGTGGAGAATATTGGACTAACCCTATGATAATCACAGCCATTACAGAGTTTGTATATAACGGTGGAGGCTTTATCGGAGTTGGTGAGCCGACTGCACATCAGGCTAACGGTCGTTTCTTCCAGCTTGCTAATATCTTAGGAGTGGAGGAAGAAAGAGGCTTTACCTTAGGCTATGATAAGTATAACTGGGAAGAACATAAGCATTTTATCCTTGAAGATGTTACAAAAGAGATAGACTTTGGCGAGGGTAAGAAGAATGTTTATGCCTTAGAGGATACAGAAATTCTTGTTCAGAGAGATAAAGAGGTACAGCTTGCCGTAAATACCTTTGGAGAGGGCAGGGCTGTATATATGAGTGGATTGAAATATAGCTTTGAAAATAGCAGACTTTTATATAGAGCTATTATGTGGAGTGCAGGTTCTGAAAAAGAACTTGAGAAATGGTATTCTTCGAATTATAATATAGAGGTACATGCTTATCTAAATAGTGGGAAGTACTGTGTGGTAAATAATACTTATGAACTACAGTCTACAACTATTTATAAGGGGGATGGCTCTTCGTTTGAACTGGAAATGAAAGCGAATCAGATAATATGGTACGAGATTTAATATGAAAAGGAGAAGTTATGGAGGAGATTTTAAAAACATTTACCTTTGACGGCAATGCTGTTTCAACAGAAAGATATGGGAGCGGACATATTAACTCCACTTTTTTGGTAGTCACAGATTCAGGAAAAAAATATATTTTACAAAAGATTAATAATAAAATTTTTCCTGATGTAGCCGGACTTATGAATAATATAATGTTGGTAACGGAGCATTTAAAAAAGAAATATTCAGATGAAAGAAGGGTGCTTAGTGTAGTACCTACAGTTGATGGTAAGTCTTTTGCCAAAGTAAATGGAGAATACTGGAGGGCTTATAATTTTGTAGAAGATTCACTCTGTTTACAACTTCCTGAGAATAATGATGATTTTTATGAGAGTGCTGTAGCCTTTGGAACTTTTGGACAGGATTTATCAGATTTTCCGGTAGAAAAGCTGGTGGAAGTAATACCTGATTTTCATAATACACCTGATAGGTTTAAGAAATTTCATGAAGTGCTTGAAAAAGATCCTTTAGGCAGGGCGGCAGGAGTGCAGGAAGAGATTAAATTTTGCTTAGACAGAGAAGAAGAGATGGGGACTTTACAGCGCCTTAGAAATGAAAAGGTACTTCCTGATAGGGTTACACATAACGATACTAAGTTAAACAATGTACTTCTTGATAAAGATACAAGAAAGTCACTTTGTGTAATTGACTTAGATACTGTTATGCCGGGGCTTTGTCTGTATGACTATGGTGATTCCATAAGATTTGGAGCCTCTACTGCTGTAGAAGATGAAAAGGATTTATCTAAAGTAAGCTTAAGTCTTGAACTTTTTGAAATTTATACAAAGGGATTTTTAAAATCTTGTCCATATCTGACTGATAAAGAAATTGAGTATCTGCCAATGGGGGCAAAGACTATGACCTTTGAGTGTGGAATGCGTTTCCTAACTGATTATATAGACGGAGATAATTATTTTGCAGTACATAGAGAAGGGCATAACTTGGATAGGGCGAGAACTCAGTTTAAGCTGGTATCAGATATGGAAACAAAGTGGGATCTTATGAAAGAGATTGTTGATAATGGTAGCATTTAAAATTATAGGAGTTAAGGACTTTATGTATAAACTCCTTATGGAAGAGGTATTTGACAGTTTTCTTTTGGTATCATTTGAAATAGTTAATTATGCTAAATTTACTATAGATGGTGTAAGAAATAAAGAATGGTATGAAGAAATGGAAGATGAGGATTTTAAATATGTGAGCTGGAAGGAAGTAAGGAATGCAGCAGCATCTTTAATTAAAGGCAAAAAAATTCCGATTGGGATAAAGGCAGTATTCAGGCTTTCTAAGTTAAACACAGCAAAGATTGCAGGGGAGCTTGGAGTAGAAGATGCTACAGAAAAAGATTATGGAATGTATTTTAATCTGAAGTTTGAAAAAGGAGAACTTAGTATAATTACCGGAGTATCAGTTGTAGATTTTCTTAGGGCTAAAGAAATTGGAAATTTGTGGGATGAATATTTACTCAAATTTCTTAAAAATCATCAGATTGCAGTAGAAATGCTGTAAGTTTACTACAGGAGGAAAATATGAGAGTATTAGTTACAGGTGGTGCAGGCTATATCGGAAGTCATACTTGTGTAGAGCTTTTAGAGGCAGGGCATGAGGTTGTTGTTTTTGATAATTTTTATAACTCAAGTATAGAGTCTATCAAAAGAGTAGAGAAGATTACAGGAAAGAGTATTAAGTTTTATGAGGTGGATATGCTTGATAAGGTGGCAATGGATAAGATATTTGCAGAAAATAAAATAGATGCAGTTATCCATTTTGCAGGTTACAAAGCAGTAGGAGAATCTGTGCATAAGCCAGTTGAATATTATTATAACAATCTTACAGGAACTTTGACACTTGTAGAGGCTATGAAAAAGGCAGGAGTTAAAAATATAATCTTTTCATCCTCTGCTACTGTATATGGAGAGCCTGATAAGTTACCTCTTACAGAGGATATGCCTCATGGAAAGGCGTCATCACCTTATGGTGCTACAAAGATGATGCAGGAAGATATGTTTAATGATTTTCATGTTGCAGATAAAGACTTCAGTGTAATTCTTTTAAGGTATTTTAATCCAATAGGTGCACATGAGAGTGGAATGATAGGTGAAGATCCAAAGGGAATCCCTAATAACCTTGTACCTTATATTGCTCAGGTGGCAGTAGGAAAACTTGAAAGACTGGGTATTTTTGGAAATGATTATCCTACTCCTGACGGAACTTGTTTGAGAGATTATATCCATGTAGTAGATCTTGCAAGAGGTCATGTACTTGCCTTGAATAAGTTTAAGGAAGAGCCTGCGATAAGGATATATAATCTTGGTACAGGAAACGGTATTTCTGTACTTGAAGTTTTCCATGCTTTTGAAAAAGCTTGTGGCAAAGAGTTGAGCTTTGAAATGAAACCAAGGAGAGATGGTGATGTACCTGCCTGCTATGCAGACAGCTCTAAGGCAGAGAAGGAACTGGGCTTTAAGGCGGAGTATGGAATAGACAGAATGTGCGCAGATAGCTGGAGATGGCAGTCTGCAAATCCTAATGGATATAGGGGATAAAAATTGATAAGTACATATTTATAAATGCAACTTCCAATGGCTATAATAATGAAAGAGTTACAGGAATAATATTATTTCTAATAGTAGCAGCCTTAGTATCAATCTTAAATGCAATGATATATGTAGGCGGAAATGCAGATATGTCAACATATATAATGTTTTATTCGTTACCTGTATTCTATTGCAGTGTAATTAGTCTATTTATCAATTTTATAGAAAATAGACTTAAAGGAAGACAGATTACAAATTGACAAAATTAAATTTTCGCTCCGCACCATTTTATGATAGTACGGAGTGAAAATTTTCTCTTAAAGTAATTCTACCTCTATATTAGCAGCATCAAAAGTTTCTTTTATCTTATCGAAATTGCTACTCATAATAGTTGCTTGTTTTAGATTAGGGAATTGTTCCAGTTCTGTCAAAGTTACTTCATTTAGGTCGAAGCAGCCATCTTCTCCATCCCATTGAGGGATGAGATTCATATACACCTCATTGCCGCCATCCATATAGATTGTTTCTACTTGTGATGCAAATTTTTTGGGAATTGGGAGGTTTCTAAAATAATTGAGAGCAGGCTTAATTATAGTGTAACTTTCTGTATCAATTTCTTCATCTTTGTATTGGTTAGCAAAATCATAAATATCAAAAGACGGCTCTAAAAGTTTTAAGTCGTACATCAATGTTTGAACAATGGCCAGTTTGAAATTTATATTATCAAAATGAAGAAAGTCTTCCGTACTTTTTTCGATAAAGTCTGTTATATTCTGTCCTCTTGTATCGTTATTTTTCATTATGTCTATAATTTTAGCCACCTCGGCTTGGAGACATTTATTCTTGTATATAAGAACAACAATTAAGGGTAAGGCTATAATTGGCAGGCAGGCAATACCTCCTATAAGTGCCATCCCTCTATAATGATTTCTTGTAGGACTGCCGTCTGAAATATTATTAAGAAAATCTGCCATAAAATCGAAAATTTTACCATCGCTTAACATAAACAATAAAATACATTCCACAGTAAATAATACAAAGAATATAATTATCATTCTTTTTGCTGCTTTATTACATATATTTATTTTTGTTTCCAAGCTGATGGATTCAGCATCGGGTATATTACAAAACCATTTCTTAGCACGTTCTTCTTTTGTCATAAACTGCCTCCTTAGTAAATTATAAATTGTTGCCCCAGATTTTATTATTCGAAGCTGTCATCATAAAGTTATATAAAATTTATCTAATTAAGTATCTTGTAATATTATATCAATTTTATAGATGTTGGACAATAAAGATATAATTATTTTGAGTACACAATGCAAAAATACCGTAAAAAAATTACGGAATATGTTGCTGATTGTTGTAAAATGAGTTATACTATAGATGTAGATTTATACACCGAAGTTTACTTAGAAGGGTGGTATACAATATGTTAAAAAAGTTTAAAGTGAAGAATTATAAAAATTTTAAGGATGAAATAGTAATAGACTTTGAAAATCATGGAGAATATCAATTTAATAAAGACTGCATTTCAAATGATCTTATAGGCAAAATGTTGATTTATGGACGAAATGGAACAGGTAAAACAAATTTAGGGAAAGCTTTGCTCGATATAAGGCTAACAATATGTTCTGATGATATAGAAATGATATTTTCAGACATAGGAAACGGAATACTACTTAATGCAGATTCAAAAGAGAATATTGTAACATTTAATTATACTTTTAAGTTTGATACAACAGAGGTAATATATCAATATTCAAAGTTAGAAAATGGACAATTAGCCAATGAAGAATTGAAGGTAGATGGAGAAAAAATTTTTGATTTTAATTTTAATGCTCCAAGAGATAAATTCTATAACTTAGCTTATGTGGGAGCTGAAACGGCTAATACAGATAGATATTTAGAAAATTTGGGATCTAATAATAATGAGACAAGATTGCCGTTTTTACGCTGGCTAATTAATAATGTTGCATTAAAAAATGATTCAATTCTGAGGAAACTATATAATTATATTAAAAAAATGGCAAAGTTTACTTATTTGGATGGTGAGCCACCATTATTTGCATTGAATCAAGGATTTTATGAATCCTTGGAAAAGGATGATGAATTAAAAAGGTTTGAAAACTTCTTAAATTCAATGGGTATTAAATGTGAGCTAACTATGAAAAAATTACCGGATGGACAACAAGAATTATATTTTTATCATAAGCGATTAGTTCCTTTTTTTGAAAATGCTTCAAGTGGTACATTAACATTAGTAGAGTTATACAAAAGATTAATTAAATCATTTGAAGATGTATCATTAATATATCTCGATGAATTTGATGCCTTTTATCATTATGAAATGGCAGAAAAAGTGATTTTATTTTTCAAAAAGAATTATCCTAATTGCCAAGTGATTATTACATCACATAATACCAATCTTATGACAAATAGAATTATGCGTCCGGACTGCTTATTTATATTATCGAGAGAAGGAAAGTTAACAGCTCTCTGTAATGCTACAGAACGTGAACTTAGAGAAGGGCATAATCTCGAAAAAATGTACATAAGTGGAGAGTTTGACAAGTATGAATAATTATCAGATAGAAGATAGGAAGCGTAAGCGAAGTTTGCTGATTGTAGAGGGTGAAAGGGAAAAAGATGAATTATTTAATCTGATTTTTCAATGCTTTCCGAAACTGGGTATAGATATAAATGATATATGGGTTTATGGCACTAATATTTATAAGTTGTATAATAATATTATAGAATATTATGGTGAAGACTGGATAGAAGAAGATATTGATTTGCCTCTTATCATTAGTAGAAAAGAAAACATGGAACAAGTAAGATATAAAGTAGATTTTAATAATATTATTCTTGTATTTGATTATGAAAGGCAGGATCCGAATTTTTCTGAAAAAAACATAGAAGAGATGCAGAATTATTTTAAGGATTCAACTGACATAGGGAAATTGTATTTGAATTATCCTATGCTTGAGTCATATAAACATTTAAAATCATTATCAGATGAGGAATATCTTGAACGAAAAATGGAAGTGTCGTCCTTAAAACAGGGAGGATATAAACAACGAGTTAATGAGCAAAGTAAAATTGGGAAAATACTTAATCTTTCTAATGAAATTGAGAAAGTGTTTGCAAATAAAGATCTTACAATAGACAAAGATAAAGTAAAAGACTGTTGTAATAAAATATTAAATATTTCAAGCGATGAGAAATTGGAAGAGGAATTAGAAAACATATTACATATCATTGGGAATGCTGAAGAAGAAAGAAATTTAAAGTTTAACTTAAAAGATAAGATTATTAAAGCGGGATATATACAGGAAAAAATAACATATTGGTATTGTATACGAAAAATCTTTCAGGAAATAATATATTTTAATATTTGTAAAGCATATAAAATACAGGAAGAAAAAGATGAGGAAGACTTGAAAGCTAAGTTTAATAAAATTGAGTTATTGAAGATTCTTAAAAATCAAAATAAAGTAAGTGCTGATAAAAATGAAGGGTTTATATGGGTGTTAAATACCTGTATATTTTTAATACCTGATTATAATTTTAGATTGTTAGGAAAATAAAAAAGGCTCTCCATTATCTTATGATAGTGGGGAGCCACATTTCATTTAGAATACCTGTCCCGGTAATTTCAATTTTTCTTTAGGTGGAAAGCCTTTATTCATTATTTTTTATTATAAAAGTAATCTTTTATCTTGGCAGGATTGTCATTGATATTAAAGATTACGATCATAAGCTCTGCCCAAACTCTCACGCCTATAGGTCTGAATATAAGGATGAGAAGTCCCCAAACTAAGTATCCACAATTTGGAATTATAATCTTGTAACTTCCCACTCTTTTTCCTTAGCAGGTGCCTGCGTGCGAGTACGGGTGTGCTCGGTTTTTCTGTCCTTAAATGGATTAAACTTATTATGAAGTTCTTCAAAAGAAACCCCATGTCTCTTATTTTCTTTGTCTACATAGTAAGAATTGGATTCTTTTTCACGTTCAGCATTACGTTCATCCCATTTTTGCTTTGTTTCTGTTTCCTCATTAAAACGCTCTATTTCAAGACGATGTTTGGTGCGTTTATCCTTTCCGGAAAAAATATTTATAGAGGTCTTTGGTTCTGTAGGTGCTTTTGGGTTATATGTAATTGGGGTAAAGCCATTTTCAGCTGCCAGACTTAGGTTATGTTCAGACTTTTTGGAAATATCCATATAGCTTTGTAGCTTATCTGTAAAGTTAGCAAGAGTAGACTCTATATTGTTTTGATTAAGATTTAAGCCTTCTGTATATGGTTTTCCATTTATGTAAACCTTAGATAAAGCAGACTCAATAAGAGTAATATCAGTAGTTAGGTGGTTACTTCCAAGAAGTTTCGCACCTGTTAACTCTTCTAATGCCCACATAGCTGTATTTGCTTTTTCTTCCCTAGTTTCCATAATGTTCTGTGAAAGAGTTTCTACAAGTCCTGTACTAAGTCCGGATTGTTGCTTAAAAGTTTCATGTTCTCTTTCTCTAAAGAATTCATTTGATTTTTCTCTTGCAGAATAGCCAATTCTAAACATTTCATTTTCAACAGAAGTTCTAGGTGTAAAAGTATCTTCTTCTCCTACAAGCTTTTCACCATATTCTTTTGCTGTCTGAAAAATTCCACTACAAAAATGACCTGCGATGTTAAGGTGGCGCATAGACTCTTTATTTTCTTCAGTTAAAAGGTCTGAGGAGAGGAGGCCATCTGTAATCTGAGAGATAGAAAATGTAAGCTTATTACCATTTTCATCAATCATAGGAGCAGTTTGATTCAGTGTATTCAAGAATCCTGCACTTCTATTAACAGGGATAAATGTTTCCTTATTTGTTTCAGGATCTATGTTAGCAATATTTTTTATGGTGTTAAATGTTTGTGCAAAATCCATTCGAACAGCATTCATGGCAGATGAGCCAATTTCCTTTTCAAGTTCGCCAAAACTTTGTATTTTATTTGCAAACTCTGACCAACCCGATAAATCTCTGCTTGTTATAAGCTTTTTATCGTCTGTTAAGGAGAAATTTTCATTCCAAAAATGCTTAAAATCTGCCTGTTTTTCAGATGGAATTCCGAGCTGTCCACAGAGCCATTTATCTCTATATCCTTCTACATCTTCTTTAGAGGCAGCCGGATTAAGTATATCTTCACTATTAGCATACATATGATACAAACGGCTTGTAAAGTCATTTACCTTAGTAACACTGTGCTCGTTAATATCTCCTGTACCATCAAGGAAGAGATTGCTAACTCCTTTAATAAGATAGTTATAATTTTCACGAAGTGATACAGTATTTCCATTAGCTGCTACAAAACTTTCCGGTAAAGTTAGGCTTATACTATTATTGATTAAGTCTGCTTTAGGAGTTACGTTGATATGCTCCTTTTCGTTTGCCTTTCTAAGACGGCCTGCAATAATAGGAATATCAGATGTAGCCTGAAGAGGGAGCATATTTATATCACCATTTTGTCCCTTATAGGCAAAATCTATCTGGCTACCTGCAAAAAGTGACTTCATTATATCAGCTTTCTTATCTTCGCTTGATGCGTAGTGGATATGTTTTTCTTTGAATACATCAGTAGCAGATATTCCATCTATATAAATATTATCAAAGAGTCTATGATCGTCACTCTTAAATACTTTTTTATCCACAACCTGTGAAAATGCAAGGTCAAAATTGTGACTTGCAAATTCTTTAGCTCTTTCTGAGATATTTGCCAGTCTTGTTGCTCTTACAAAATCGTTTGCAATTTCATTATCAGGTACCTGAATGTCCATATTAATTTCGCTTGGCTCAAGGAGTTTTCCGGCAACAGCCTTTGACATATCAATCATACGAGCAAGTTTTTCGCTGTCACCACCAAGAAAAGATTCAAGAGATGCTTTTTCTTCCCTGTCCATCTGATCAACCTGCATACTGCCGGTAAGGACGGTAGCAAGAATACTCCTAGTAGCAGTTCTTGCAAGCCTCATCTCCATATCCTTTTCTTCAAGTTCGGCAGTTATTTCATAAGAAGTGTTGAGAAGATCATTTGAACCACCATTGGTTTCTATTATAGAAGAAAGGGCGTTAAAGTGAAGTTTAGCATGGCCTATAGCTCCACTTCTTTCCATAACCTGATCAAGGGTATTTAGGAGATTTTTGTACTCCTCTCTATACGCCTCAGGAATACGGTTTATAGAGGTCTTTGCCATACGGAGATCACTCTTAAATTCGTGGTCAAGCTCGTTGGTGGTAAGTCCTGAAAATCCCATGATAGGTTTGTAATGTCTGTCATTTCTTGAATTTTCCCACTCACTTCCTATTGAGTATTTAAGAAATTCAGAATAAAGGCTCTGATATGCCTCCTCAGCATAAGGAGAAAACATTTTCATAGTATCTTCTACTCTTGCAAATACACCATCTTTTTCGAGGGCTGTAAACTTATTGCTTTTAAGCTCCTGTTTTCTTTCACAAAACTCGGTAGTATTAGTATCTTCAATGTGGGCATTCTTATAATAGTGGTTTTTAAATGCATCTTCATTCTTAAAAAGACCGATTGAAACAGCACTTGTCATAGCAGGATGATCCATAAAACGGTCTGCTTGTGGAGCAAAAGCCTCTAAGGTAAGCTGATAGGTGCTGCCATCTTTAAGAGTTATATTTCCAATATGTGCAGCTACATGCTGATCCCATTTACGCTCTCCCTTAGTTACTCCGTCTAAAGAATCTTTCATAGCAAAATCTACAGAATAATCAGATATAGAAAAGGAAGGTGTTGGTTTTCCTAAGTTGACGGCAGCATAAGATGAATAGTTACAAATCTGCTTGTTGCTATGCAGACTTCCACTACACTCTGTAGGCACAAAAAGACGCATTTCTGTTTCAGGGTTAATTTGTGTGAAAGAACGAAGTTCTTTGATAGCATCTTCCTTTTTAGCAAAATTTTCACTAATTCTTGTAGCTTGCTCAGGCATATCAGCAAAGTTGTCAGGTTCAAGAGCAAGTCCTGCAGCTGCAAATTCTCCCCAAAGTAAAGAGAAGTTCTGGCTCATGTATGGAGCGATTTTTCCAACTTCTTGGTTGTAAAACATAGCATCTGCAAAATTTTTAAAATCCCCACGCTCATTAGCAGGTATACCAAGCTCAGTTGCAAGCCAGTCCAGTCCTTCTTCTCTTGCGTTAGTTCCCTGACGGAACATATCAACATTAATAGGAAGTTCAGATAAACCAAGTCTGGCATCGATTTCTGTAATAAAATCATATCCCTTTTTAAAATCAATTTCTCCGTTTGTAAAGAAATGATTTGCTATGCCTTTTACAAGACGGTTGTTGTTAATTCTCATCTTAAATACAGGACTTCCAATTGAGGCACTACCGTATTCAGGCATCTTTGGTTTCATAGTAAATCCATTGTCAGCAGTTCCTTCAAAATGGAAAAATTCTCCACCACCTGCTGTTTCTATTGCATTTTTTAGAGAATTATCTAAAATAAGTCCTTCTGAGTAAACACCCTCTTCAATATGATTATCTGTTACGTTATACATATTTTAACGCTCCCTTCAATTTGCTTTTTTATTTGACAAGCTTTATGAGGACACCTTATCACATTAAAAGACACATAAAGGACACAGGTGAAAAATAAAAAATTGTGCTTATTTTGTGTCTTTTATCATGTTATACTATACTTTAATATAGATAATATCTAAGGAGTTAAGATAATGCGAATATTTGCAATAGATGATGAAAAATTGGCTCTTGAGGCTCTTATCAGCGCTATACATAAGGCAGTGCCGAAGTCAGAGGTATATGGTTTTCGCAATCCTTTAGAACTATTAGAAAAGCTTGAAGAAATAGTGCCTGATATTGTGTTTTTGGACGTAGAGATGAAAAAGATGAATGGAATTGAGCTGGCAGAGGAAATAAAAAAGAGAGTATCGGAAATAAATCTTATTTTTGCAAGTGGATTTAGTGAATATACAAAGGATGCCTTTACAGTACATGCAAGCGGTTATGTTATGAAACCAATTACTGCAGAAAAGATTAAAAATGAGATTACTAATCTTAGGTTTCCTGTGGTTGAAAAGGATAAAGTGCTGGAAATACAGACATTTGGAAACTTTGAAGTTTTTGTAGAAAATACACCGATTCCGTTAAAGTATAATAAAAGCAAAGAACTTCTTGCCTATCTCATTGATAGAAATGGTGCATTATGCAGTAATGGTGAGCTTATTTCTGTCTTGTGGGAAAATGATATGGATTCAAAAAAACATATTTCGTATCTTAAAAATTTAAGGTCTGATTTGATAGGAATTTTAGAAAAATTTGAACTTTCAGATATTCTTATAAGAGAATGGGGGAAACTTGGTATACAGAAAGAAAGAGTATCATGCGATTATTATAGGTGGTTAGAGGGAGATAAAGAGGCATACAGAGGAGAATATATGAGTCAGTACAGCTGGGCTGAATATACTAATGCAATGCTAATGGATGATTATCAGAAGAGGTTTCAATGATTGCAACAAAAACGATTAAACTTAAAAAACTAAAAAAATGTTTTCGAGGTGAGGACTATGATATTGATGCCTATCTTAAAAAGGCTCTTTGGAGTAAAATAAGCCCCCTTGAAAAAAAGCAATTTCTTAATCAAATGAAGGAATATGCTAGGGAAAATGAAAATTTTTGGGAAAATGATAAGCCCAAAGGTGACAGGTTAATTATGAAGATGGAATATGAGGAAACTTTTTCCAATATATTTTTTGAAGGGCAAGAAGTGAATATTCCTATGATGGTGGAAGAAGTTTTAGAAAATTTAGAAATAAATGGAATTTCCTATAAAATAAGTTATCAAATGCCTAAGGTAACTAATGGAAATTTGTTAGAAGTAATATGTCATGTTATCGAAAATTTAACTGAAGGAGAGCTTTCAAAAAATCTGTCAAATGTCAGGTTTGTTCATAAGAGGAAGAGAGAAATATGGACATTTGTAATTGAAGAAGAAAAGCCGATAAAGAGGAGAAAAATATCATTTGAAAGGCTGATTAAGATATTGGAGAAATATAATGGTAAATCATAATTATACATATGCTATGGTTGAGTTTTTTGGGGCTGTAATAATGCTTGTGCTTTTAATAGAGAGTCATTTTATATCAAAACCAAGTAGTAAAGTACGCATTTTAAATATACTTTTGAGTACCTTATTTTTGCTTTTGGCATCGGATGGAGCCTCATATATGCTTTCTATTTCGGGATATATGTCCCATTTGGCAGAGATATTTTTTCTTATATCGACATCACTTGCCTTTGTGATGCTAACAATTTTTAATTATTATGTTATAATTCATATTAGGGAAAAAACAGGCATTTCAATGTGGTTTGGTCATATAGGATTAATTTTTGCTACAGTTGAGAGTTTGATTTGGATAACTTCTTATTATTTTGGTACTTTATATAGTATAACAGATGGTGTTTATAAAAGAGGTGAGTTGTTTTGGCTATCACAGTTTATGGCTATTGGAATGATAGTTTATATCTTTTTAATGATAGTTCTATTTTTTAATGTGTTAAAGAAAAGAGATAGAATTATATTCATAGGTTGTGTTTTTGGACTTTTGTTATCAATAATACTGAGAGAGATTGTACCCGATGTGGGTATACCTGTAGTATATTTGATTGTTACATTGTTGGTTATAGGACTTTATATTGGAATCCATATTGAACAAAATGTTCTTCTTCGTATAAAAGATGAAAAACTTGTTCAAAGTCGTATATCTATCATGCTTAGTCAGATAAGGCCTCATTTTTTATATAATGCATTAAATGTAATCCACTATTTATGTGAAAAAGATCCTAAGCTTGCACAACATGCTATTGCGGAGTTTTCTGATTATTTAAGGGGCAATCTTGACTCTGTAGGAGTGGATAGGACTGTTTTATTTTCAAAGGAACTGGGTCATATCAAAAATTATCTTTTTTTAGAAAAACTCCGTTATGAGGATGAACTTGAAATTATTTATGAGCTTGGTACAATTAATTTCTTTTTACCTCCACTTACAGTACAACCTTTGGTGGAAAATGCAGTAAGGTATGGTATAGGACAGGCGATGGAGGGGGGAAAGCTTACCATTAAAACAGTTGAGCGTGATGAAGGGTATGAGGTTTTTGTTATAGATGATGGTGTTGGAGGGTATGACCCGGACAATAAAAAAGAAGATGGAAGGAGTCATGTAGGTATTGAGAATGTACGAGAAAGATTGGCTCTTATGGTAGGTGGTACTTTGGAAATTGAAAGTGAAAAAGGGAAGGGGACTACAGCAAAGATTTTTATTCCACGTATTCATAGCTAGTTACCTGTGTCCCTTTTGTGTCTATGAAATAGATAAAATGCCTTAGTAATATATTAAAATGGAGGGAGGTAGAACATGAAACATGATAAAAAAATAGACCCTTCCCTTCTTACTGCTCAACAGAAGATTTGGATAGATTGTAGTATTATTTTGAGAGCGTTTTGGCCACTTATTCTGTATGTTGTTATGCCGGCATTGTTTGCTACGATAGGATATATGCTATTTCACAGCAATATGGAAGGTGGTGAATTTTTTACCTATGGCGGCAATTTTTATACAGCTTTAGGGATGATTGCAACGTTTTTCATTCTTCGTAAGAGATCAAAAAAAAGAGGAGAAAGCTTTTGTGAGGATGCTACGCTCTATATAAGAAAGGATCTTTTATTAAAAGGAATAGGATTTTTTGTCTTTGGTGTATTTTCAGCAATAGCAGTATCTAGCCTGGTTACTCTTTTAGGACTTGGAGAAAGTGGGTATAGGCAGAGTTTATCAAAACTTTTAGAGGGTCCGGACTTTATTTTTAGTGTAATTACAGTAGGTTTTTTATCACCGATTTTAGAGGAAGTTGTGTTTAGAGGTTATATGTTAAATACCTTGCTTAGGCATTTTAAGAAAAAGACAGCAGTATCAATTACAGTCATTGCCTTTATGCTCTGTCATATTCATCCTATATGGATGATATATGCAGGAGGGATGGGATTTCTGTTGATATGTCTTTCTATGATTGAGGAAAATATATTAGAGGGAATCTTTGTACATATAGGTTTTAATCTGCCTTCAGTGGTTTTAGCATTTTTATATCAACAAAATCCGATGATTAAGGAAGGCTTGGGAAGGGCTGTTTTTCAGATTCCTTTATTTTTATTGTCTATTATAGTAGCTTTTATGTTGGCATATATCTATCTTAGAAAGAAGAAATTATATTTATGAAAAGTATTGGTAAAAAAATTGTGAATTACATCCTTTTGTGGATATTGCTTTGTGTAGTATTTGGTGGAATTACTGCTTTTTTCGAAGGAGCGATACAAGGTATAGAATTTAAACCGAATGATGGAATAGCAAAAATGCTTACTCCACTCACTCTGATTTATGGATCTATTGAGGCGACTCTTAGTATAGTTCTTTATCAGGTTTTCTATACAGGTGGGGTAGGTAAGAGAACAAAAAATGTGTTAAAAGACTCTGAAAGAAATATGGAATCATCTCGTGTAGAAGGAAGTCTTGAAAATGCAAGATTTATGACAGAAAAAGAAAAAAAGGAATTTTTTCCTGAAACTACTTATAGCAGTCTTTATAAGTTAAAAGGAGATGGAATCCCTGTAAAGGCAGTGTATTCATCAAAAAGAAGAGAATTAGACATAAATATTATGAAACCGGCTCATGGAATTATAATAGGTGCTACCGGTTCAGGAAAGACTACAACCTTTATTAATCCTGTAATTCAGATTTTAGGACATGCCAGGGAGGCCGGCTCATCAATGATTTGTACCGACCCTAAGGGTGAGCTTTTTATGATGCATTCAAAGATGCTGAAGGAACAGGGATATAACTGTATGGTTCTTGACCTTAGAGATCCTTATAGCTCGTTTCGTTGGAATCCTCTTGAGGAGATTTATGACAGATACCAAACTTATCTTCATACCGGCGATGAAATTTATGAGAGAACAGACACAATAGACAATGCAGGCAGCTTAGAATTGCTTGATCCTGAGGATGCTTATGGAGATACTTGGTATGAGTATGAGGGAAGGGCTTATGCTGACTGTAAAAAGCTTTTACAGGAAATACGAAGTGCTAGACAAAAGATATTTGATTCTATTTATGAAGATTTAAATGACTTAGTAAGTGTAATTTGTCCTATTGAATCACAAAATGATCCGGTTTGGGAAAAGGGAGCAAGGTCTATTATATTGGCAGTTATTTTAGCTATGTTAGAAGACAGTGCAGTTGATGAACTGGAAATGACTAAGGAGAAATTCTGCTTTTATAATGTAAATCAGGCAATAGGTAATTCAGAGGGAGAGTTCATAGCTCTTAAAGAATATTTTCAGGGAAGAGATAAGACCTCAAAGGCCTATGGACTTTCAAGGCAGGTACTATCTGCACCGGATCAGACCTTATCTTCTTATATGTCGATTGCTTTTGATAAGCTCTCGATGTTCCATGATGAAGGTATCTGTGCAATGACAGCAGGAACGGATATTAAGCCTGAAATGATAGCAAAGGAAAAGACTGCCCTGTTTCTTAAAATTCCTGATGAAAAAGATACAAGGCATGTACTTGCAGCAGTATTTATTCTTTCTATATATAAGGCACTTATAAAGGTTGCATCAGCAAATGAAGATTTATCTCTCGAAAGAAATGTGTATTTCTTACTTGATGAGTTTGGAAATATGCCTAAGATTGAAAAATTTGACAAGATGATAACAGTAGGAAGAAGTAGAAAGATATGGTTTCAGATGGTGGTACAGTCTTTTGCACAGCTTGATAATGTATATGGACAGACAGTATCAAATATTATTAAGGGAAACTGTGGTTTAAAGATGTTTATCGGATCTAACGACCTTGCAACCTGTGAAGAGTTCTCTAAGCTTTGTGGAAATATGACTGTTGAGACAAGAAATGTATCATCTTCAACCATTGATAAAACAGGAGCCCTTACAGTTTCAAGTTCGCTGCAGCAGCGTCCACTTATATATCCTTCTGAACTTATGAAATTAAATAATGCTAAAAACAGTGGAAATGCTATTATAGTAACATTTGGAAATCCTCCATTAAAAACCATGTTTACACCATCTTATAAATGTCCTCTCTTTGAAATAGGGCAGATGGATATGGAAGAAGTTATGGAAAATGATTTTTATGCCGCTCAGGTTTATTATGATTTGGAAGAAAGAAATTATCTAGTATTAGAAAGAAAGGAGATGGAAGAGGAAAATGAAGAGGAAGATCAATTATAAAGTTTTCATTTTGGCAGTAGTTGTAGCAAGTCTTAATTTTGGAATGACTTCAGCAATTGCAGATGAAAAATTAGATAGAATCAAAAACATCTTTGAACAAAATTCTAATCAAGATAGCAATACAGTTAAAAACAGTGAGTCAAATACAGAAAAAAAACATGTTGAGAAGGTAGTAGAACAGAATCTAGAAAAAAATACTATTGAAAAAGAGTCTGAAGATAATGTAGATGATGATGAGGATGAGGAAGAAACTGAGCAAGAAGAGTCAAATAGAGAAAAGGTTACTTTAGTAGAAAACTACAAGGAAGAATATAAGACCTATGAAGAAATAATGGGTGATGAGCATTTTTTCTATTCAAGTGTAGGAAATGGAGGATGGACAGATAAGAAAGTTCGTATTGAATTTCCGGCTAAGATGAAGGTTAAGGTAAAAAAAGATGGAGCAACTTATAAATATGTCAAAGGTAAAGATTTTACTAAAAAAGGAACATATTATTTTACACTTGAAGTAAAGAACGATAGGGGGAAGGTGCTCACAGCAAATTTTCATTTTAGGATACAGCCAAAGCCTAAAAAAACACCGGAAGAGCTTAAGGCTGAAGAAGAATTAAAAAATAAAGAAGAACTTGAAAAAATAGCTGAGTATGAAAAAAGGCTTGAGGATTTTACAAGAAACCTATCTAGTTCTAATATAGGCAAAAATATGATTCCCAATATGGGAGACTTCTTGGATAATCATGAAAACAGTAATGGAAATAGTAATGGAAATAGTCTTGAAAATAGCTTAGAAAACAGTCGGGAAAAATCTGAGGATAATAAAGAGAATTCCGAAACCAAGAAGAAAGAAGAGCCCGATATTGGAGATATAAATAAGGATGAGATTACAAGAGAACTTGAAGAAATAGAACAAAATGAATCCGATACTAAGATAATGGATGAGAAAGGCGAGATTAAGGAAGAGGAAATAAAAAAGCTAATTGGAAAGCTTGATGAGAAAGAAAAACAGGCAGCAGAGAAAGAAGAAGTTACCTTTGATACGAGCAGTGGACTTTTTAAGAATTCGCTTAAGAGTGGCGATGTATTTTTAACTAACGTTGCAAATGGTAGCATAACTAATCAGTCAGTTATGATTGCCAAAAGCGATACTCTTACATTTAAGCTTTTTAGGGATGGAAAATTAGTTGAAGATTTTAATCCGGGAAGTTATCTGGAGGGAGCAGGTAGCTATGTGTTATATCCGGATAGCGAGGCTTTGTCATTCAAGGTTGCTTACAAGGAAATAAAACCTGTTTTTACTTTTAGGATAATAGGAAGTTCTCCTGTAAGAGATTTGGGTATACTTCCTTTGTCACCTGATACCAAACTTATAGACATTCAGATAAATGGCAAAAGTTATACAGATGCGGCATTTGGTAAAACAGGGCAGATGTTAAAATTATGGAAGGATGGAAATTATAAAATTACAACTACTGATAAGGGAGGAGAACATGTACTGGATGTTACTCTTGACAGAGTAAGTCCAAAATTCCAAGTAACTCTTTTAGAAAATCAGGCGCAGGTTAAGTATTTAAGTGATGATATAGTGCACTTTGAACTGTATAAGGATAAAACTCTTGAAAAAGAAGGAGAAAGTATTGATATTATAGAAGGAGCAGGGACATATAGGCTTGTTGTGACAGATAGGGCAGGAAATAGAAGTGAATCTGTTTTTAGCATAAAATATCAAATAAACCAAGCAGCAGTCATTGCAATTGTAATTGTTCTTATTCTTATTATTGCCGGAGTATTCTTTTTTAAGAGAATGAACAAGACGGTAAAGGTTAGATAGGAGGCTTGTATGGAATATGTAGGCTTATCATTTATATCCTTACTGGAAGATATGTTTTCAGGCCTTTTTAATACGATACTTGCTCCTGTAATTAGGGATGTAGCACATATTTTGATATCGACACTTGGTAAGCTCATCCAGGACACTTTTGCTAATTTTTTGCTTAGAGGATGGGTGATTCTGTTAAAGCTGGTACATTTTTTACAGCAGATATTTGATATTTTTTCGGGTTATTCAAGTGTGAGGGTTAAGGGCATAAACGATGTAGCTGTTGAAAAAAATCTGCTTGAGGTTTTCTTAGAACTTGGAAGTATCCAGCGTTTTTTTCTCCTTGTGACTATGATTAGTGTTGTAATAAGTTTTGTCACAACAATTATAATGGTAGCAAGGTCTATGCAGGATGGAATTCTTGAAAATAAAAACCCGATAAGTGCAGTAATAAGAAGAAGTTTAAAGGCAAGTTTCACTTTTATGATTATTCCATTGACTCTGGTTTTTATGTTGCAGGTAGTTAAGTATGTGCCGGCAGTTATTGACTTATCCTTTGGAAGGGAGCAGAGTCAGACAGTAGCAGATACACTTTTTATGACGGTAGCAGATCCTGCAGCAAATCCCGGAGTTGATCTCAAGATGTTTTCGACAGGACAACGCTATGAAGATATAGAGCTTGTGAGAACTAATTTTGACACCGGTAAAATTGATTATGTTTTTGCAGTTGTAAGCGCATTGCTAATGGGATTAATCCTCATTTTATGTATTTTCCAGTATATAAAGCGACTTTTTATAATAATATTTTTGTATGTAATAAGTCCTTTTGCAGCAGCTTATATTCCTATAGATGATGGAAGAAGGTTTAATAAGTGGAAGGAAATGTTTGTAGGAATGTTTTTGTCAGCATATGGCCCTATGATTGTTATGAAAATGTATCTTATGATTACTCCGCTTATCATTGGAGGAAAGTATATAAGGTTTGATACTGGAAATGCTATGATGGATGTATGTATAAAGCTGTTTGTTGTTTTGGGTGGAGCACTTGCAGTATATAGGTCTAAATCAGTAATGCTCCAGCTTTTTGCACCGGAGACTTATGGACTTGTTAAGGGAAGTGGAAGTTTGGTAAGAAATACAATTATGAGGGCAAAGTGGAAGTTAAGTACATTAAAAAGATAAAGATAGGAGGCAAGTAATGGAATATGCTTATCTAGGGCTATTTTCAGTAATTTTTAACTGGATATTCGATAAAATTTTGTCTCCGGTATTAAAATTTTTATCAGGACTTTTGGAGACGGTACTAGGTTGGATTTTTAATGAAGTATTAGGTCCTCTTTTACAGAATATTTTATGGCCCATCATAAAGGGAACAATAGACTTAATTAGTGAAATCTTAAGTGGAATATTTTATAGTTTATTTGCAGATATGATGACACTTATAAATTCTCTTCAAAATGCTTTTGACTATTTTAGTGGAGTTAAGGAAGTTACTGTTGTTGGTGGGAATAGTCATAAAACAACACTTTTAATGGCAATATTTGAACAGTCAGCAGTACAAAAAGTTTTTTTAATATTGATGGCGTTCAGTATCTTCCTCTGTCTCTTACTTTCGGTGATTGCAGTGGCAAGGGCCAGTATGGATATAGATGGAGAAAATCATAGAAATGTTTCTCGTGTTATGAAGTCCTTAACAAAGGCTATGTTTCAGTTTTTGTTGGTTCAGTTTAGCTGTTTGTTAATATTGACTCTTGGTGGTGCAGTGTTAAAATCTATAAAAACAGCCTCACAATATACGATTGCAGCAGAGAATTCGGAAAAGCTACATGGAGAGGTTCGTATCTCAAATATTCTCTTTGTTATAAGTAGTTTAGATGCGGCCAAACCCGGCTCTGAGGATAAGAACCTTTCAGATATAAGAGGGAAGAATGAAAATTTAGATATATTAAAAGGTAAAAGAGGTGAGTTTTATCTTGGAAAATTAGACCCTACTGATAAAGCAGAGGTTGAAAAGTATTTTAAGCTAGGTAAGATTGATTATCTTATCGGTTATGGTATGGGAATTTTCTTTGTTGTAATTTTAATTATTGTTTTATGTAAATTTATGACACGTATATTTGAAGTCGTCTTACTTTATATAATTTCACCATTTTTTGTGGCTACGATGCCCTTAGATGATGGAGAGAAATTTAGAGGCTGGCAGGATCTTTTTGTTGGTAAGATTTTTTCGGGATATGGAACAGTTATTGCGATGCAGATATATCTGTTAATCTGTCCGTATGTAATGAGTGGAAATATAATTTTTGGAAAAACAACAGCAGAGGGAGATTACATAATAAAGCTTATCTTTGTTGCAGGTGGCGCTTTTGCATTGCTTAAAGCAGGTTCAACACTTACTGCCCTTTTGTCACAAAATGCAGGTCTGAAAGAGGAACAGACAGGTGTTATGGTGCATAGCCTTGCTATGAGTGCAGGAAGTTACTTAACGGGGAAGGTGGAAAATGCAGGTTCTCAAGCTTTTGGATATGTTTCGAGTTTAAAAAGTGGACAAAAAGATGATGATAAAACAAAAGAAGTGAGTCAAAAATTTGATGGAAAGAGAGGCAGAAGTTAATTTATGAGAGTAATTCCCAAAAAAACTAAAGTAAGGATGGAACTCTTTAGAGGAATTGAACTTCCAGATGTGCTTATCGGTGCAGTAGGTCTTGCATTGACTGTTTCTCTCTTTGTTTCAAATGTTCCATTTGCAGGATGGTGTGCAAGTATAGTGGCAGTGATAACTACTATGCTCATAATTCCGATAGAAGATGATAAGGGCTACCTGATGTTTTATTATATATTAAGGTATTTAAGCAGGCAACGTGTATTTTTTTCAAAAAGCAGTAATATTAAAAAAAGATTCAGTGTGGAAGATATAACTTCTTTTACAGGTGTTAATGAAGAATTTATTGAGTATGGTAATAAATATGCAGGTATGGTAATAGAAATTCCTTCGGTGGAGTTCAAATTTTATAGTGAAAATGCTCAGAACAGTCTTATTGATTATTGCTTTGGTACAGTTTTAAGAACAGCTACGATGGGAGAGGTAATAAATCTTGTAAAGCTTGATCGTCCTGTAATTTATGATGATTTTATAGTAGGTGAAAAAAAGAAGATGGAGGACTTAAAAGAGGCCTATCTCAATGGTATGATTTCAGAAGAAGAGCTTACAATAAGAGTTGGCATTGTAAATGATCGTATAAATCAACTAAATACCTTTAATTTTAAGGATAAGATATTAGTTCCTATGCATTATCTGGTATTCATAGATAAAGATAGGAAAACAATAGCTGAGCAAGTAAAGACAGCTATGGAAATTTTTGCATCTAACGGTATGAAATGTAAGAGGTTGAAGGGACCGGAGCTTGCTATATTTTTGAAATATAATTATGGACATAATTTTGATGAAAGAGAGGCATATAATTTAGAACCGGAGAATTATCTTGACTGGATTCTACCAAAGAAAATTGAGATTTCAAAAAGGACTGTAAAATATGATGACTTAATTACACATAATTTTCGTGTGAGGGATTATCCTTTAATGGTAGGAAACGCTTGGGGAGCTAATTTTATGAACAAAGTTGGCACTAAGATTATCATAAAGATGACACCGGTTGACCGTTATAAAGCTATAAGACAGATTGACAGGTCGATAGACGAACTTAGGGAGCAGAGAGCAAATACGGGAAAGACTTCTAGAATGATGGAACTTGACACCCATGTTAACACGCTTTCTGATGTGCTTTCATATCTTCAGGGTGAAAATGAAATGCTATTCTCGTTAAATACTTTTATTCAGATACATGACTATGATCATTCGGCACTTTTAAAGCGTGGAGGTGAAAAGGCAGGTATAAGAAGTGCTATGAAAAAGACTGTTAGGAGAGAGTTATCAGAGGATGGTATAAGAATTACAGATCTTTTTTTACAGCAGTTTGAGGGGATAACTTCTCTTCAACCTTCAGGTTTTGATGCTTTTAAGAGTTATCAAAGAGGTATACACTCCAACTCAATTGCAGCAGTTTTTCCTTTTGCTTATAAAAGCTTATGCGATTCAAGGGGAATTTATGTAGGAGAAAGTGGAGGTGTTCCTACCTTTGTAAACTTTTTTAAGAGGGATAAGGAAAGGGTAAACAGCAATACTGTTATTATCGGAAAGTCAGGCTCAGGTAAGTCTTATGCAACAAAAAGTATCTTAACTCAGCTGGCTGCAGAAAATTCAAGAATATTTATATTGGATCCGGAGAATGAGTATACGGAGCTTGCAAGAAGGCTTTCAGGTAAGATAATAGATGTAGGTTCTGCTACACAGGGAAGGCTTAATCCTTTTCATATTATTACAGGACTTTCGGATGATGAAGAAGGTACAGAAGTAAAAGATAATAGTTTTACTACGCACTTGCAGTTTTTGGAAGAATTTTACCGTCAGATTTTGATAGGAATTAGTTCGGATGCTCTTGAATACCTAAATAATATTACGGTTCGTATGTATGCAGAAAAGGGAATTGATGTAGATACGGATCTTTCACCACTTGGGGTTAAAGATTATCCGACATTTGATGACCTTTATACCATGATTGAAAAAGAATATGAGGAGGCAAGAGGGGAATACAGTAAAAATAACCTTCGTATTCTTATAAACTATGTGTCAAAATTCGCAAAAGGTGGCAGGGATAGTATTTTATGGAATGGAGAAACAAGTCTTTCCACAAAAGAAAATTTCATAGTTTTTGATTTTCAGTCTTTACTTGCAAATAAAAACCATACAACAGCCAATGCACAAATGCTTTTGGTACTTAAGTGGCTCGATAATGAGATTATAAAAAACAGAGATTACAATATAAAATATAGGGCAGAGAGAAAAATAGTTATAGTAATAGACGAGGCTCATGTTTTTATCGATCAAAAATATCCTATTGCCCTTGATTTTATGTATCAGCTTGCAAAGCGTATTAGAAAGTACAATGGAATGCAGGTAGTTATTACGCAGAATATTAAGGACTTTGTGGGAACAGAGGAGCTATCAAGAAAATCAACGGCGATAATAAACGCCTCACAATATTCTTTTATTTTTGCTTTAGCACCTAATGATATGCAAGACTTAGTGAAACTGTATGAAAATGCAGGAAACATAAATGAGTCAGAGCAGGAAAATATAGTAAATGCAGGTAGAGGAAAGGCATTTGTGATTACAACGCCAACAGAGAGAACCAATATAGAAGTAAGAGCAGGGGAAGGTGTTGAAGAACTGTTTAATATGTAGGAGGACAAAGGTGAAAATAAAAATATTTAGTGGACTGCTTGTGATTATGTTACTTCTCTCGTCTTGTTCATTTTTTAGTGAGGAAAAGGAAGTTACAGAAGACCCAATAGATAAGGGGCAAATAAATGTAGGAGTAGTGGATGGTGGAGACCGTTTCTTAACAAAGTCTGATGGAGGATACTCAGGCATTGAGATAGATATTGTGAAGGAACTACCGGGTGATGTGAAATTTATAGAGGCAAAATCACAAAAAGATTTGATTGAGATGCTAACAAGTAAAAAGATTGATATTGCGGTCGGAAGATTTGTACAAGATATAGAATATAGTAAGGAGCTTGTTACCTCAAGGAATTATGGTAAAGGAGGGTACTTTCTACTTACGAAGGAGGGGATATATCTTGACAATCTTGGTAGCATGGAGGGAGAAAATGTTGCAATCACAGAAAATGTAAAAATGGCAGGTGAGATTGCAGATAGCGAAAAGGTAACGCTTAAAAGCTTTGAAAATATCCAGATGATACCAGAAGAAATAAGAGAAGGGCGAATAAGAGCGGCAATATTGACAGAACGAGAAGCCATCTCATTGCTTAAGACAGAAGAAGGTGTACAGGCGCAGGAGATGAGTTCATCCCCAAGGGAGGCCTATGTGTGTCTTATGCATAGGGATTATGTAAAGCTGTTAGAAAAGGTAAATGAGAGAATAGAAGGCTATCTTGATAAACAGGCAGAAACAAAAAAGGAGAATCAATGAGCTATTTTGACAGTCCTAAAAATAAGGCAATATGGGAAAGAGAGCTTAGGGAATTAAGAAAGGAAAAAAAGAAAAGGGAAGAGAATGGGTATAAGCCTGAGAGAGGAGAGGTTAAGGCGGTTGAAACTAACAATCCTTTCAGAAAAAAGATTACTTTCCTTGAACTTGAAGCCAGTGTTAACCCACCAAGGAAGTCCGGAGTAAAAAGCAGGCAGCATATACGGGCTGCTGAGAAAGATAAAAGCCTTAAAAATCCGGAGATAGGAAGGAGTTTGTAATGAAAAAGGCAGGGTATATGCTGTTTGTAGCTTTACTTTGTTTTATACTGTCTCCGGTACATATAAAAGCAGCAGTTTCTCCAATGCTTATTTCAGAAGATGTTGGGAATGGGTATAGATATGAGTTTCCTGGAGTAGGAGGATTTTCAAGCAATACAAAAGAAAATGAAACAGTATCTGTAGCTGTAATAACACTTGACAAAGGACTTGAGGGTAGGCTGTACTTAGAAAAGAAGGAGATAGAATTTCAGCAGGGAAGCCCTATCTTAGAGCCGGGACAGTATGAACTTAGGGTATTTAAGCCTGAGGCTCCCAAAATTTATGGAAGTTATAAGTTTATAGTTGAAAATGACTATGATTTAAATGGGGAAAAAAGGGAAATTAAGCTTATTGAAAATCCAAAGATGAAAGTTAGTTATACAGAAAAAGACGGCTACTCCTATATGTTGCCAAATGGTAAAAAATTTTATACTACAGTACCGATAGGAGGGATTTCCAATACTCAGGTAGTAGTAAAGACAGGAGAGGGAGTGAATGCTTATTCTGTCAGAAAAGATGGTAAGCTTATTCAGTTAAAAGAGCCGCTGTCTTTTTATGAAAGTGGTTTTTATGAATTGATTTTAAGGAGTAATGAACTTGGATTTGGGGGCAATGAAAGTTATAAAATCACCCTAACATTTCAGATTTTGTCTGATGTTAAGCCGTATTTTATAAATTATCTAATAGCACCTATGGGATTCGTTTTAGATGAAATTAGGGATGATGGAATAGTAGAAGTGATTAGCAATAAACAATATATACAGCTTAAAAGAGATGGGAATTATGAGGTTATATTTAGAGGAGTGGAATATCCTGATGTAATCTATACTTGTAAATTTTGCAGAGATACAACACCTCCAAGAGTAGCTTTTTCAGATGAAATTAAAAATGAAATTATTTCTCATCCTATTAAGTATTCAGGACTAGAAGCCGATATAAATCTAGTGCTATATAAAAATTTTAATACTGTCCATGCCAGTAATAATTTAATTAGCCAGAATGGTAGCTATGTTTTGGTAGCAAGAGACGAAGCAGAAAATGAAAGTATATATAATTTTACTATTCATAAAGACCTTGAAATTCGTCCAATTGTTCTTTTAGGTGCGGCTTGTATTATTATACTTGTTGCAGGAGTACTGTTAGTTTATTTTAGGCGCAAACCAAATGTGCGTTAAAATATAAATAAAAGAAAAGGAGATTATTGATATGTTTAATTTAGCAGCGCTTACAACAGCGGGAGGAGGCAATACTTTTGCTAAGGTTGCTGAGCCTATTGTAAAATTGATGGCAGACCTCAGAGGTCCCCTTATAGCCATTGTAGTGGCGGTAGGAGCTATCTATTGTATTTTCCTTGGTGCTAAGCTTGCAAAAGCTGAAGAGCCACAGGAGAGAGAAAAGGCAAAAATGGCACTTAAAAATGCTATAGTTGGTTTTATCTTAATATTTGTTTTGATTGTGGCTATGACTGTTATGGTAGAACCACTTACAAAATGGATGGAAACTAATGCTAAAACCACAACAATTACTCAGTAGGACTAATATGAAAAAGAGAATGATTAGTTTACTGCTTGCAGCCTTTATGCTCTTGACGGGTTGTGGCAGTGTTATAGAAGCAGGAAACTATCATACAGAAAAGTTTAATCCGCCGCCAATTCCTAAGATTCCGGAGTTTTCGGCGGATTCTTTAGAAAATATGAGTGTTTCCTATAAAGATAGTGAAAAATATAAGCTTACAGGTACAAGAGCGTTTTATATCCCACAGGATTTTGTAGGAGAGGTGGGAATTGACCCTGATGATATTTTAGATTTTAAAGTGCTTGACTACACAAAAGATGGAAATTTTATCTATGCTTACAAAAAAAATTATAGAGGTAGTGCCAATTTAAGGGAGAGTGCTTTCGGAAAAGAAATAGACATTAAGGGTGTGGCAAAGTTAAGAGAAGTAGTTACAAATGATAAAAATGTAGAGAAACATATTCTGGTACTTATGTCTTATAATCCTAAGAGTAAGAATTACCATGTTTTTGGTAGTCTTGTAGAAAGTAAGGATGAAAATATACCCCTAATTGCGTCTAAAATTGCAGGAAAAGAAACTTATTTTATGTTTCATAAAATGACTGCCTATATTTATGACAGTAAGGGAGATAATATATTCTTTCATGACTATGGTTCTCTAATATCGCAGGAAATAGGCCGCATAGCACTTGCTAAGACAGGTAAGTCAAATAGCCATGCTTTTACTGTAACAAAGGTTACTATGGATGGTGCAGGCTATCTCTATGCCAATGTAACTATTGACTTAAATGTAAAAAAAGATGAAGATGAGTTTAATCGTTATGATAAATTAACTGATGCAGGTAATGATGGTGGAACAGATGTTTCGAGGAGCATCAGTGCTATAATTACAGCTTTTAATATAGATATAGGAGGAGATAATCCACCTGTTAAATTTATATCAAAGCTTAAAAATGCTGATAAACAGGAGGAACTCTATCAATCAATAGATGGTAATGTTTTTATTGATAAGCATACAGCAGAACTAAGTGCAAAGAAATTTAGCTTAGAAACAATTAAAAAAACAGCCGAAAGTAAAGATGAGTTTGAACCGTTTCAAACAGAAAATGAAGATTTGAAGGTTGAACTTACAGGTTATACCGATGGCAGTGAACTTGAGTTAAACTTTATAGATACAGAAAAAAAAGAAATAAATCATAAAATAAATATTCTTAATCTTGTACTAAATACCCAAAAAATTTTTGAAGGCAGAAATGACCTTACTTCTTTTATACAGGATGGAAAAGATAAAAAAATTACAGATGAGAAAATAGGATATGTAGGAGATATTTATCGCCTTTATAAAATTTTTGTAGATAATTTTGGAAGTGAAAAGGGACTTATTTACAAGATTTACAGAGAACATAGAGAAGTTGCCTATGCAGCAGCTAAAAAAGCACTTGCTCTTATGGGAAGAGGAGATGGTGCAATTATAAATGCTGCAACATCCGGCAAAGTGGATGCACCGGAGAAGGGGAATAATAAAATTTTGTATATCCCGTATATTAAGCCGAGAGAATGGGATAAAGAAAATGAAATAAATGAAAATCCTTTATTAGCAAAGGATGAAAATGGAGTATTATTAACAGAGGAATGGTATAAAAAGTATGGCTATCCTCTTCCACTTCTTTTTGGATATCAAAAAGGAGAGGGAGGCCAGAGTAAGTATTCTGAAATTCACATTGACAGGGTGTTTGATAATGGGCTTACTTCTTATCAAAATTTTGAGCCAAAAATGGTAATAGAAGAGAAGAAGGAATTATCAAGGACTTATACATATATTTTGGATACAAAAGGACAGACCCAAAGTACCCCGATAGAAGAGAAGGCGACTTTGCCAATAGCCTATCGCTTGGTTTGGCCGAAAAATACATATTTTTACTGGATTTCTTCAAGAATTACCACAGACTTTATAGCATCAGCAGGTGACTTGGGTGCAATGTATTATGGACAGTCCGGAAATAAAGGATTTATCCATTTTAGGTATGGTCAGAATGAAGTGTTAGAAGACAGAGAGGCAAAAGGAAGGGTTGCAGATGCAGGAATTTTAGTAAAAAAAGGAATTCCATCTTACCCATATCTTCTAACAGATGAGGAATTATACATATATAAGGACTGGAAGAGGTATAAGGTAATTGACCTTAGGGAATTGCCGATAAGAGATGGTTATAGCGTTCTAGTAAGAAGTCAGGATAATGACAAGCAGCTCATATCTTCAGATACATTGACATTGCTTTCGCCTGATAAGATAATTTATTCGGGTGGCAGAGATGGGCTAACTCTTTATAATCTTGAACAGGAAATTAATTATAACATAGTGAAGGGAAGTTTTTATAGAAGTTTTTTAAATCCTCAAAATCAAAATCAGGTAATTGTAACAGGCTTTTTAACTGATAAATTCACTTATCGTCAAAAGGATATTGTGCTTTCAAGGTACTATGCTTTTGAAATTGGAGCAGATGAGAGCTTTAATAGAAATTTGATTGATGGTGAGCTTATTGCGATGAGGGATTTATGCTTGTATTACCGTTATAAGACAAAAAACGACAGAGATAACTTGGTAGTTGATGATGAGATTTTGCCTTATGAGAAAAAAAGGTTTGAGCTGGCGAGGAAACTTTTTTCCGATAATCAAAATGATTCTTGGGATGCACTTGCACATTTTCTTGTAGGAGTAGGGATTTGGCAAAATGAAAATGATGTAGCCTATGCAAAAGAGAAACTGAAAGTTATGCAGGACAGAGAAAAGAAAAAAATAGAAGGAATGGATATGTTCTTTGCCCTAACAACGGTGGAAAGTGGGCGTAAGCTTGCAGAGGAAAAGAGCTTAGCATCTGGTTACTTTAGAAATTTTAACGGAAGGCTTGATAAGGTGAATACCTTAGGAGGAATAAAGGACTTGTTAGTGGAACTTATGCTAAGAGATGAGGTAATTAATAGCCTTAGTGGACATAGAAAAGAACGACTAACTACACTTAAGAAGAAGTCCAAGGAAGAAACAAATATAGTAAAAGATAAGATAGCAGGCAGTATATACTACATAGAAACACTTCAGGAAGTGGCAGTCTTGCAGACAAATAAGAGAACACAAGACCTGCCGTACCTAAATCTTGGTGAAGAAGATATGGCTAATTTAGAAAAGAAATTGATAGAAATTCTTCTTCTTATAAATCCAAATGCAAAGCCTGTTGAAAATCTTACAAAAGAAGAACTCGAAAAGGCAGATGGGAAGGGGATAATTAGGCAAAGAAAAATGCCATAAACTAAAAATTATTATTCTCCTTTTATAAGCCATCTACCTCGTAAATAGTATATTGTAAATACAAATGAGGTTAAGAACCAAGTTAGTGGATATACAGAAAGTATGGTGACTATCAGGGGGCTTGCAGGTACAGCTATGAATATCCATAGTATTCTAAGCCCACAGATTCCAATTGCTGTTATTATGGTAGGGATAAAAGAATCTCCTGTCGCCCTGATAGCACCTGAAAATACTTCGATTCCTACAAAGAAAATATAGTATTGGCAATAGTGCCTAAACATATACACTCCCTCACTGACTACGCTTGTTTCATTGGTAAAGAGAAGGAGCAGAGGCTCACACCAGATATAAAATGTAATGCTTAAAAGAATAGAGGACATGGCTGTGAAAAAATAGGTAATTTTTACACTTTTTTTAATTCTCTCAAAATTTCTTGCTCCAAAATTCTGCCCTACAAAGGTTGTAACAGCTACACCAAAAGCACCTATTACCATCCAGTAGAAGTTGTCAATTCTAGTAAATGCTGTCCACGCAGCCACTGTATCAGTACCAAAACTATTTACCGAAGATTGAACTATCATGTTTGACAGAGAGTATAATACAGCTTGAAAACCTGTAGGAAGGCCTAATTTAAGCATTGCAATAAGTACATTTTTATGAAAACAAATTTTTTTGATATCCAGTTTATAGCTTAATTCTGCCCTTATAAGCATGATTATAACTACTATAGCACTTACAAGCTGGGCAAGGAGGGTCGCAAGGGCAGCACCGAAGATTCCCATATTAAAGACAGCTACAAATAGAAAATCAAGTATGATATTTACTATGGTACAGATTATAAGTACATAGAGAGGGCTTTTTGAATCTCCAACAGCTCTAAGTATGCTTGCCCCCATATTGTACATAAGTACAGGTATTGCACCAAGAAAATATACTCTAAGATATGTGACAGAAGGCTCCATTATGTCTGAAGGAGTATTCATAAGCCTTAATATCATAGGGGAAAATAAGGCTCCTAAAATCATGATAACAATGCCACTTATAAGCGACAGAGCTATTGATGTGTGTACTGAATCACTTAACTTTCTATCCTTATTAGCTCCATAAAATTGAGAGATGATGACGGCAGCTCCGGCAGAAAGCCCTACAAAAAATCCGATAAGAATGTTTATTATATAGCTTGTAGCCCCTATTGCTGCAAGGGATTCTTTATTGACATACTTTCCAACTATTAGTGCATCTGCGGTACTGTATAACTGCTGTAAAAATGAGCCTAGCAGTATAGGAAAAAAGAACATAAGTATGGTTTTATATATTGAACCTGTAAGTATAGAGTTAGAGTTTTGTATTTCTTTATTCATTAATTTCTACCATTCTGATTTAAATTTACCTTAATTTTATTTATGACCATTATAAAGGCAGGAATGAGGAAGATGTTAGCGGCTATCCAAGCTGCGGCATTGGAGTAGTAGATGGCATCTACACCGAACCATCTAAGTCCAAGGAAGGCTACTGCACATCTGGCTATCATTTCCATTATGCCGGCTATCATTGCAAATACGCTATATCCAAGTCCCTGTATGCCATATCGTAGAATGATGAGGAGTCCTAGTGGAAAATAAAATAGTGCATTTGCAAAAAGGAATTTGCTTACATAGCCCAAAAGTATGGTTTCATCTGCATTTACAAATAGGAGGGTCACATATTTTCCGGCAAAAACAATTCCTAAAAAGGCGACTATTGTGTATATTCCCATTGCTGTTATTCCTTGTTTCATGCCTTTGTTTATACGGTTTATTTTGCGAGCTCCAAGATTTTGTCCGCAGTAGGTTGCCATAGCAGTTCCAAGAGTATCATAGGCTTGGGTAAATAGCAGGGAAACCTTGTTTCCGGCAGTGATTGCAGCAACATAAACTGAGCCAAGTCCATTTACAGCTGCCTGCATAACTGTTGAGCCTATTGCAGTTATAGAATATTGGAGCCCCATAGGTATACCCATTAGGAGGAGTTTATTTATACAAGTCTTATTTAGTGTCCAGTCACCTTTTTGCATCTTCAATATAGTATATTTTTTCTTTATAAATATGTAACAGAGTAAGCAGGAGATGAGCTGAGAAATATCGGTTGCAAGGGCAGCACCAAATACGCCCATATTAAAAACGATTACGAATAATAAGTCAAGTGCTACATTTATAAAGGAAGAAAAAACCAAAAAGTACAATGGAGTTTTTGAATCTCCAAGAGCTCTCATAATTCCTGATAAAAGGTTGTAGAACATAATTCCGAGTATACCTGCGAATATTGTAGCTATGTATTCGTAAGAACCCTGAAAAATATCCTCAGGAGTGTTGGTTATTCTTAATAGAGTGCCGGTAAGAGACACTGTAATTACAGTTATTAAGAGTCCGACTATGAGTGAGAGCCAAGCAGCATTAGTAACAAATTTTCTCAGCTTATCAAAGTCTTTTGCTCCAAAGGCTTGTGAAACAGGTATCATAAAACCACTACTTACACCTATAATGAAACCAAGTACAAGGAAATTAAGTGCACCGGTTCCTCCGACAGCAGCAAGAGCCTGTACTCCTATGTATTTACCAACTATAATGGAGTCAGCCATGTTGTACATTTGTTGAAAAAGATTTCCGAAAAGCATAGGCACTGCAAAGCCGAGAATTGCTTTAATAGGACTTCCCTTTGTCAGATCTTTAATCATTGACAGCCCCCTAAATAAATGAATATTTTTATTGTTTGATTAGTAATAATAATACAAATCAGTATTTTTTTCAATGATTAACTTGCTAGAATCAGTTGATTTTTAAGTATGGGTATTGCTATAATTAAGATATATAATAAACTTAATGTTGTGGGTTTATATATAAGATATACTTAAAAATGGAGAGAAAAGAATGGATTTAACAAAGATTACTGAATGGATAATGTCGATGGGTGGTTCAAAGTGGCTTATAGCTCAGGTACTAAGCCTTGTAGGATATGTATTGATGGTGGTTACAGGCTATATTAAAAAAGAAAAGAAGATGCTGAGAACTCAGGATGTTCAGCTTATTTTTATGATAGGAATGGGAGTGCTTTTAAATGCATTTTCAGGAATTATAATAAATACTATCCAGATTGTTAAAAATGAGATTTATTTAAGAGGAAGGCTGAATAATTATACTAAGGCAGCAGTAGTTGGAGTTGGTATAGTGATGACACTTATTTTCAATAACGGCGGAATTGCAGGATGGCTGCCTGCAGTGAATTTGTTTATTTTTACTTATTTTCTCGGTATGGGTGGTGCAATAGGTATTAAAATCCTTATTTTCATAACTACCTGTGGCTGGGGAGTGTATGATCTTTCAATAACTAACTATGTAGGTTTTGTATTTGATATACTTACAATTATAAGTTGTATTATAGGGATTTTCAGATTAAAAAAAGATGGAAACAGCAAGAACACCATGGAAGGTGAGCAGCAATAGGTAGTAATAATGTGCATATATAAGGAGGAATCATGGGTAAAGTAGGAATTGTAATGGGAAGTGATAGTGATCTTTCTATAATGAAGGCGGCGATGGAAACTTTAGATAAGTTTGGCATTGAGTATGATGTAACAGTTATATCTGCACATAGGATGCCTGATATTTTCTTTGAATATGCAAAGACGGCAGAGAATAAGTATGATGTACTTATAGCAGGAGCAGGTGGTGCAGCTCATCTTCCGGGTATGGCGGCAGCAGTAACTCCAATTCCGGTAATAGGAGTTCCTATCCATACAAAAAGCCTTGGAGGAGTAGATTCTCTTTATTCTATCGTTCAGATGCCGGCCGGTATACCGGTAGCAACAGTAGCTATAAACGGTGCTAAAAACGCAGCTATTCTTGCAGCTAAGATTATTTCAGTGAGAGAACCTGAAATAAGACAGAAAATCAAAGATTTTGCAGAAAGTCTTAAAGATGAAGTGCTTGCAAAGAAAACCAAAATAGAAGAAGTAGGTTATGTAAAATATTTAGAGGAAATGAATTAAGAAAGAGAGAGTGGAGCATGGATTACAAAACTTCAGGTGTGGATATTGAAGCCGGCTATAAGTCTGTTGAACTTATGAAAAAGTATGTGTCTGAAACAATGAGAGCCGAGGTACTTGGTGGTATTGGTGGATTTTCAGGTGCTTTTTCGCTTGCAGCCATTAAAAATATGGAAGAGCCTGTACTGCTTTCAGGTACGGATGGAGTGGGGACTAAAATTAAAATAGCATTTGAACTTGATAAGCATGATACGATAGGTATTGATTGTGTTGCAATGTGTGTCAATGATGTTGTATGTGCAGGTGGAGAGCCGTTATTCTTCCTTGACTATATAGCTTGCGGCAAAAATATACCTGAGAAGATAGCTTGTATAGTAAAGGGAGTGGCAGAAGGCTGTAAACTCTCAGGTGCTGCTCTTGTAGGTGGAGAAACTGCTGAACATCCGGGGCTGATGCCTGAGGACGAGTACGATCTTGCAGGTTTTGCAGTAGGGGTATGTGATAAAAAAGATCTCATAGATGGAAGTACTCTTAAGGCAGGAGATGTAATTATAGGCATAGGTTCCTCAGGAGTGCATAGTAACGGTTTTTCGCTTGTGAGAAGTGTATTTAAAATGGAAAAAGAGGCTCTTTGCAGATACTATGATGAACTGGGGAAGACACTTGGAGAGGCTTTGCTTGAACCTACTATAATCTATGTAAAGACTCTCAAGGAGATAAAAGAGGCTGGAGTGAGGCTTAAGGCTTGTAGCCATATTACCGGTGGAGGTTTTTACGAAAATGTGCCTCGTATGCTTAAAGAGGGAACTCATGCGGTTATTCGCAAGGATTCCTATGAAGTTCCTGCAATATTTAAAATGATTGCTAAAGAGGGCAATGTGTCGGAGCAGGTAATGTACAACACTTTCAATATGGGCATCGGTATGATGGTGGCTGTAGATAAGAGTGATGTATCTAAGGCCAAGGATGCTATAGTAAAGGCCGGTGAAAAAGCCTATGTAATTGGTGAGATTAAAGAGGGAGAAAAGGGAGTAACCCTTATATAATTATGATAAAAGTTGCAGTTTTAGTGTCCGGAGGAGGAACAAACCTCCAAGCAATTATAGATGCAAAGACAAAAGGGATTATTAATAATGCAGAGATTTCGTTAGTTATCAGTAACAAACCTAACGCTTTTGCACTTGAAAGGGCTAGAAAAGCAGGGATAGAAGCAAGATGTATAACTCCGTCCGAGTTTGGGACAAGAGAAGAATTTAATGAGGCTCTTATAAGAACACTGGACGAGGCAGGGATTGATTTGGTAGTACTTGCAGGATTTCTTGTGATAATTCCGGAGAAAATGGTAGAGAAGTATAGGAATAAAATAATAAATATTCATCCGTCACTTATCCCATCTTTTTGTGGTACTGGCTACTATGGATTAAGGGTACACGAGAAGGCATTGGAACGAGGGGTTAAGCTGACAGGAGCGACTGTGCATTTTGTAGATGAAGGTACAGACTCCGGCCCTATTATTCTGCAAAAATCAGTTATGGTTAAGGACGATGATACAGCTGAAACTTTACAACTTAGAGTTATGGAAGAGGCTGAGTGGAAGATATTGCCGGAAGCTATTGAACTGATTGCAAGTGGTAGGGTAAGGATTGAAGATGGAAAAGTTAAAATAAGTTAAACAACCCCAAAAAATTACATTTAAATGAGGAGGGTTTCTTATGAATGTATTGATAGTTGGAAGTGGTGGTAGAGAACACGCTATTGCAGTAAAGGTAGCAGAGAGTAAGAAGGTAGGTAAGATTTATGCTGCTCCTGGAAATGCGGGTATTTCAGAGGTAGCAGAATGTGTGAATATTCCGGCTATGGATTTTTCAATGCTCATAGATTTTGCAAAAGAAAAAAATGTAGATTTTGTAATAGTCGGTGCAGATGATCCTTTGGTGGCAGGAGCAGTAGATGAATTTGAGAAAGCAGGGTTTAAAGTTTTTGGACCTCGTGCTGAAGCTGCTATGATAGAAGGCTCTAAGGCATTTTCTAAAAATTTGATGAAAAAATATAAGATTCCAACTGCTGATTATGAAGTATTCACTTCGGCAGATAAAGCCTTGGAGCATCTTAAAAAGGTAAAATATCCTATAGTGCTTAAGGCAGATGGCTTGGCTCTTGGCAAGGGAGTACTTATCTGCGATACAGAGGGAGAGGCATTTGAAGGTATAAGAACAATAATGCAGGACAAGAAGTTTGGGAATGCAGGGGATACGATAGTTGTAGAAGAGTTTATGACAGGCCCAGAAGTATCTGTACTTTGTTTCTGTGATGGAGATACTATTAAGCCGATGACATCAGCGATGGATCATAAGAGGGCTAAAGATGGGGATAAGGGATTAAATACAGGTGGAATGGGAAATATTTCTCCGAGTCCATTCTACACCAAAGAGATAGAAGAATTCTGTATGGAAAATATTTATAAGCCAACTATGAGTGCTATGAAGAGTGAGGGCAGACCTTTTAAGGGTGTGCTGTTTGTAGGACTTATGTTAACTCCTGATGGTGTGAAGGTGCTTGAATACAATGCGAGATTTGGAGATCCTGAGGCTCAGGTAGTGCTTCCGAGGATGAAGTCCGATATACTGGAAGTAATGGAAGCCTGTGTAGACGGAAGGCTTGATGAGGTGGAACTGGATTTTGAAGATAATGCTGCAGTTTGTGTAGTTTTGGCTTCGGATGGTTATCCTCTTTTTTACGATAAGGGTAAAGAAGTGACTATTAAAGAGGGATTTGGCAAAGACGGACTCTACCTCTATCACGCAGGTACAAAGTTTGTGGATAGAAAGATTGTTACTGCAGGTGGCAGAGTATTTGGTGTAACTGCTACAGGCAAGGATTTAAAAGAAGCTAGGGATAGGGCTTATAAGGCTACAGAGTTAGTAGAATTTGAAAATAAATATATGAGGACGGATATTGGTAAGAAGGCAATAGAAGGCTGATAAAAAAGGAAGTTAGGGTTATGAACCTAACTTCCTTTTAATATTTTTAGCTTCTTAAAAGTTCATTTTCAGCGGTAGCAAGCATAAGTTTAATTCTGTTAAGCTGATTTACTTCACTTGCACCCGGATCGTAGTCTACAGCAACTATATTTGTACCCGGATATTTAAGTCTCAGCTGTTTGATTACTCCTTTTCCTACTACATGGTTAGGGAGACAGCCAAATGGCTGGGTACAGATAATGTTTGTAGCACCGGACTTAATAAGTTCTATCATTTCACCTGTAAGAAACCAGCCCTCACCTGTCTGATTTCCAAGCGAAACAATAGGTTCGGCAAACTTTGCAAGTTCGGTTATATAGCTCTGTTCTACAAAGTGTTTGCTCTTTCTTAAAGCCTTTCTCGCAGGGTTTCTGAAAAATTCTATGAGGTCAATGGCTCTATTGCTTATAAAGGCGTTTCTCTTACTTTTACCAAGCGTTTCTGCTTTGAAGTTAGTATTGTATGCACTATACAGTAAAAAGTCGATAAGGTCAGGTACAACAGCCTCAGCTCCCTCATTTTCAAGGAGTTCAACCACTCCGTTATTTGCACTTGGTAAAAATTTAACAAGGATTTCTCCTACTATGCCGACCTTTGTTTTAGTAAGCCCCTCTACACGAGGAAGATTATCAAAGTCAGCAACTATCTGCTTACAGTTTTTATTAAAGGTAAGCATATTAGCCTTTTTAAGACTTTCTATACATTTTTTCTCCCACTTCCTATGCAGTTCATCTGCAGAGCCTTTTACGAGTTCGTAAGGTCTTGTTGCATAAAGCACCCTCATAAACAAATCGCCGTAGACAAGAGCCTGTAAACAGCGTAGCAGAATAGGAGGCGTAGCACTAAAGCCCGGATTCTTCTCAAGTCCCTGTACAGAGAGTGAAATAACAGGTATATGAGCCAGCCCTTCCTTTTTCAAGGCTCTACGGATAAATCCTATGTAGTTAGATGCACGACAGCCTCCGCCTGTCTGACTTATAAAGATTGCAAGTTTGTTTACATCATATTTGCCGGATTTAATTGCACTCATAATCTGTCCGACTACAATGAGTGATGGGTAGCAGGCATCATTGTTTACATATTTAAGTCCGGTGTCTATTACAGAATGTTCATCTGCAAGCAATTCAATATGGTATCCGCCCCATTCGATAGCTGTCTTGAGCATTTCAAAATGGATAGGTGACATCTGAGGACAGAGGATGGTGTAATCTTTCATTTCTTTTTCAAATACAGCCCTGTCTGTGGCAGAGGAAATGTCAAAGTTCTGTAAAGGATTAGCCTCTCTGTCTTTAACTGCTGAAAGCAGTGAGCGGATTCTTATTCTGGCAGCACCGAGGTTGTTGACCTCATCTATTTTAAGTACGGTATAGATTTTACCGGCTCTTTCAAGTATATCGCTTACCTGATCTGTTGTTACCGCATCAAGTCCGCACCCGAAAGAGTTAAGCTGAATCAAATCCAGTGCAGGATTAGTTGTAACATAGCAGGCAGCCTTATAAAGCCTTGAATGATACATCCACTGATCCATAACTACAAGCGGGCGTTCAACCTGTCCGAGATGAGAAATGGAATCTTCAGTAAGTACAGCCACTCCGAACGAAGTGATGAGCTCAGGTATACCATGATTAATCTCAGGATCTACATGGTAAGGTCTTCCTGCAAGAACTATACCCTTTTTACCGGTTTCCTTAAGGTAGGCAAGAACTTCCTCGCCTTTAGCCTCAGTATCTTTCTTAGACTGGAGCAGTTCATTCCATGCCTCTTTAGCAGCGGCCTTTACCTCATTCTTAGGAATCCTTCCCTCAAATATTTTTACAAGTCTATCTGTAAGTATTTTTTCAGACTCAAGTGAAAGGAAAGGATTTTCAAAAGTTATAGATGAATCTGAAAGTTCCTCCATATTATTTTTTATATTTTCACCATAAGAGGTTACGATAGGACAGTTGTAGTGATTATTTGAGTCGGGTGTTTCATTTCGCTCATAAATTACACAAGGGTAGAAAATATGCTTCACGCCTTTTTTAAGCAGCCACATTACATGACCATGTGCAATCTTTGCAGGATAACACTCAGATTCACTAGGTATGGATTCGATACCGAGTTCGTATATACTTCTGCTTGAGCGAGGAGAAAGCACAACCCTGTATCCGAGTTTGGTAAAGAAAGTAAACCAAAGAGGATAGTTTTCATACATATTTAACACTCTAGGTATGCCGATAGTTCCTCTTTTTGCTTCTTTCTCGGAGAGAGGCTTATAACCGAAGATTCTCTGCATCTTATATTCAAAGAGGTTTGGAATGTTGTCCTTATTCTTTTCAAGTCCGAGTCCTCTTTCGCATCTGTTGCCTGATATATAATTTCTTCCGCCTGTAAATGTATTCACTGTAAGCATACAGTGGTTATTACATTTCTGACATCTCTCCATATTGGTTTCATAGCTTAGATTCTTAATCTGCTCATAAGAAAGAGTTGTAGTTTCATCTCCCTTTCTATAATGCTTTCTTGCTATAAGAGCTGCACCGAAAGCACCCATTATTCCCGCAATGTCAGGTCTTATAGCCTTTGTGCCTGATACTTTTTCAAAACTTCTAAGTACGGCATCGTTGTAGAAAGTTCCGCCCTGTACTACTATATTTTCGCCCAAATCACGAGGGTCGGTGAGTTTTATAACCTTAAGCAGGGCATTTTTTATAACGGAGTAAGCAAGACCGGAGGAAATGTCTGCAACACTTGCACCCTCTTTCTGAGCCTGCTTAACCTTAGAATTCATAAATACGGTACAGCGAGAACCTAAGTCGATAGGATTCTTTGCTAATAAGGCAACTTTTGCAAAGTCGGCTACCTCATAGTTAAGTGATTTTGCAAAAGTTTCTATGAAAGAACCGCAACCCGAGGAACAGGCTTCGTTAAGCTGGATACCGTCAACAGTACCGTCTTTTATCTTGATACATTTCATATCCTGACCGCCAATATCGAGGATGCAGTCTACTTTTGGGTTGAAGAAAGAGGCAGCTGTATAATGTGCTACGGTTTCAACCTCGCCCTCGTCTAAAAGAAAGGCAGCTTTAAGCAGAGCCTCACCATATCCGGTAGAACAGCTTCTCGCTATCTTACAGTCTTCGGGCATAAGGTCATGTATTTCATTGAATGCTTTAATAGAGGTTTTAAGCGGGCTTCCGTTGTTACTGCTGTAAAATGAATATAACAGAGTTCCATCTTCCGCTACCACGGCAACCTTGGTTGTAGTAGAGCCTGCATCTATGCCTAAGAAGCATTTTCCATGGTAATCCGCAAGGTTTCCTTTTTTAACCTCAGCCTTTTTATGCTCAGTCCTAAAAGATTCATAATCCTCTTCACTTTCAAAAAGAGGCTCAAGTCTTGCAACTTCAAAATCCATGCTTACTTTATTGTGTAAGGTATTATGAAGATTTGCCAAGGTTGTCGATTTTTCGTATTTAGAACTCATAGCAGAACCCATGGCGGCAAAAAGATGCGAGCCTTCAGGTGCAACTATGTTTTCAGGTCCAAGTTCCAAAGTTCTTACAAAGGTAGCCTGAAGTTCGGTAAGAAAGTGCAGAGGACCGCCTAAAAATGCAACATTACCTCTAATCGGTTTTCCACAGGCAAGACCGCTTATAGTCTGGTTTACCACTGCCTGAAAGATTGAGGCTGCAAGGTCGGGTTTGGTAGCTCCATCATTTATAAGCGGCTGTATGTCGGATTTTGCAAAAACACCGCAACGAGCAGCAATAGGATAGATTGATTGATAGCTTTTGGCATATTCATTAAGACCGGAGGCATCAGTTTTTAAAAGACTTGCCATCTGGTCAATAAAAGACCCCGTACCGCCGGCACAGATTCCGTTCATTCTCTGCTCAATACCGCCGGTGAAATAAATGATTTTAGCATCCTCTCCTCCAAGCTCTATGGCAACATCCGTTTGAGGTGCAAAGGTTTTAAGGGCGGTTGCAACAGCTATAACTTCCTGCACAAAAGGAATATCGAGATGCTTAGATAGGGTAAGTCCTCCCGAACCTGTTATCATAGCATACACTTCTGCATTTCCGCAGGTTTTTATTGCATCATGCAAAAGGCTTGCAAGTGTTTCTTGTATATTGGCATAATGCCTCTGATAATCTGAAAAAAGAACTTTCAAATTTTCATCTATAAGTGCGACTTTAACCGTAGTAGAGCCTATGTCTATACCTAGGCGGTACTTTATTTCTGACATAAATTACACTCCTGTTTTAATAAAAATATTCAATATATTTAGCACAATTAGTTTGCATACAGGCTATTATACCACAACAAAGAAAAAAGGGTAGTAGAAAAAATTTACAAAAATGTGTTTTTTATAGAACATTTTTATATTATAAAATGCTCCTATTGTTGACAAGGGTTTTAATAGAATCTATAATAGTAAAGTATACCAGTTTTAAAAATGATAGATTAGGAGAATACTGAATGAACAATTTTTTAGAAAAAATGGAAAGGAAACTGGGGAGATTTGCAATTAAAAATCTTATGCTGTATATTATAGGTATATATATAGCAGGTGCATTGCTTTCTGTAGCAGCTCCGACATTTTATATAGACTATCTTTCTATAAACATAGAAAAAGTGATGCAAGGTGAGGTATGGAGGCTTGTCACATTTATATTAGAGCCTTTGAGCAGTATGCGAGGTGGAACATCAATTATATTTTTCCTTATAACCTTGTATTTTTATTGGATTTTAGGTACCAATCTTGAATATGCTTGGGGGACTTTTAGATTTAATGTATATTATCTTTCAGGTATTTTGTTTAATATAATAGCAGCAATAATTACATATGCAGTAACAGGGGATGCAAGTTCGGGACTGTATTTTGGTTTGCATTATATAAATGAGTCATTGCTTTTAGCTTATTGTGCTATGTATCCTGATTATCAGGTACTGCTTATGCTGGTATTGCCTATCAAGATGAAGTATTTAGGTCTCTTCTATGGAGCTTTTGTGGTTCTTCAGATAGTGCAGAATGCGGCAGCAGGTAATTTTACCTTTGCAATAGCCATTGTAGTTGCACTTCTAAACTTTTTATGGTTTTTCTTTTCTACGAAAAATTATAGGCAGAAATTTAACAATAGAATGCGTAGGATGAAATTTGAGGCGAGAAAAAAATCTGCCGAGAGGGGATTTAATACCGAAAAAGGAGTTGCAAGGCATAAATGTGCAATTTGTGGAAGGACTGAGCTTGATGATCCAAATCTTGAGTTTAGATTTTGTTCAAAATGCGAAGGAAATTATGAATATTGCAATGAACATTTATTTACACATCAGCATATAACAAAAGGTTTTACAATTAATTAAATATATAAGTGAGGAAATTAAAATGAGTAAGAGAACAAGTGTTATGTCAGATATTAAAAAAGGCAAGAATCTTGAGAAAAGTCTGCCACTTTTTGCAAAGGAGCTTTCAGCAGTTTATGGAAACTTAGCAATATTAAATCTTTCTATGAATTATTCCAATTATTTTATAAATAGCAGGGAAAAGGAAACGGACAGAGGTTTTTTAACCATTGGAAAACAGATTAATGATTTAATCAAATCGTTAATAGCAACAGGCGATGTATCTGCAGAAAAAATAGAAGAAATAGAAAAAATAAGGGAAGATGTAAAGGATAGAGTTGATGGAGCTACGGCTTTCTTAAGTGCGTTTGAAAATTTTAACTATGTACTTTCAAGAAAACTGCCTAATAAGGAATACGAAGGACAGGAAATTGATACTGATGAGGAGGCAAAAAAGATTCTTACCTATATTTTTGAAGATGATGATAATATAGCTATTAATTCAAAAATCCAAAGAGTTATTTCAGAACTTCCTATCAGATATACAAAGGGAAAGTTTTTTGACATAATGGAAACCTCTGTAGACCGTTATACAGGAGCAGATAAGAAGGCTCTCAAGGCTTTTGCTTACATGGTGAGGCAGGCAGGCATGATTTATAATCTGGATAAGATGCAGAATCTATATCCTGAATTGGCTGATGAACTGGAGTATTTTAAGAATTTTGAGTTTGATAAGGCTGGAAAAAAAGAACTTCTTACTGAAAGCATAAAGCTTAATTCAATAATAGCAAGATGCTCAGACCTTACTGATGACGGTATTTTAATAATGGAAGTTGTAAATGATTTATATGCTGTTGTGCTTAATTATTATAATATCAATAAAGACGGTTCAAAGCTTGAAATGGAGATGATACAATTTACAAATGAGAGTTTTGCAGATGATGATATGGGGCTTGATGATTTTGATATGAAGATGGCTCAGATTTTTACTAAACTTGAAGGAAAGCTTGAGTCTGTTTATGAAAGTCTAATGGGGTATGAAGGTCAGCTTTTTGATATACAAAGAAGATTTGAAAAAGAAATTTCTGAATATGGATGCAAGGAGCAGTATGAGGCTCTATATAAGTGTAGTATATTGAGGCAGGGAAGTCTTTTTGCAGATTTAAAAGACCTCGAGGACACAGGTATTGTGACTGATAGTGATTTAAATAAGGTTAAGGAAAGTTTTAGAAAAGAATTTGATAGAATTTTTGGAGAAGTAGACAGAAGTGTAAGAAGGGGAATAATAGCTCAGGTTATTGGTAGTATTCCGGTTTATTTTGAGAATAGGACAGAGGTTATGGATTATATACGTTCTTCTCTTGCATCATGCAACAGCAGGGAAGAACTGGTGGCTACTATAAAGGCAATAACAGAAATAATTTGTGAATGATGGTGATATAATGATAATAATAGGCGAAACTCTCATAACAGAAGGACTTATGAAGTCCGATATGATAAGGGAAAAGGTTATTACTTCCCTTAAAAAGGGGAAGTTTTCGCCTATTGGTGCATTCGGAATATTTGAACCTCAGAATCCGAATAATTTATATGAAATAATTGAGTTAAATGAGTTAAGAAAAACTCCGTACAGGAAGTCAAAATACAGGCTGATAGCCCTGACAGGTTCAAAGGCTGAGGCAATAATGCTGGTAGCAAGACTTTGGATGAAAAAAGAGGGGCAGAAGGAGTAAATAAGTTGGAAATTATAGGCATTCTGTTGGCAGGCCTTAAGATGATAGGTTTGGGTCTGCTTTTATTACTGCTTTTACTGCTTGTCATAATTTTAGTGTTTTTATTTGTACCGTTTACCTATAAGTTTAATTTAAAATATACAGATAAGCAATTTGGCATTAAAGGAGAAATTAGTTTCCTACTTAGACTTATAAGGCTTAAGTTTAGTTATGAAAATGGCATGTTTTATAGTTTAAAAATTGCTTTTTTTACTCTACTTGCCAGTGACAAACCGGTGAAAAAAAAGAAGAAAATTTCTAAACAACAGTTTAAGTCTGAAACAAAAGAGGACATAGAGGGTGAATTTGCCAAAAAGTCTGATACAAGAAATAAAGAGAAAGTAAATAAAGAGTGTGACTTAGAAAATATAGAAATAAAAGCAAAGGTATCTTTGTTTTCTAAGATAAGGAAGAATATAGAAAGACTAAAGTATAAATGGAAGATCTTTAAGGACAGGTTAAAAAATATTAACTTAAAAAAAGAAACTATAATTAACTTTTTGAATTCAGAAGGTACGGTAGATGGAGTAGGATATCTTTTAGCGCAGGGAAAGAGGCTAGTAAAGATGATTTGTCCTAAGTATATAAAAGGCTGGGTTAGATTTGGAACCGGAGATGTGTATACTGAAGGGAAGTATCTTTCGTATTTATGTCTAATATATCCTTTTTTGGGAAGACAGTTTGAAATCATACCTGAATGGGATGAGGAAGTGATTGAGATGGATGTCTTTTTTTCAGGCAGAATAACTATGTTTATAATAATTTTAGTTATTTTAAAAATATTGTTTAGTAAACGGGTTAAGCTATTAAGAAAAAATTTTAACAGATGCAAAATAATTTTTGAAAAAAACTAGGAGAGTAAGTATGGCCAGTAATAATTTTGATGAAACAATGACAGCCTTATTTAAGGGGATGGATGGTTTTATAACAAGTAAAACTGTGGTAGGAGATGCAATAAAATTTGAAGATGGAACTACCATACTTCCCTTAGTGGATGTTTCTTTTGGTGCAGGTGCAGGTGCTTTTGCGAGTGAATCCAAGAAGAAAGATAATGGAGTAGGAGCTATGTCCGGAAAAATTACTCCTAGTTCAGTGCTAGTTATTAAAAATGGCAGTGTGCGTCTTGTAAATATTAAAAATCAAGATCTTATAACCAAGCTCTTGGATATGATACCTGAATTTTCAGCAAAATTCTCTGATATGATGGGAAAGAATAAGGGTGAGCAGGAAGAGGTTATAAAGGAAGAAAAAATTCCGGAAACTGAAGAAGAGCTTGCGAAAAAATTGAATAAGTAAAATTAGTTTTGAGGAAAAGAGGAAAGAAATGGTAGATAATCTTACTTTGCTTACAGATTTTTATGAGTTGACTATGATGCAGGGGTATTTTAAGAATAAAAAAGATCCGACAGTGGTGTTTGATATGTTTTATAGACATAATCCGTCAGACAACGGGTTTGCAGTGGCAGCAGGGCTTGAACAGGTTATAGAGGTTATAAAAAACTTGAATTTTAATTATGAAGATGTGGAATATCTACGCTCTCTTAAGATATTTGATGAGGATTTTTTGGATTATCTTTCAGGTTTTCATTTTACAGGTGATATATATGCAGTACCTGAAGGGACAGTTGTATTTCCTATGGAGCCGTTAGTTAAAGTAGTTGCTCCTATTATGCAGGCTCAGCTCATTGAAACTGTAATTTTAAATTTGATAAATCATCAGAGCCTTATAGCGACCAAAGCTACTAGGGTTTGCTATGCGGCTGAGGGTGACTTTGTAATGGAATTCGGTCTTAGGAGGGCACAAGGGCCGGATGCGGGAACTCTTGGAGCAAGGGCAGCAGTTATAGGTGGCTGTGCAGGCACAAGTAATGTAATCTGTGCCAAGAAATTCGGAGTGCCTGCCCTAGGTACCCATGCTCATAGCTGGATAATGAGTTTTCCGGATGAGTATACAGCATTTAAGGAGTATGCAAGCCTCTATCCTGACAATGCAATTTTATTAGTAGATACCTATGATACTCTTCGTTCAGGAGTACCTAATGCAATAAGGGTATTTAAGGAAATGAAGGAAAGAGGTATAAGTACGGGACGATACGGAATAAGAATTGATAGTGGGGATCTTGCATATATTTCAAAACAAGCAAGAAAGATGCTTGATGCAGCAGGATTTAGTGATGCAAGCATAGTAGCATCATCAGATTTGGATGAGAATTTGATTTCATCGCTTAAACTTCAGAAAGCAAGTATAGACTCATGGGGGGTTGGCACAAAGCTGATAACAAGTGCGGATTGCCCTGCCTTTGGAGGAGTATACAAACTTGCGGCTATTCAGAGCGAGGACGGTAATTTTGAGCCTAAGATTAAGCTTTCTGAAAATACTTGGAAGATAACCAATCCGGGTAATAAGACGGTGTTTAGGATTTATGACATGGAGGGGAAGATTAAAGGTGATCTCATAGCATTTTCGGATGAAACAATAAGCGAAGATGAAGAATATATGATGTTTGATCCGATAGAAACTTGGAAGAAAACCCACCTAATTCCGGGAGAATTTAAAGTAAGGGAACTTCTTGTACCAATCTTTCTTAAAGGACAGTGTGTATATACCTCTCCTAGTGTAATGGAAATTAGGGACTATTGTGCGAAAGAGTTAGATACATTGTGGGATGAAACCAGAAGACTTGTCAATCCACATGAAGTCCATGTAGATTTGACACAGAGGTTATGGGATGCAAAGAAAAAATTGCTTGATGATTATAACAATGCTCTTAGAACAGATAAAAAGGTTACAGAGCTGTAGCAGGAGATAGAATGAGACTGATTTTAGTAGGGATTTTGTTAACTTTATTTGGAATATTCAGCATAGTAGGTATTCCCTTGCTTTTTCTTATAGGAAAAGTAAATGCTAGTTTACAACAGAAAATAAGCTGCTCTATAGTAAAAATAATGTTTGGAAAGATATTATTTTTATCAGGAATAAAGAAGAAAGTCATAGGTGTGGAAAGAGTTCCAAAAGATGAACCGGTGCTTTTTATATTTAACCACAGAGGATTTTTTGATGTGATACTTGCATTTTACACAGTTCCTGTACTTGCAGGATTTGTGTCAAAGAAGGAAATTGCAAAAGTACCGGGACTTAGAATATGGATGAGATTCATACGTTGTGTCTTTTTAGATAGGGAGAATCCTCGTGAAGGCATTAAGGCGATACTTAAGGGAATAGAAACAATTAAGTCAGGAACTTCAATGTTTATCTCACCGGAGGGTACCAGATATAGTGGAGAGGGTATGTTGGAGTTCAAACCCGGAAGTTTGAAGATGGCTGAAAAGGCAGGTTGTCCTATAGTACCGGTTGCAATTACTAATGCAAATAAGGTTTTTGAAGATCACCTGCCTTGGATTAAGTCTACGGAGATGACTATAGAGTACGGAGAACCTATCTTAATACACGAACTTTCCAAAGAGGCTAGGATGAAACTTCTTGAAAATTGTAGAGAAAAAGTGCTTGAATTATACGAGAAAAATCTATAATAGTTAGCTTAATTTTATTTTAGTATTATTTGACTCTTCTTATCAATATTTAAGTGTGATATACTGGTTAAAAGGAGGGGTATGTTATGGAATTAGCGAAACCAAAGATTTATACAGAGGAAGATTATTATAGTTTACCGGAAAATATTCGTGCCGAGCTGATAGATGGAGATTTGATTTATAATCAGGCTGCTCCATCGAGAAAACATCAGACTATACTTATGGAACTTGCAGGAACAATACGAAACTATATTAAGGCAAAAGCAGGTTCCTGCCATATATATCCTGCACCATTTGCTGTTAAACTGATGGAAGACAGGAATACTATAGTAGAGCCTGATATCAGTGTTATCTGTGATGAAGATAAACTTACTGACAGAGGCTGTACAGGAGCGCCGGACTGGATTATAGAAATTGTATCACCGGGTAATCCAAGGCATGATTATGTGCTTAAGTTGAATCTTTATAATGAGGCAGGAGTAAGAGAATATTGGATAGTTGATCCTGAAAAGGAAAGTGTATGGGTGTATTATTTTGAAGAATCAGAGTTTAAAGCCGAGACTTATTCTTTTAAGGATGAAATTAAAGTCAATATTTATGATGATTTGTATATAGATTTTAAAGAGATTGAACTGTAATAAAATCCCTTCTGATTAAAATAAATTCAGAAGGGATTATTTTGTCTTTGCACAAATAATGTGCCTCATTAAGCTTTATGGTCATCATTTCTATATTGCAATGTAACTTTATAGCTCTTTATTGCTGTATGAAATTATTGATATTTTTAATGATATTAAATATATTAGTAAAGTTGAGATTAGCAGGATAATAATTAATAAACTATCATTTAAATTTTTTAAAAAGTCAAAATTAATTTTAATTCTTAGCTTAGATATAATTGTAGGACCTAATGAAATTAGGACAATAACGGACATTACAATATATCGCCCTGCTCTGACACCAAACAAGGTAGTTAGCAATAAGTACAATGAAGCGGTGATAATGAAGACAAAAATTGAGGTAACGAAATTCATTATTGTAATGTTTCCTAATTCAGTAATAAAAAATGATTCAATAAAATATATAAAGGCAGAGTAGAAAAATACCATGATCATAAGTATATATCTTTTGATAACTTGAGTGCTTCTGCTGTATCCTATTGTGGTGATAAGGGCAGCTGCCTTGGGATATTTTTCTTCCTCTTCATCAATGCTTGAAAATAATGTCATTGCTAATAATGTGCTCATAACGGTAAGTGTAATCCCAGCCGGAATAGTCATACCACTAACTGCGAAAGTTAAAAAAGCAGGAATTAAAATAGCTACAAGCATAACAATAAGCCAGATTTTTCTTACGATAAGATAATCTTTTTTAATAAGATTAAGCATAATGTTTACCTCCTTCAATGTATGCAAGCATCAAAGCTTCAAGATTAATTCTTTCACTTATGATTTCAGGGATACTCTCTTTAAGTTCAGTTAAATGATTAGTAATTCCGGTAAATCCATATTCATTTATATTTAAGCAGATGAACAATTTTCTGTTGTTTTCAGTTAAAAATTTTTTATCCCCTTTAACAGATACAAATGAATCAAGCAAATAATCTTTATCTTCTACAAAAATAATTTTTCCATTATTTATAAATACAATAATATCAGCAAATTTATCTAAATCAGATATTATATGACTGGAATAAAATACTCCTTTGCCACCATTTTCCATGAACTCGCTTAGAATATCCAATAGCTCTTTTCGTACAAGAGGGTCAAGTCCTGATGTAGGCTCATCCATTATGAGTAACTCAGCATGATGGGATAATGCAAGGGTTAATGCGAACTTCATTTTCATTCCTTTTGATAAAGTGGAGATTTTCTGATTTTCATTTAAGGAGAATCTATTCATAAAATCACTATATATTTTTTCATCCCATTTTGTATAAGCTTTTGCAACAATATTCTTCATATCTTTCATTTTAAGAGTTTCATATAAATAACCGTCATCAAATACAATGCCTATTCTCTCTTTTATTTCTTTTTCATTTTTGTCTATATCTTTTCCAAGTATTTTTACTGTTCCTGAAATTTTCTTTGATAATCCAAGCATTGTTCTTATAGTTGTAGTTTTTCCCTGACCATTCAAGCCAATAAAACCTGCAACACAACCGGTTGGTATGGAAATTGAAACATTTGATAATTCAAAATTTTCATATTTTTTATATAGTCCATTAATTTCAATAACATTATTCATAATCAATCCTCCTCGTACAAAATATCCATCATACTGTTCAAATCTTCTTTTGTTATCTGTAAAGATTTTGCGGTCTGAATAAGTTCTGCCATTTTATTCTCAATCAATCTTCTCTTTGCATCTTGTAAAAGCTCAATATTTCCGGTTGATACAAAAGTTCCAAGTCCTGCTTGGCTTACAACAAATCCTTCTGACTCCAGCTCATTATACACTCTTCGTATAGTCAGTACACTTACCTGTAAATCGTTGGCAAAAGTCCTGATAGATGGAAGAGAATCTCCCTCGGCTAATTCTTCTTTTAGAATACTATCTTTTATCTGGTCTTTTATTTGCTGGTATAGTGGTACATTGGAGTTATTAGAAATAATTATTTTCAAAAGCATCGTCCTTTCAACTTTTAATGTGATGTTTATTAATACACATTATATACTATATAACCATAGTAGTCAAGGATAAAGAATTTTCAATATAGTGGGAAATTATAAAAAAAATTTGGTAATTATATAGAAATATGATAAAATATCTATTATGAAGGGAGGAATGAGTTATGGAATTAGCAAAGCCAAAACTTTATACAGAAGAAGATTACTACAGTTTACCGGAAAATATAAGAGCTGAACTTATAGATGGAGATTTGATTTACAATCAGGCTGCTCCATCGAGAAAACATCAGACTATACTTATGGAACTTGCAGGAACAATACGAAACTATATTAAGGCAAAAGCAGGTTCCTGCCATATATATCCTGCACCATTTGCTGTTAAACTGATGGAAGACAGGAATACTATAGTAGAGCCTGATATCAGTGTTATCTGTGATGAAGATAAACTTACTGACAGAGGCTGTACAGGAGCGCCGGACTGGATTATAGAAATTGTATCACCGGGTAATCCAAGGCATGATTATGTGCTTAAGTTGAATCTTTATAATGAGGCAGGAGTAAGAGAATATTGGATAGTTGATCCTGAAAAGGAAAGTGTATGGGTGTATTATTTTGAAGAATCAGAGTTTAAAGCCGAGACTTATTCTTTTAAGGATGAAATTAAGGTTAATATTTATGAGGATTTATATATAAATTTTTCTGAGTTTGCAGACTAAAGCTGGGGAAAAGGGGATTGGTATTATGAAATTATTGAAAAGTCCATTTAATATTATTAATAAGATTGGAGCTGTATTTTTACTAATACTAATTGTGGCAGAGAAATTTCGATTTATTTCATTAGAAAATAGCTTAGCTTTGCTTTTAAATATTTCATTTGCAATTTGCTTAGGATTTTTATTATATTCAATAACCAATAATGTTAAAAAAGATAATTTAATTAAGGACGGTTTACCTTTTGATGCTAAAATATTAGGGATAAATAATACTTATTTAGGATTTAGAATTGGAGGATTCCAATATTGTAGATTTAACTTGAGTTATCAAAATCAATACAATGAAACAGTATACAAAGAAAGTGAGATGCTATATTTCAGTAGAAATGATTTTTCATATATAAGAAATTTAAATAATTATGAACTTAATAGGTTGTTTAAGGTAAAGGTTTATGTGGCAAAGGACGGTTCAGGTAAATATTTGACAGAAGTCTATAGGAAAATAAGGTGAAACTTTAAAAGAAATACCTGTGTTGTTATCATATTTCTGGTTGGTATACTCTTTTCAATCATTAAGAATAGAACGAATAACAGGATGTGATAGCAACAATAAAAGAAAACCCCTTCTGATTAAACTCCAATCAGAAGGGGTTCTTCTACATATTTACACAGCTTCCTGCTGTTTTTCTTTATAATGATGTTTCTCTTCAAGCATCATATCCTTAACCTTCATAAGTCTTATCTGAGTACTTCTTTCGTTCTCGTCAAGTTTCATGGTTATCATCTTGATATTAGCCTGTAAGGTAGGTATCATAACGTATTCAAGAGCATTAACACGTCTTCTTGTCTTTTCAATTTCAGCAGCCATAAGCGAGCAGGACTTCTCTACCTCTGCGAGGGTGATAAGATCCTTCTGAATACTTGAAAGAGAGAGAACGGCAGTGTCAAGGTCGCTTGAAGTAAAGGCAAAACCATAAGAGTATATATCGCCTTCATCGCTGGTTCTGGCCTTTGTTTCAAATTGAGGTATATTAACACTCATTACATTACGGGTGCTTACCTCGACTGTCAATTCCTGTTTAGGTGCCATAAAGGCAACTCTTACAGTCTCATCTGACATAGTAGAGCGGGCTATAACAAAGTTCTTATTGGCATCAGCAAGATCTGCCTCAACTTTTTCACGAAGAGCTTTGTTTTTTCTAACAAGATCAAGGAACTCACGCATAAGCTCATCACGCTTGTCTTTGAGGAGTTTATGTCCTCTAGTAGCAGTAATAAGTTTACCTTTAAGTCTGGTAAGTTCCATTCTTGTAGCATTTACAGTTGCCAAATTTTCACCTCCCTTGATAATTGATAATAACAAACTTTACGCACAATCTATTTCGTATCGTTACCCACAATAACCTTGCGAATAAGTTTGTAAGCAAGCTTACACTTATTCGCAAGCATTATGGAGTCGTTTATGCGTTTATTTCTTATCGTAGTACTTGTCAAGGTATTCATCTCTGATTCTCTTCAGCTCACTTCTAGGAAGGATTCTAAGGAGATCCCAGCCGATGTTTAAGGTTTCTTCAATACTTCTATCTGTTCTAAAGCCCTGTGATACATAAACGGCTTCAAATTCATCTGCAAACTTAGCATAGAGCTTATCTATATCTGAAAGAGCTGCCTCACCGAGGATGACCATAAGCTCTTTAGCATCCTTACCACGAGCATAAGCTGAGAACAGCTGGTTCATGGTATTTGCATGATCTGCTCTAGTCTTGCCCTCACCGATACCCTTATCCTTAAGACGGGAAAGAGATGGGAGAACGTTGATAGGTGGCTCAATCTTCTTACGGTAAAGATCACGTGAGAGAATAATCTGTCCCTCTGTAATATACCCTGTAAGGTCAGGGATTGGGTGAGTCTTGTCATCCTCAGGCATGGTAAGAATAGGAATCATTGTGATAGATCCGTTCTTTCCGTTCTGACGTCCTGCACGCTCATACATAGTAGCAAGGTCAGTATACATGTAACCCGGATATCCACGACGTCCAGGAACTTCCTTACGAGCTGCTGATATCTCACGAAGAGCATCTGCATAGTTAGTAATATCTGTAAGGATAACAAGTACGTGCATTCCCTTTTCGAAAGCAAGGAACTCAGCTGTGGTAAGTGCCATCTTAGGAGTAGCAATACGCTCTACAGCAGGGTCGTTTGCAAGGTTCATAAAAAGAACTGCTCTGTCAATAGCTCCTGTCTCCTTGAAGGACTCTACGAAGTAGTTAGATTCTTCAAAAGTAATACCCATAGCAGCAAAAACAACCGCAAATGGCTCATCTGTTCCTACAACCTTTGCCTGACGTGCAATCTGTGCAGCAAGCTCAGCATGTGGAAGACCTGAACCTGAGAAAATAGGAAGTTTCTGTCCACGAACAAGGGTATTAAGACCGTCAATAGCGGATACACCTGTCTGGATGAACTCCTCAGGGTAGCTTCTTGCAGCAGGGTTCATAGGAAGACCTGCTACGTCACGTCTTTCCTCAGGAAGGATTTCCGGACCGCCGTCGATAGGACGACCAAGACCGTCAAAGACACGAGAGAGCATATCCTCAGATACGCCGATCTCCATACTTCTTCCGAGGAAACGAACTTTTGAGCTTTCAAGGTTGATACCTGTTGAAGATTCGAAAAGCTGTACAAGAGCGTTACCATCATCTATTTCAAGTACCCTACATCTACGTCTGCTACCGTCAGCAAGCTCGATTTCACCGAGTTCATCGTATGCGACATCAGTTACGCCACGTACGAGCATAAGAGGACCGGCAACCTCTTGTATTGTTCTATATTCTTTTGCCATTAGAAGTCTACCTCCTGTGCAACATCATCTGCTTCTTTAGCAAGCTGTGCCTCAATTTCTTTAAATCTGGCATCAACCTTATCCTCAGCAGTATATTTAAAACGACCGATAGGTTCACGAACTTCCATAGCTATAAGCTTATTGATATTTGCACCCTTCTCAAGAGCCTCAAGACAAATATCATAGAAAGTAAGTATAAGTTTCATAAGCATAAACTGTTTATGAAGGGAAGTATAGGTATCTTCCTCCATAAATGCGTTCTGCTGGAGTAAGTCTTCTCTTACAGATCTTGCAACCTCCATCTTAAGACGATCAGGAGCTGAAAGAGCATCCTCACCAACGAGCTGAACCATTTCCTTAAGTGCTGACTCATCCTGAAGGATAGCCATTACTCTGTTCTTATATGGAACCCAGTCCTCACTGATATTTTTAGCAAACCAAGGATCCATTGTGTTATAAAGAGAATAACTCTCAAGCCAGTTGATAGCAGGGAAGTGACGCTGATAAGCAAGGTTGGCATCAAGTCTCCAGAATACCTTTACGATACGCAGAGTTGCCTGTGTAACCGGCTCAGATATATCACCGCCGGCAGGGGAAACCGCACCGATAACTGAGAGGCTTCCTTCTTTATCCTCCTCGCCAAGTACCTTAACCCTGCCTGCACGCTCATAGAACTGTGCAAGACGAGAACCAAGGTAAGCAGGGTAACCTTCTTCACCCGGCATTTCCTCAAGACGACCTGACATCTCACGAAGAGCCTCTGCCCAACGGGAAGTGGAGTCAGCCATGAGAGCTACTGAATATCCCATATCTCTAAAATACTCAGCTATGGTAATACCTGTATATACACTTGCCTCACGAGCCGCAACCGGCATATCTGAGGTATTTGCAATAAGTACTGTTCTTTCCATAAGAGAGTGACCTGTCTTAGGATCGATAAGCTCTGGGAACTCGTTAAGAACGTCTGTCATCTCATTTCCACGCTCACCGCAACCGATATAAACTACAATGTCTGCCTCAGCCCATTTTGCAAGCTGATGCTGAACTACTGTCTTACCTGAACCGAAAGGCCCCGGAACAGCAGCAACACCGCCCTTAGCAATAGGGAAGAGGGTATCAACTATTCTCTGTCCTGTGATAAGCGGCATATCAGGAGAAAGTTTCTGCTTGTAAGGACGCTCCTTACGAACAGGCCATTTCTGCATAAGACCAACTTCTTTAAGTTCGCCGTTAGCATTTTTAACCTTAGCTACCATATCTGTAATTTTGTAATCACCTTCAGCGATTTCAGTGATTTCACCATCTACACCGATAGGAGCAAGGATTTTGTGTGAAACTACCTGTGTTTCCTGAACTGTTCCGATTATATCACCATGTGTAACTTTGTCACCTACTTTTTTGGCAGGTATAAAATGCCATACTTTTTCTCTTTTAAGTGCAGGAACTTCAACACCGCGACTGAGGAGATTGCCTCCTGTTACCTTCATAATGTCATCGAGAGGGCGCTGAATTCCGTCATAAATACTTCCGATAAGACCAGGTCCTAACTCAACACTCATAGGAAGTCCTGTTGACTCAACAGGTGCTCCTGGAGCAAGACCGGAGGTTTCTTCATAAACCTGTATAGAAGCTTCATCACCGTGCATTTCGATGATTTCTCCTATAAGACGCTGTTCACTTACACGAACAACGTCGAACATATTTGCTCCGCCCATACCTCTTGCTATAACAAGAGGTCCGGCGATTTTTTTGATTGTCCCTGTATTCATTTTTATGCTCCTTAGTTATTAAAGATGATATCTGAACCAACTGCCTGTTCCACAGACTTCTTAACTAATTCAATTCCCTTACCAGTATTGCCTGAAACTCCAGGAATGAGTATGATTGCAGGAAGCATTTCTTCCCTGTAATGTTCAATCAGATCACTCAATTTTTCGGCAAGAGCTTCGGTTATGTAGATGATGGAATAATCTCCATCTGCTAATTCACGAAGTTTTTTAGCTGCATCAGCCTGTTCGGTAAAAGGGAAGGTGTCAAAACCAAGAGCACCGAAACCATAGATACTATCTATGTCTCCCATTACTGCTATTCTAGACATACATTTCCCTTACCCTTTCCCTGAGGGAATCATCAGAAAGATTATTTATCTTACCTGAAAGTACGATTCTCACAGATTTTATTTCGTTTTCTCTTGCAAGTATATAGGCTGCAAGAGGTCCGATTGAAAACGGATTATGACGCTGTGGACGAATTTTTGCAATTATCAGATTATCACACCACCGTTCAAATGCTGAAGGGGATTTTTTAATCTCAGGAACTGCATCCAAATAGGCTGTGTGTGAAAGATATTCATAAATTGCATCAAGGCTTTCTGTAGCAGCTTTTGCAAGTCTGTCTACATTTAGAGAGTCACAAGGAGCTAATGCCTTTTCAAGGAAGGAAATATCCTTACCTATCATACAAGCTCTTATAGCAGTCTTTATATTGGCAGCCGCTACTGTGAGTTCTCCATATAATTCAAGTATTTCATTACCTGATTTTTTGCCGGACTCATATATTTTAGTAAGTGCAGCCTTGTCGATAATGATATCGCAAAGCCCACCATCGCCTGTGTGTAGAAGAGTATCAAGGGCTTCTACAGCTACCTTCTGCATATCAGATGGTAACATAGAAAAGTCTCTCTGTCCTAGTGCCTTGCGGATGATTTCAGGATCTATGGAACACTGATCTTTTTCTAAATAAATGTCATCACGAGTTATCTGTTCGGCAGCTGATTTTACAGCAGCTTTTAAGTTATGATAATCATTTGCATAGAGAAATACATCAAAGACATGGGGATCTGAAACTAACTCGGAAATGAATCTCCAAGTCTTATCCCTTTCATTCTTCAGTATGGTGGATAAAGACATTGACTCTTCTATGTCCCAACCATGATCTGATAACAGGCGAAGGCATTCATCATAGCTTTTTGCAGAAAGAAGAGATTCGAGGACAGAACTTGTTAAAAGACGAAGCTCTGCACTGCGAATTCTCGCTACCGCATAAACATATTCTTCTGACATATTACCTCCAAGTTTTCTCATGGTTAAAACAAGAGTTTTTGTATATTATCCTGTAATGACTCTATATTAGTCTCAAAAAGAGAAGTTATAGAGCAGTTCTGATCTATTCCTTCATATAGAAGAATGAAACCACCGTCTATAGGACGGGTTTCTTTAGATACACTAAGCTTTCCACCCTTAGATACAGCAATGGCATTAAGTTTTGTGGCAAAATCAGTTGGAAGCCTGTTAAGGTCTTTTTCATTAAAAATGATAGTTCCTTCGGCAGGACTTACATTCTTTTCTGCTAATTTAAGTATTTTTTCAAAATATACATTATCAGGAAGAGCGTAGATTAATTTCTTAGCATCTTCTATTACTTCACCTATCAGTTTCTGCTTTTCCTCAAGAATCAGACGGCGTTTCCTAAGGGCAGCAGCCGATTCAGCAGTGGATTTGCTGGCAGACAGGCGAACAGAAACTTCGTGATCAATTTTCTCGACGGCTTCTGCAGCTTCTTTTTCTGCACCGGCGATAATTACTTCAGCTTCAGCATTAGCCTTGTCAATAATGGCAGCTACACTTCTATCAGCTTCAGCTTTAATTTCGCTGGTGATTTTTTCTAATCCTGTCATGTTGCCTCCTTGTTATTATTTTCACAAATTACTAATTTTATAAATTAAAATTAGTGATAGTTAGAAACTCATTCCGTTTACACCGATGAGTGCAAGGAAAGAAACAAGAAGTGCTAAGATCGCATAAGTCTCAACCATTGAAGGGAAGATCATTGACTTACCGAACTGATCAGGTCTTTTAGCTGCAAGAGCGATAGAAGCAACAGCTGCCTTAGCCTGATATACAGCTGACATATAACCAGCAATAGCAATAGGCATACAAGCTGCGAAATAAGCAAGACCCTTTACAAGAGAAATTTCCTGAACATTGCCACCGATTACTCCAAGGTTAAGGAGAGCGATGAAGGCAATAAGAAGACCGTAAATACCCTGTGTACCCGGAAGAAGCTGTAATACGAGAACACGACCGAACTGGCTAGGGTCATCAGTAACAACACCTGCTGCAGCCTGACCTGCAATACCTACACCCTTAGCTGAACCGGCACCGGCAACACCTGCTGCAAGTGCAGCACCAAGAACTGCAAAGAAAAGTCCTAAACCTGACATAAAAATTACCTCCAAAATTTTAATTTTAAATTGAGTTATTGTTACTTGTTGTCTTTCACAACAAAATATTTTGTATTTTCAGTAAAAGGAACGAATTCCTTTCCACCACCGTTGTAGAACTTGCCAAAGAACTCAACATACTCAAGACGGTTGGTGTGTACATAAGCACCCAGTGCATTGATAAGAATGTTGATAGTATGTCCTACTACAAATATTACAATAAAGAAGATAAGACCAAATAAATTACCACCCGGCATAACTGCGATTGTGTTAAATACCTGTGAAATAACACCTGTTGCAAGACCGAGAGCAAGAAGTCTTGAGTAGGAGAGCACATCACTTAAGTATCCACTTATGCCATAAAGAGCATAAAGACCTTTAAGAAATCTCTTAAGAGGGTTCTTTGATTCTCTGCCTCCCATTATGAGAATTCCAGCTGCACCGGCAAGTGCACATACTGTAAATATTGTGACAATTGCCTGAGGGAAGTTAATAGTGAACTTGAACATATTCTGTATCATATCTGTGGTAAGTAAAAGACCTAAAAGACCACCAAAGAAAAGATACCAACAGATTACATCAAATACAGCCTCAACTATCTTGCCTTGTTTTAAGTTGGTATAGAGAGCAATTCCAAGTCCACATAATAGATGAACTATACCTATAATGAATGCTATACCAAGTAAGGTTACAGGATCCTTAATAGGATCGAGAAGATAAGGCAAGTTTACAGCTTTTCCTAAGAAAGTTTCTGTAAATTTTGGGATTACATCTCCAAAGAAACTTCCGAAGATAAAGCCCCATATTGTTGTACCTATACCACAACCAAAGAACATTTGTAACATTCTTTTTGTGCCTTCTTCAAGTCTGCCTTTAAATTTGGTAAGTACAAAGAGTGTAGTAAATACCATTATAAGTCCGTAGGCAGCATCTGAAAGCATAAGTCCATAAAGTCCATAATAGAATATAGAAGCTAGGAAGGTCGGATCAACCTCTCCTTTGCCGGGAAGTGCATAGCCTGATACTACTCCCTCTATAGGAGTGGCATATGCATTGTTTGAGAGTTTAACAGGCACATTCTCTTCATCTGAAGGTGTGCTGTATTCCACTACGCAGTCAAATTTGGAAGTGATTGCAGCATCGAGAGATTTAATATCTCTTTCAGGTATGTATCCTGTGATGCAAAATACTCGTTTTGACTGGAAAAGTCCACCGATTACACCATATTTATCTGCACGCATAGTGAAGTAATCAACAATAAAGGTGATTTCCTTTCGCTTATCTGCATATCCTGCAATTTTTGTTGTAGCAGTTTTGATTATTTCTTCCTGTTTCGCCAGATCCCTTGTAATACTTTTTTCCTGTTCAGAAGGAACTACGCATGGAAGAGCAGGTCGTGCAAAGCTAAGAGCACGCAGAGCATCCTCGGTTTCTTTGGTTTCGGTGTTGTGGCAGATGATGAGGACGCAAGTCTGCTCCTCGTTGCTGCTAATGATGGAGATATCTACTTTCTGTACGTTAGGAGCCTTTTCGGCAAAAGCAATCTGTAAAGAACTCTGATCGTAAGCTGTAGGGAAAGTTCCAATAAAGGCCTTAGTATGTTTAGTACCTTTGTAATCAAGAGGGAGCGTGAAACCAAGCCATGGCACAAGCATCTCTCGCTGATTAATAAGCTTTGGAATTTCAGCCTCAGCCTCAGCCTTTTGTTTGTTAAGACTGTTCAGTTCGTAGACCATATCCATAATCTTGTCACGCTTAGTTACAAGCGACTCATAGTCAGAGGCATTCATCTTATCTCTGCCGGCAAATGAATCCATCATTCCGGATTTAACAGGAACTTCTCTATCTAATATGGCAAGAGCCTGTGATGCAAGGTTTGCATTCTTCTCAAAAGTAGCTTTGGCAGAAGAGGTGTCGGTCTGTTTAAAGAGAGTATCAGTCTGACCGTCTTTACTGACGAAGAGTTCTTTTCCGGCATCAGCATTGATTTCAACTGCACCAAGTCGCTGTAAGCTTTCGAGAATAGGTTTCCTGTCTTTTTTTAGAGCTGCTATGAACAAGCGTTTCATAGGTAGTACGGACATGTTTAACTCCTCCTTTCCTTATTAAATTTTCAGTACATTTTAGCAGGCTTTTGGGGAGATTATTAAAACAGTATCTCCGTGACTTTTTCAGCCACCTCTTTTTTCTTGCCTTCTGCCTGTGAGCGAAGAGCTTTTACTTCCTCAGAGCTTTCAATTTCCGCTTTTTGCAGGAAACTCTCATTTACCTTGCTTATTTCAGCAAGCTTAGATTCAGCGCCGGCTTTGGCAGCAGAAATCTTAGATGAAATGAGTTCTTTCGCATCAGAATGAGCCTTTGAAACAATATCAGAAGCTCTATCTTTTGCATCTCGTTCAGCCATTTCAGCTAACTTTTCAGTTTCACGAATAGTGCTGATAGCATCCGTTGACAATAATAATCACCGCCTCTCGGTTATTTTAGTGTAGGTATTTTCTATATGAAAACCTACCTTACATTTTATCTCAATATTAGGGTATAGTCAATCAAGATTAAAGTTTTAAGTAAGTTTTTCGTAAGGGAATTTTTAAGACATATAACATATTATTGAAATATTAAGAAATATAAAGGAATATCACGAACAATTCAAGTAAAACATGGTTAATTTAGTGAAATTATGGTTATTTATAAAAAACAGATGACAGATTGAATATAATTTGATAGAATGATTAGCGATGATTAATTCATATGAAATCAGTAGGTTAAGGAGAACAATACTATGATGAAGGATTACTTAAAAGATGCCGATATGGATAAATTGGCAACAGTGCTTGAAATCAAGCAGGCATATAAGGATGGTAAGTATACACTGGAGGAAGCGAGGGCTTTATTAAAAGAAAAAGTTAAAACCCTTACCCCTGCAGAAGTAGCCCTTGCAGAGCAGGAACTTACAAAGGAAGAGGAAGATGAGTGCCGTAAGGAAGACATACAGAAAATGCTTGAACTCTTTGAAGGAATTATGGAGGTGACTCGTCCTAAGCTAAAAGAAGATCATCCTATTTTAAGATATTTTGAAGAAAATGATGAGATGAGAAAACATCTGCTTGCAGTGGAGGATTTGGTGCAGTATCCGATAATAAAAAACCAGTGGTTTGAACTCTATGATAAGTTAAGAGAATTTCGTATTCATCTTTCAAGAAAACAGAATCAGCTTTATCCTGTGCTTGAAAAGAAAGGATTTACAAGACCTACAACTACTATGTGGACTTTGGATGACTTTATAAGGGATGAAATATCTGAACTTAGAGCCTTGCTTGAGGCAGATAAGGAAGAGGATTTCATAAAAGAACAGACTACACTGGTAGAGGATATAAGAGATTTGATGACAAAGGAAGAAACTGTACTTTATCCTACCTCGTTAAAGTTAATAAGTGATGAAGAATTTGAAGATATGAAGTCGGGAGATATTGAAATAGGATTTGCTTTTGGAGTGGGAAAGGGAGTAGATAAAGAAGACAGTGTAAATAAGTCGGGTTCGGACAAGCCTGTGAACGAAGGGTTTATGGGAGAACTTGCAAGTCTGCTTGGTAAATATGGATTTGCATCTAACAGTGAAGAGTTAGATGTATCTACCGGAAAATTAACACTTAATCAGATAAATATGATTTTTAAAAATCTCCCCTTAGATATATCATTTGTAGATGAAAATGAAATAGTTAAATTTTATTCGGATACAGACCATAGAATTTTTCCAAGAAGTAGAAATGTTATAGGAAGAGATGTAAAAAACTGTCATCCGAGGAAGAGTGTGCATATAGTAGAAGAGATTGTGGATAAATTTAGAAAAGGCGAGGAAGATCATGTAGATTTTTGGATAAATAAGCCGGGAGTATTTATTTACATTTATTATGCAGCTGTAAGGGATGAAGTTGGGAATTTTAAGGGAGTGCTTGAAATTATGCAGGACTGTAGCAGAATCAGAAATCTTCAAGGATCAAGAACCCTTCTTAACTGGGATGAAGGACTTAAGGGAGATGTGGTTGGAGAAGATAGTGGACAGGATGAAAAGACGGATAATACGAATGTGTCAAAAATAGAAAAGGAAGTGACAGATGAGGTTATAAATAACGATGGAAGGATTGAAGTAACTCCTGATACTAAGCTTACAGCCTTACTTGCAGCCTGCCCTCATCTTAAAGAGGAACTTCCTAAGATAAATTCTAAATTTAAAATGTTAAATTCACCTTTAGGCAGGGTAATGATACCGAAGGCTACTGTAAGAATAATGAGTGAGCGTTCGGAAATGGACTTGGATGAATTGATTAAGGCGATAAAAGAAGTAGTTGAAAAATAAAAAATAAAGCTTATAATAGAAAACTCCCTGATATTATTTTGTTAGATAATGTCGGGGAGTATATTATTCCTAAATTTCATAGCAAATATGTTATTTAAGAAGATGTATTTCTTTAATATTATGTTAAAATAATAACTATCTTTTTTGTAAGGAGGGAACATGGTAAGGCACATAGTTTTATGGAAATTAAAAAATGGTTTGACTAATGAAGAAGGGGAAAGGGTAAAAAAAGAAATTAAAGACTCGCTGGAAGCCCTTAAAAATAGAATGAAAGGGGTTATTGAAATAAAGGTGCAAATAGAGGGACTGTCAGGTTCGACAGTAGATGTACTCTTGGATTCTTCGTTTGAAAATGAAGAGGCTCTTAAAAATTATGCTACTCACCCTGAGCATATAGCAGTTGCGGAGAATAAAGTCAAACCGTTTATTTCGGAAAGAATCTGCTACGATTATGAAATAAATTAACTAATAAAATTAAAGAGAGGATGAAAGTAAATGCCGGAAAAAAGTTCAAGAGAGAGATTGGAAAGCAGGCTAGGTTTCATACTTATAAGTGCGGGATGTGCGATAGGAATAGGAAATGTATGGAAATTTCCATATCTTGCAGGTCAGAATGGTGGAGGCATCTTTGTACTGATTTATTTATTCTTTCTGGCGGTACTCGGAATTCCTGTTATGACTATGGAGTTTTCGATGGGCAGAGCAAGCAGAAAAAGTCCTGTCCATTTGTATCAGAAAATAGAAAAAGAGGGAAGTAAGTGGCATCTTCATGGTCTTGTTTGTATGGCCGGAAATTATATTTTGATGATGTTTTATACAACTGTTGCAGGATGGATGATTAAATATTTTGTGTCAATGGCTTACGGTAAGTTTGAAGGACTTAATAAGGATGGAGTGGCTAGCCTCTTTGCAGGAATGTTGGGTTCTCCTGTTACCCAGGTATCTTACATGGTAGTAGTAGTGGTTGTGGGCTTTTTTATCAACTCTATGGGACTTCAAAAGGGACTTGAAAAGGTAAGTAAATGGATGATGTCAAGTCTTCTTATTATAATGCTACTGCTTGCAGTAAACAGTCTTTTTATGGAGGGGAGTGCCGAAGGACTTAGTTTCTATCTGCTTCCTGATGTAAATAAGGTGAGTCAGATAGGGTGGTCAAAGGTAATAGTTTCAGCTATGAATCAGGCATTTTTTACTCTGAGTATAGGTATAGGCTCTATGGCGATTTTTGGGAGTTATATAGGAAATGAAAGAAGTCTTATGGGAGAGTCAGTGAATGTTGCCGTATTGGATACCTTTGTGGCGATAGTTTCGGGACTTATTATTTTCCCTGCCTGCTTTACTTATGGAGTACAGCCTGATAGTGGTCCAAGCCTCATATTTATAACTCTCCCTAACATATTTAACAATATGCCTCTTGGCAGGGTTTGGGGAAGTCTTTTCTTTGTATTTATGAGTTTTGCAGCATTTTCAACTGTTCTTGCAGTGTTTGAAACGATACTTGCCTGTACAATGGATCTTACGGGTTGGAGTAGGAAAAAGGCAAGTATTGTAAATTGTGTTGTTATATTGGTACTTTCGCTCCCATGTGCGCTCGGCTTTAATGTTCTTAGTTTTATTGAGCCTATGGGCAAGGGGACAAGCTTTTTGGATTTGGAAGATTTTTTAGTAAGTAATCTAATCCTGCCTATCGGCTCATTTATCTTTGTGCTTTTTTGTATAAGCAAGAGAGGATGGGGATGGGATAATTTTGTGGCAGAGGCAAACAAGGGGAAGGGAATTAAGGTACGGAGTTGGATGAAGGGATATATGATGTATGTACTTCCTGTTATAGTAATGGCTTTTATTTTACTCGGATTATTTTATAAGGGATAATAAAGGTAAAATATACATTTGATATAAAAGTTTTGAAATAAAAAATGCTAAAATCCATATAAATCAATGTTATAGAGGATTTTAGCATTTTTACTTTATACCCTAAAATTATTAAAATCAGGCATTGGTATCAAAATATCTTGAAATCAGAGTTTGTTGGTGTTATTATTTAGTTGTTACAGTATATTATTCTGTATCTGTTTTTATTAGTTCTTGAGATAATTATTCTAAATTTCTCATTTATTTCAAAAAAAATGTATTGTTGTTTATTTTTCAGAAAAGGAGTAGAATGAAAGAAAGAGACATTGCGGAGAAGATTTTGCTAAATTTCAACGATGTGTTTGCCGATGTGGTAAATGGCATAGTGTTTAACGGCGAAGATGTAGTAAAGAGTGAGGAGCTTGAGGATGCGGTTACTGTTACTCAGTTTAAGGATGATGAGAGCGACTACCGAGAACAGCTGAGAGATGTAGCAAAGTTCTGGAAAAGGAATGGAGTGATTGTATCATTTATAGGGATTGAAAATCAGTCAAAACAGGATAAGGACTTAATTCTTAGGATATGTTCCTACGATGGTGCTACCTACAGTAGGCAGAAAGGAAACAAAGAAATATATCCAGTGTTTACCATAGTTCTGTACTGGGGGAAGGAAAAATGGAATGCACCGACCTGCTTGAAGGAAAGAGTGGATTGCTCACCTGAGCTTGAGGAATTTGTTTCAGACCACAAGTTTACACTTGTTGAAATGGCAAGGCTTACAGCAGAGGATGTAGCTAAGTTTAAGAGGGATTTTCAGTTTATAGCCGGAATTATAGCTAACATAAAGGGCTACATGCCGACGAGGAATCAGATTAAACATCGCTCCGAAACATTAGATGTGCTCTACGAGGTAGAAGGCGACAAAAGGTTCAGAGAAATCAGGGAAAAGGTTGAATCAGATGAAAAAGAAGGGAGAAAGTCAGATATGTGTGAATATTTAGATGCATTAGAAGAACGAGGTATAGAGAAGGGAATAGAACAAGGAATAGAACAAGGAATAATATTATCTTTAAAAAGGCTTATGACAAATCTAAAACTAAATCTAGAGCAGGCACTTGATGCATTGGAAATTTCAGAACAAGATAAGCCACAATATAGAGCAATGATAAAGAATGCAAAGTGATACAATATGGAAGGTGGAAAAAGGTTCAGAAAAATCAGGGAAAAGAGTGAATCAGACGAAAAAGAGGAAACATTTCTGTTTCCTCAAAAGTACAGGGGATGAGGGAATCGAACCCCCGCTAAAGGTTTTGGAGACCCTTGTCATACCATTTGACCAATCCCCTAGACAACGAACAAAGTATACACGAAGAGATAGAAAATGTCAAGTACAGAAACAGAAAAATTGTTTAGGATAGAGGAGTGGAACATTGTATAAAGGAGAATAATTCTTGATTGTAATTGAATAAGGCTAAAAAATGTGGTATGATTTTAATGCAGAAGTCTGTATTTCATGCCATTTTTATTATGTTTTGAAGGGAGATAGTATGTTAGATTTTGATAAAGAACTTGAAAAATTTCAGCCCAGTCTTGAAGTGGAGGAAGTAGAGGATGTCGTAAGGCATAATGATATGTCGGATGTAGCAGATCTCATTAAAGAGTTGCTTAAAGAAACAGGGGAGATGAGGTAATAATATGCAGTGCCCTTATTGTAATACAAAACTCACAGCTGGGAACATTTGTGAAAAATGTGGCAGTGATATAAAAATATTTAAAAAGCTTTATATGATTTCAAACAGATGCTATAATGATGGGCTTGAGAAAGCAAAGGCAAGAGATCTTTCAGGAGCAGTGACAAGCCTTGTAAACAGCCTTAAAATAAATAAAAAAAATACTAATGCGAGAAATCTCTTGGGACTTATCTACAGTGAGATGGGAGAGATTGCTAATGCTTTGGGTGAGTGGATAATAAGTGGCCACTTTCAGTCGGAAGATAACCTTGCTATAAGTTATCTGTCATATTTTCAAAATAACCTTGCAAGACTTGATAATGCAGAGCAGGTAATTAAAAAATACAATGCATCGTTAAAGCTTGCAAAAGCAGGTACGTATGATCTTGCTATCATACAGCTGAAAAAACTAGTTTCCTTAAATAATAAGCATATAAAAGGGTTGCAGCTTTTGGCACTTTTAAGCATTAAGACAGGAAAGCAGATGCAGGCTAAAAAATATCTTAAAATGTTGTTAAATGTAGATATAGCGAATCCATCAGCTATTTTTTATCTTAATGAAATTCAAGGAACGGATGCAGGTGAGGATAGGACAGAGGATGTGGCTGCAGACAAACTTGTGCTTAATGCAAGGGAGTCTTTTGCCCCGTCTGGAGCTTATAGGGAAAATAAGTATGGAATACTTCCTTGGATCAATCTTTTGATTGGAATAGTGCTTGGTATGGCATTTTTTATGATTATGGTAGTTCCGGGAATAAGAGCCAAGTCTGTTGAAAATAAAAATGCTGAAATAGTGAGCCTTAGTGAGACTATGGCAAAGACCAATGCTGAATTTGATTCGTTAAAAAGTGAAAATGAGGAGCTGAAAAAACGAACAGAAATGCTTGAATCCAAAAATAAGCAGCTTTCAGAAAATAATAAGAAAACTGAAACTAATGACTACGGTTCCTTAGCAGAAGCGGCAGCTTATTTTGTAATGGATGATAGGGCAAAGGCAGCTGAGGTATTGTTAGGAGTGAATAAGGCAACAATTACTAATAAAAATATGCTAAATCTCTACAACCAGCTTTCTACTAAAGTATTTGAAGAACAGTCTAAAAAACTCTTCCAAGAGGGATTTGGAGCATACAATAGAGGAAAATTTGAAGATGCTCTAAAGATATTTGATACTTCTATTAAAATGAATCATCTCAATGTAGATTCAATTTATTTTACAGGAAGATGTTACGATAGGCTTGCTGATAAGACAAGGGCAGCTGAGTGGTATAATAAGGTTATAAATGAGCATGGCAATACCCAGAGGGCGGTAGAGGCAAAAAGAAGGCTTAGGGCATTAGGAGTATAGATGGAAACAATAAAGATTAAATATTTTACAAATGAAATAGAAAAACTTTGTTACATAGCAGGTAATTCAGATTGGATAGACCTTAGAGCGGCAGAAAATGTGACTATGAAAAAGGGTGAATTCAGGTTGATAAGGTTAGGAGTAGCTATGGAACTACCGGAGGGCTATGAGGCTCATGTGGTGCCAAGAAGTTCTACATATAAGAATTTTGGGCTTATACAGACTAATCATATGGGAGTAATAGATGAGAGCTATAAAGGAGATGCTGATGAATGGAAATGGCCAGCCCTTGCAATGAAGGATACGGAGATACATGTAGGTGACAGGCTTTGCCAGTTCCGTATAATGAAACATCAGCCTAGGATCAATTTTACTGAAGTAAATTCACTTGATAATGAAAATAGGGGCGGATTTGGGACAAGTGGTATAAGTTGAGACTATTTACGTCCTTTCCTATTTTCCTGTTTATCAAGTAGATAATCGGCATAGTCTTTTATGGAAGCTGCACTTTCTGGCATTAGCTGTTGATATACCAAAAAGAAGTCAACTATTTCTTTGTCCAGTATTTCGCCTCCTATAGGAAGAGCAGAGTCAGATATGCCAAGTAAATAGTCACAGGTAACATCGAACTCTTTGGAAAGGGCTATTAGTTTGTCAAAAGAAGGCTCATTTCTGTTGGATTCATAGTTTGAAATTGCAGTAGGTTTAAGGCCTAACATATTAGCAAGTTCACCTTGAGTAAGTCCATGCTTTTGGCGGAGCTGTTTAAGTCTTATGTGAAAATTCATTACCTACCTCCTGTAATGGGGAAATTGTAAAACAACATGATATTAATATATAATTTTATCTGTAAAATGTCAAATGAAAAAGTATGTGTTTATACACATTTTGTGCATGAGCAGTGCCGTAAGATGAACTTTTATGCCGTAAGCTATGCATTTTACGAGGAATTTTCTATATAAATAAAAAAATATTTATCATACACAAAATGTGTATGGGAGGTGGAATATGTATGTTGATATGGAACTTTTTAACATCATGAAAGAGGAATGTCTTGAACTTGTGTTTGTATTTGACAGGATGGGAGTATTTGTGGACTGTTCCAACAAAGCAAAAGAAAGTTTAGGTTATCTGCAGGGAGAGTTGATTGGAAACTTTGGTGAGATATTTCCAAATCTTGTTTTAGAAGAAACTTCAGCATTTGACAATATTGAAACTGATATTTATAGAAAAAATAAAACCTGTTTTCCAGCTGATGTAAAGATAATGAAGTTTGGAAAGCAAGGTTTTGTAGTATTTGCAATAGATCAGACAGAAAACAAAAATATGGCTAGGGAGCTTGCTGCCTGCAAAGAGGAATTGAAGTCTGAATTAAAATATAAGACAGAATTTGTGTCTAATATTACTCATGAACTTAGAACTCCGGTAAATGGTATCCAAGGCATGGCGAAAAATCTTCTTAATACAGAGCTTAATTCGTACCAACTTGAAACTGTAGGTATAATAGAAAACTGCTGTGTAAATATGTCTAAGATAATAAATGATCTTTTAGATTTTTCAAAAATGGAATCAGACAAGCTGGTGCTTGAAAATAAGGCATTTTCATTTAGGGAGTTTTTAAACAGCGTGATGGCATTTAATGTAACTTTGGTAAATGAAAAAGGCTTGAAACTTCTTGTTCATGTGGGTGATGATATACCTAAGTATCTGATAGGAGATGAACTGCGGCTTACTCAGATATTTAATAATCTCTTAAGTAACGCAGTAAAATTTACTACTATAGGGCATATCGCAGTAGAAGCCTCGCTAATTCGTGAAGAGGATGATTTTGTGGAACTCTTCTTTATGGTAGTGGATACCGGAATAGGTATAGCCAAAGAAAATATGGACAAACTTTTTAAGAAATTTTCACAGGTAGATGCCTCCACTACAAGGAAGTTCGGTGGTACAGGACTGGGACTTTCCATAACGAAGAAACTCGTAGAACTTATGGGAGGTAATATTAAGGTTGAAAGTGAAGCAGGCAAGGGCAGTTCGTTTTCGTTCAATGTAATTCTTAAAAAAAGTGATAGTGCAGGAGAGACTACAGGGATAGAATTGCCTAATGGTAACTTTATTTATGAGGGAAGTGGACAGTATACGGAATCAGAAGAGGAGTCAAAATATGCAGGAGATGGAACGAAGGGCTGGAAACTTGCTGCAAGTTCTGATAATATTTATCAGTTTGGAACGAGCGAGAATATAAGAGAGATTAATTCAGCGCTTGAAAAGCTATTTATTTGCATAGAACTTGAAAACTGGGAAAAAGCAGAAAATTTTGCAAGTGTCATAAAAAATCTTATATCAGATGATGAGTCTGAACAGATGCTTAAAAAAGAGGCATTCAGGTTGGAACTTATTATTCGCAGGGGAGACCATGATAAGGCGATAGCCCAGTTTAATTTGTTAAAGGGTAAACTTGCAGAAATTGGTTTTTAAAGGGTAGAGAGGAATGAAAACAAATATTCTTATTGTGGATGATGTGCTTACAAGTCTTGCAGTAATGTCTGATATAGTAAAAGATGCAGGCTTTATAGCAAGGCCTGTACAGAATGTAAAACAGGCTATGGAGGCTATAAAGGCATTGCCACCAGACCTTATTTTGTCGGATATATCAATGCCTGATATAGATGGTTATGAATTTTGTGAAATGTTAAAGGCAAATCCAAAGACAGCAGATATACCAGTAATTTTTGTGTCGGCTATGGGAGATGCAAATTCAAGAAAAAAAGGGTATAATGTAGGCGCAGTTGATTTTATAGTGAAACCTTTTGACTTTGATGAAGTGGAACTTAGGATAAATACTCAGATTAAAAACTTGGTTATGCAGAGAGAGCTTGAGGAGTATAATAAAAGGTTACACAGAATGATGAATTCTCAGATAGCAAAGATTACTGATGATCAGAGATATCTTATATACGGTCTTGTAAGGCTTGCAGAATCAAGGGAAGACCCAACAGGAACCCATATGTTCAATGTGTCTGCAAATTCAGCGTTTTTGGCTCAGAGTCTTCAGCTGTCACCTGAGTATGAAAAATATATAAGCAATAATTTTATTGAAGACATAGAGCTTGCGGCACCTCTTCATGACATAGGTACGCTTGCAATAAGTGACAGGATTTTGCTTAAAAAAGGTAAGCTTAATTCAGATGAAATGACGGTAATGAAGACTCATGCTGAGATAGGGGCAAGAACTTTGACAGAAGTATACAGTCATAATGAATTTAGTCGATACCTCGGAATGGCAATTGATATAGCTTATTACCATCATGAGAAGTGGGACGGAACAGGATATCCTAAGGGACTTAAGGGAAAAGGCATACCGATTTCAGCAAGAATCTTCTCTTTGATAGATGTATACGATACACTTACAAGAGATAAATGCTACAGGGATGCTTATTCACATGAGGAGGCACTTGACATAATTAAGTTAGAATCCGGAAAAAGTTTTGATCCAAGTATAGTAGATATATTTTTTAAGATACAGAGTGGGATAAGGAGGAATTGATTTGGGAGTAGCAAAAAAAGAACCTATAATTGAAATGTTTGTAACTGAGGCAGGAGATTCTATCAGTACATTTGATAAGTATAGGCTGAGTGCTGAGCAGACAGGAGATTTTGGAAGGGAGCTTATAGCGGAACTTGCCAAACTCGTAAGGATTATCCGTAGGGATGCAGGTATGCTTCTCTTTGACAGCATAGCACAGGTAAGCGGAGCACTTGAAAAGCTTTTAGACTGCTATAGGGATGTGAGGGCAGAAAAGCCTGATTTTGAGCCTTTTGAGGAGGTACTTGCAGCATATTCAGAGTTCATCCACAATGAACTTTACAAATTGACACATAATGAAAAAGTAAATGGTGACAATAGTGAGATTATGGAACTGATAAGTCAGATGGATACAGGAGTAGTGGGCTTTAATAAACTTCCTACATCTACACCTACGAGAAGAAAACAGTATTACATTCCTAGTAAGTCGGAAAGTGATTCTGCCTTAATCTCTCCTACAAGGGGAGTGTTTGATGGACTTTTAATGGATGAGAATAAAAAGAGTGAGGATGGATTAAATAAACCTAAAACTCCTACAGAAATCCTAAGTTCACTTAAGAATAGGCTTATAAGTTTTGATATTACTGATGATAAGATGGAAGAAATTAGGAAGTTAAGTGTAAGGTTTGAACACATAATGGATGAGCTTAAGGCTAACGGTAAGGCAGCAGAACTTGCTGAAATTGACCATTTGGCACAGGGGATTAAGGCTTGGGTTATGGATGCAAGGATGATGGATTTTTCGTTGGTAGCTTCTAAGGCAAGGCTTGCAGCAAAAGACCTATTAAAGCATACAGGCAAAAAAGCTGAGTTTGAAATAATAGGACTTGAGAATGAAGAGTCCATACTTTATATTGAAAAATACAAGACAGGCAATCTTTCAAAAGCGTTAACCCATCTCATACGAAATGCTGTAGACCATGGAATAGAAACACCTATAGCCAGAGTTAAGAAAGGCAAGGAAGAAGAGGGGCATATAAGGGTTGAATTTATGAAGTCAGATAAATTCAAAGGCATAGAGATTCATTTTTCGGATGATGGAGCAGGTATTAATCCGGATAAGATACTTAAAGCTGCCGAGATGAAGGGAATCCTTCTTAATCCAAAAGAAACTTACAGTATGGAAGACATACTTAAGATACCATTTATGACAGGATTTACAACTAGAAAAACCATAGGTGATTATTCAGGACGAGGAGTGGGACTTGATCAGGTAGCACATTTGATAGAAGAAATAAATGGAAGAGTCATACTTAAGAGTGAAGAAGGAAAAGGAACAGAAGTGGATATAGAACTTCCGTTTGATCATATTTCTGAATAATAAGGAGGATGAAATGAGAATTTTACTGGCCGAAGACGATTATGCCAGCAGAAAGTTTGGGATAAGTTTTTTAAGCAAATATGGAGAAGTAGATGCAACAGTGGACGGAGAAGAGGCTATTGCTGCCTTTGAATTTGCAGCAGAGGATGGAGAATACTATGACCTAATCTGTTTAGACATAATGATGCCGGGAACTGATGGGATTGAAGCATTGTACAGGATTAGAGAAGCAGAAAAAAGACTCAAATTACCTGAAGAAAAATGCCCTAAGATAATTATGGTTTCTGCCCTTAGCGATCTTAATTATGTAGATGGAGCCTTTGAACTTGGATGTGACGGGTATGCAAATAAACCTCTAGACACAGACAAATTTGAAGATGTGCTTAGAAAGCTGGAACTCATCTAAAAGTTGAAATTAAAAATTCAATGTGGTAAGATAGGTCTTGCTTGGTTAGTTAATGGTAACTGGCTAAAATAGACGAAAGGAAGAAGGAAGATGACTAAGATAGATATAATTTCAGGTTTTCTTGGTGCAGGGAAAACAACTCTCATTAAGAAACTTATTAAAGAGGCGCTGGCTGGAGAAAAGGTAGTGCTTATTGAAAATGAATTTGGAGAGATAGGGATAGATGGTGGCTTTTTAAAAGAGGCCGGTATCGAAATTACGGAGATGAATTCGGGCTGTATCTGCTGCACCTTAGTAGGGGATTTTGGTACTGCTTTAAGGGATGTAATAGCAAAATATGAACCGGATAGAATTATAATTGAACCTTCGGGAGTGGGCAAACTGTCAGATGTAATTAAGGCAGTGGATGAAGTTCAGAAAGATTTTGAAAATGTAGAATTAAATAGTTTTATTGCGGTTGCAGATGCGGGTAAGGTTACAATGTATATGAAGAATTTTGGAGAATTTTTCAATGATCAGATTGAAAATGCTCATACGGTAATTTTAAGCCGTACAGGAAAAACATCCGAGTCTAAACTTGCTAAGGCAGTAGCTGCCATAGAAAAACTTAATAATAAGGCGGTTATAGTTACTACAGATTGGGATAGTCTTACAGGTAAGCAGTTACTTGATACTATGGAAGGAACAAAGGCGGAGGTTAAAGACTCGTTATTTACTAAAGAAGAGCTGGAAGCCTGTGAGCATCATCATGACCATGAAGAGGGACATGAATGCTGTTGCGGACACCACCATCATGAGCATGAAGAAGAGCATGAATGTGGTTGCGGTCACCACCATCACGAGCATGAAGAAGAGCATGAATGTGGTTGTGGACATCACCATCATGACCATGGAGAAGAGCATGAATGTTGTTGCGGTCACCATCATCATGACCATGGAGAAGGGCATAGTTGTGGATGTGGACATCATCATGACCACCATCACCACCATGCTGATGAGGTATTTGACAGCTGGGGAGTTACTACTCCTAAGCACTTTACAAAAGAAAGCCTTGAAAAGATTTTAGATAAACTGGCATGGGGAAATGACCTTGGTATTATACTTCGTGCAAAGGGTATAGTTCAGTCTGACGGAGCTGATTGGCTTGAATTTGACCTTACTCCGGGTGAGTTTGAGGTAAGGGTAGGCAGTCCTGATGTTACAGGAAAACTTTGTGTGATTGGTTCAAAACTTAAAAAGGATGAAATAAAAGGACTTTTTGAGGTTTAATATAAAGACTGTAAGGAGAAACTATGGCTTATGAAAAAGATATACCTGTTTATATGTTTACAGGTATGCTTGAAAGTGGAAAAACCGCTTTCTTAAGGGATACCCTTGAGGGTGGTGAGTTTGAAGATGGCAATCTCTCTCTTTTTATAATGTGCGAAGAAGGAGAGATAGAACTTTCTGAAAAACTGTTAAAGAGAAATAAAATATCCACAGTTGTAGTGGAAGATAAAGAAGATATAACAGAGGAATTTCTTAAAAAACTTGAGAAAGAATATAATCCGGATAGGGTGATTATTGAAAATAATGGAATGTGGATTCCACAGGAAATCATTGATGAGTTTCCGGAGAACTGGATGCTTGTGCAGTGTATTAATCTAATAGATGGTTCAACCTTTGAAAATTACTTGCAAAATATGGGAAGTTTTTTGATGGAGCAGGTAAAACCGGCTGATTTGGTTGTATTTAACAGGGTTACAGACACAGAACTTAGAGGAGGGTACAGAAGAAGAATTAAGGCTCTGAATAGAAAAGCTCAGATTCTTTATGAGGATGAGAAGGGAAACCTTGATGATGCCTACATAGAAAGCCTTCCGTTTGATACGGATAAAGATATCATAGAGCTTGAAGACGATGATTTTGGACTATGGTACTTAGATGCTATGGAACATCCTGAAAAATATAAGGGCAAAACAATGAAGTTTAGGGGACTTGTTTATAGAGATAAGAAGTTTCCAAATGATAAATTGGTTCCGGGTCGATTTGCAATGACCTGCTGTGCTGCTGATGTGCAGTTTATAGGTTTCGTATGCCATGCTCCTGATGCATTTAAGTTTGAACAAAAGGATTGGGTTCATATAGAGGCTGAGGCTAAGTATGAATATTGTAAAGACTACAAGGGCAAGGGTATAGTGCTTTATGCAAAGGAGCCGCTAAAGAGTGCAGAGGCTGGAGAACAGTTGGTATATTTTACTTAGTTCAATATTTATGTTTTGTTTATTGAATATACAAAAAAGGATTTTCATTAAATATGGAAGTCCTTTTTTTTGTGGAAGTGACTTTTTAACTTGAAAATAGTTAAAAATAGTGTTATTATCTAGATGTTTGTTATATTGTTTTCTATTTTTATTAGGTATTTTATGAAATATTCAGTTCCGATTCGGAAATTTATTTCAAAACATTGTTCTTTATTGTTGCTTAGTAATTTAAAAATCTATTTAGTTGTATCTTATTGTGAAAAGGAGTAAAATGAAAGAAAAAGATTTAAAAGAAAAACAGCTGTTAGGCTATAATGATGTATTTGCAGATGTTATAAATGGTGCAATATTTGAGGGTAAAGAAGTAGTTAAAAGTGAAGAATTAGAAGAGACTGCTACTGTAACACAGTTTAAAGATGATGGGGGTATTCATCATGAACAGATAAGAGATGTAGCTAAACTTTGGAAAAGGAATGGAGTAATATTTTCTTTCGTAGGTATAGAAAATCAGACAGAACCGGATAAAGATATGATACTTAGAGTTTGTTCATATGATGGTGTGACATATAAAAGTCAGGTAGGTAATGAAAGGATATATCCGGTTTTTACTATTGTAATTTATTGGGGGAAACGAGAGTGGAAAGTTCCTACCAGACTGAAAGAGAGACTTAACTGCCCACCGGAACTGGAAGTTGAGATTTCAGACCATAAATTTAAGTTGATTGATATGGCTAGGCTGTCAAATAAGGAAATTGAAAATTATAAAAGTGATTTTAGTTTTATAGCAGGAGTATTAGCTAAAGATGAAGAGTACGAGCCAAGACAGGATGAAATAAAGCATCCGGAAGCAGTTTTAGATTTGTTAGGTGCAGTTACGGATGACAAGAGATTTATAACGGCAAAAGAGGAAGTGAAGAAGATAAAAGCAGAAGGAGGAATAGTTGATATGTGTGGATTTTTAGATAAATTTGAGAACAAAGGAATAGAAAAAGGAATAGAAAAAGGAATAGAAAAAGGAATAGAAAAAGGAA
>NZ_JBQMXS010000001.1:0-119688 GCF_052173895.1 Catonella sp. | reverse complement strand
TCCGTCTTGCAAAGCTTGCTATGGCAGAAGGTAAGAAGACAACAAGCCTTTCAGACATAGACAATTTTTCAGCAAAAGATGTAATAGATGCAGCTAAGAAAAAAGATGAAATCGGAGCAGAGGTGCTTGACAAGATTGGCTGGTATTTGGCATTTGCTTGTTCCGGAATTGCACAGATAACAGATCCGGCAGCATTTGTAATAGGTGGAGGTGTATCTAAGGCAGGAGATGTGCTTATTAAGGCAATTGATAAATATTACAATGAATTTGTAATGGATGCTTTAAAAAATAAAGAATTTAGGCTTGCAACTTTAGGAAATGATGCAGGTATATATGGTTGTGCGGCTATGGTAGCAGGAGAAAAAATAGGATAATGAATAGTGAATTTGTGAAAGGGATTCAAAACATATTATGTGGCGAAGCCATATTTTTAAATGAACCAATGAGCGAGCATACCAGTTTTAAAATTGGTGGTCCTGCGGAGGTTTTTCTTGAAATTACAACAATGGAAGAACTTCTTAAAGTAACTGACTTTTGTAGAAAAGAAGGAATTAGTTTTTTTGTACTAGGTAATGGAAGTAATCTGCTGGTAGCTGATGAAGGGGTAGAAGGAGTAATCATACATTTATCCGGCAAGCTTGCAGGTGCTAGGATGGATGGAGATATTATAAGAGCAGGGGCAGGACTTAGCCTTTCAGCCTTAGCTGTATTTGCTGCAGAAAAAGAACTTACAGGGTTTGAATTTGCGTCAGGTATACCCGGTTCAGTAGGTGGTGCGATATGCATGAACGCAGGGGCTTATGGCGGAGAAATGAAAGATGTAGTAGAAGGGGTATATGTTCTTACAGATGGAATGCTTAAGTATTTTTCGGCAGAAGATATGCAGTTTTCGTATAGACATAGCATATTAAGTGAATTAAAAAATGCCATAGTAGTTACAGCTGATTTTAAATTGCAACCTGGTAAAAAAGAAGAAATACGGTCTAAAATTGATGAGCTTACAGAGAAAAGAAGAGAAAAACAGCCACTTGATTATCCAAGTGCAGGCTCAACATTTAAAAGACCTGAGACAGGCTATGCCTCTCAGCTGATAGAAGAAGCAGGGCTTAAGGGGACTAGAATAGGCGGTGCAGAAGTATCAAAGAAACATAGTGGTTTTATTATAAATGTTAATAATGCTACTGCAAATGATGTAAAAGAGCTTATCACCTATGTTAGTAAAGTAGTAGAAGAAAAGAGTGGAGTGAAACTCTATCCGGAGGTAAAAATGCTATGAATGTTCCCAAATTGGTTATAATTACAGGAATGTCAGGAGCAGGTAAGACTACTGCCCTAAAGAGCCTTGAGGATGCAGGGTATTTTTGTGTAGATAATCTTCCGGTAGACTTTTTAGCTGATTTTGTAAATTTGACAAAGACAAGAAGTGAGTATATAGGTACGGCTATTGGTATAGATATAAGGAGCGGTTCAGGGCTTGACAGGTTGGCCGGGATTTTACCCAAGATAAAAAGTGAAGGTGCTGAGATTCTTTTTATGGAGGCCTCTGATGAGAGTCTGATAAGAAGGTATAAGGAAACAAGGCGTACACATCCACTTTCAGGTGCAGCGAGGATTGAAACAGGCATAGAAAGAGAAAGAGAACGCCTTGATTTTCTTAAGGAAAATGCAGATTATATTATTGATACAAGCAGATTGCTTACCAGGGAACTTAGGGCTGAATTATATAAAATATTTGTAAATGATGAAAAGTATAATGGTTTTGTAACTACTATACTTTCTTTTGGCTATAAGTATGGAATTCCATCTGATGCGGATCTCGTGTTTGATGTGAGATTTTTACCAAATCCATTTTATATACCTGATTTAAAGGAAAAAACCGGAAATGATAAAGAGGTTTATGAATTTGTTATGTCATCAGAGGCTGCAAGACAGTTTTTGTCAAAACTTACAGATATGGTAGATTTTCTACTCCCTAATTATATGGCAGAGGGGAAGAATCAGCTTGTTATAGCTATAGGCTGTACAGGTGGAAAGCATAGGTCAGTAACACTGGCAAATGCTCTGCTTGAATGGTTTAGAGAGACTGAGTATAAGGCTAGGATAGAACACAGGGAGATTTGATATGTCCTTTTCATCAGAAGTAAAAGAAGAACTTACAGAGTATGTGCCGGGTGGAAGGCACTGCCTTATAGCTGAATTGGCCGCAATGATAGTTATTTGTGGTAGGGTGAGAATTACAGAAACAGGAAAGTATAGACTTTTTATTCATACTGAAAATATTTATACGATTAAAAAATATTACATACTTTTAAAGAAGGCTTTTGGTATAACAGGAGAGGTTTCAATACGAAAAAATATTACGAAAAACACTAGAATATATACGATATTAGTTAAAAATGATTTGGCGAAAGAAGTACTTTCGGGCATCAAACTTATTAATAAAGAGGGGGAAATAAGAGATGATTATTCCCTTGTATCAAACCTTATAGTACAGAATAACTGTTGTAAAAAAGCATTTATAAGAGGTGCTTTTTTGGCGGCGGGGTCTATTGGAGATCCTGAGAAAAGTTATCATTTGGAAATCGTGGTAGGGAACAGTCCGGCGGGTGAGGAATTAATTGCAATTCTATCTAAACTTGGACTTAAAGCAAAATTAGTAAAGAGGAAGAATCACTATCCGGTTTATATTAAAGAAAGTGACACTTTGTCTGAGTTTTTGGGAGTTACAGAGGCTCATAAATCCCTTATGAAATTTGAAAATATAAGAATTGTAAAAGATGTAAAAAATAAGGTAAACCGTAAGGTAAACTGCGAAACTGCAAATATAAAAAAGACAGCATCTGCGGCAGCAAAACAGTTAGATGATATATATTATTTACAGAAAATTAATAAGTTAGAAAAATTGCCGGATGGACTTAGAGAGTTAGCAAAGCTCCGTATAGAATATCCTGATGCAACTCTTAAAGAACTTGGAGGGCTTTTAGAGGAACCACTAGGCAAATCAGGAGTGAATCATAGATTGAATAAAATAAGCCAAATAGCACAGAATAATAGATTGTAGAATTAGAAAGAAGGAAATATGAATTTTACACATTTACATTTGCATACAGAATACAGTCTTTTGGATGGATCGAGTAAAATAAAAGAATTGGTAAAAAGAGTAAAAGAGCTTGGAATGAATTCATGTGCGATAACAGATCATGGAGTTATGTATGGAATTATAGATTTTTATAAAGCATGTAAGGCTGAGGGAATAAAGCCTATAATTGGATGTGAAGTTTATGTAGCTCCCGGTTCAAGATTTGAAAAGACAATAGAAAAATCAGAAAAGCGTTATAATCACTTAATTTTGCTTGCTGAAAATGAAACAGGATATAAAAATCTTATAAAAATGGTATCAAAAGGCTTTACAGAAGGCTTTTATTATAAACCGAGGGTAGATTATGAATTGCTTAGAGAGTACCATGAAGGAATTATAGCCTCTTCAGCCTGCTTAGCTGGAATTGTACCCACCAAATTAGGACAGGGAGACTATGAGGGAGCAAGGGCTGAGGCAGAAAAACTTAGAGATATATTTGGAGAAAATAATTTCTTTTTAGAACTTCAAGACCATGGACTTCCTGAACAAAAATTTGCAAATCAGGGATTGATGAGAATTTCTGCTGAGACAGGAATACCCCTTATAGCAACTAATGACTGTCATTATCTGTATAAAGAAGATGCAGAGGCACATGATGTACTTATCTGTATTCAGACTCAGAAAAAAGTGACCGATGATGATAGGATGAAGTATAGGGGTGGACAATTTTATGTAAAATCGCCTGAAGAGATGCAGGAAATATTTCATTATATACCTGAAGCCATTGAAAATACTGAGAAAATAGCAAATAGATGTAATGTAGAGATAGAATTTGGCAAGTATCATCTGCCAAAATACGAAGTGCCTGAAGGATATGACTCTAATTCATATTTAACTAAACTTTGCGAAGACGGACTCAAAAAAAGATATGGAGATGCTTTAGGAGATAAGGAAGAGGAAGTTAGGGAAAGGCTTAAGTATGAGTTAGATACTATATCGAACATGGGGTTTGTGGACTATTTTCTTATAGTGTGGGACTATGTAAACTTCGCAAAAAATAGAAATATACCGGTAGGGCCGGGAAGAGGTTCAGTTGCAGGAAGTATAGTAGCTTACTGCCTAGAAATTACTGATATAGATCCAATTAAGTATAACCTTCTCTTTGAGCGTTTTTTAAATCCGGAGAGAATTACCATGCCTGATATAGATATGGATTTTTGCGAGAGACGAAGACAAGAGGTAATAGATTATGTTACTGAAAAATACGGCAGAGAAAAGGTAGTTCAGATAATTACATTTGGAACAATGGCTGCCAAAAGTGTAATTAGAGATGTTGGACGAGCACTGGATTTACCTTATAGTTTTTGCGATAAAATTGCAAAGATGATACCGGAAGGTAAAAATGGTAAGAAGATAGAGATTGACATGGCAATGGAATTAAATCCTGATTTTAAAAGGATTTACGAGGAAGATGAAGAAGCGAAGAGACTTATTAATCTTTCAAAAAGGCTTGAGGGATTACCAAGACATGCATCTACCCATGCAGCGGGAGTGGTTATAGGCAAGAGAGAGATAGATTATTATGTGCCAATTTCTACCGGTAGTGATGGGGCAATTACTACCCAGTTTACTATGAAAACTATAGAACAACTGGGATTATTAAAAATGGATTTCTTGGGGCTTAGAAATCTTACTGTAATTGATGATACTATTCAGAGAATAAATGAAAAACGACGAGAAGAGGGGAAACCTGATTTTGGCTTAAAGAGCATTGATATGGAAGATAAAAATGTCTATCTAATGCTTAGTGAAGGAAAGACAGAGGGAGTATTTCAGTTAGAAAGCCAAGGCATGACAAACTTTATGAAAAAGCTGAGGCCGGATAATATAGAAGATATAATTGCAGGAATTTCACTTTATAGACCGGGACCTATGGATTTTATTGATGATTATATAAATGGTAAGAGGGATCCGTCTACAGTAGAATATGACTGTGAGGAAGTTAAGCCCATACTTGAATCTACTTATGGCTGTATGGTTTATCAAGAACAGGTTATGCAAATAGTAAGAGATCTTGCCGGATATAGTTATGGACAGAGTGATGTGTTGCGTCGTGCAATGTCTAAAAAAGATGGCAATGTAATGAGGCAGGGCAGACAGGGCTTTGTATATGGCGATAAGGAAAAAGGTATATATGGATGTGTTTCAAAAGGAATACCGGAAAGTGTGGCGAACAGAATATATGACAAGATGATTGATTTTGCAAACTATGCATTTAACCGCTCTCATGGGGCAGGTTATGCTTTTGTAACTTACCGGACAGCCTATTTAAAATACTATTATCCAAATGAATATATGGCATCATTGCTAACTAGCGTGATGTCAAAAATAGGGAAAATTTCTCAGTATATATTAGACTCTAAAAATATGGGGATTGATATATTATCACCTGATATAAATGAAGGGGCAGGCAGGTTTACTGTATCAAAAGATGGAATACGTTATGGAATGTCTGCGATAAAAGGAATTGGTGATAATGTTACATATAAAATTGTAGAGGAGAGGGAAAAGAGAGGAAAATATAAGAGCTTATCAAATTTGGTAGAAAGACTGTCCGGAATATTAAATAAAAAAGGAATTGAAGCTCTTATAAAAGCAGGAGCTCTTGACTGTCTGCCGGGAACTAGGTGTGAAAAGATGGCAGTATATGAACAGGTTATTGATGCAGCTGCACATGAAAAAAAAGGTAAAATGGAGGGGCAGTTAAGCCTTTTTGACATAACACAGCAAGAGAATCTGTCTGAAATTGAAGTGAAAATGCCAAAATTAGGTGAGTTTGATTTAGAAACTAAGTTAGAGTTTGAAAAAGAAATGCTTGGGATATATTTAAGTGGAAATCCACTTGAGAATTACAGTGACCTGCTAAGTTCTGTTTGTAATTCCAATTCTCTTGATTTTATTTACAATGCTAAAGAAGATGAAGGGGTAGTGGTGCGTCAAGATGAACATTATATACTGGGAGGAATAGTAGCTACAGTAACTAAAAAGCTTACAAAGAATAACAAACAGATGGCTATTGTTAGTTTTGAAGATTTGGTAGGAACTGTTGAAATTATAGTATTTCCAAGAGATTATGAAAAATATAAGGATATTATTGTAGAAGGAGGAAAATACATAATTTCCGGCAGAGCATCGCTTGAGGAAGAGAGAGATGCTAAGCTAATTGCAGAAAAAATAGTACCATTTGAAGATGTGTCAAGAAAAGTTTGGATTCAGTTTAAGAATAAAAGTGAGTTGGCAAAGGTTGAGAAAGAATTTGAAGATATTTTTATAGCTAATAAGGGAAGTATAAAGGTTATGTTTTATTGTAGGGAAGAAAAACAGATAAAACAGGTAAAGGTGGTGAATGGTATATCGTATGCCGAGCCTGTAATGGAACTTCTTAGGGCAAAAATTGGTGATGAAAATGTGAAAATTATAACAACACTGCCCTAAGATAAGGACTAAATAAACTTATTGTTGATTGTAGAATTGATTTGTATTAAAATGAGTGCGAAAGACTTTTATTTTGAAAATTTTGAAAAATGTAAATAAATCTATGGAGGTAGAAAGATGACAAAAGAACTTAATACTATAGGCGTGCTTACAAGTGGAGGAGATGCTCCGGGTATGAATGCTTGTATAAGAAGTGTTGTACGTGCAGCTCTTTCAGCAGGGAAAAAGGTAAAGGGAGTAAGAAGAGGATATGCAGGCCTTCTTGATGAGGATATTATTGATATGGACTCAAGAAATGTATCAGATATGATACAGCGTGGTGGTACTGTGCTTTATACAGCAAGATGCCCTGAATTTAAGGAGTCTGAAGTGCAGGATAGGGCAGCTGAAATATGTAGAAAACATGGCATAGATGGAATGGTTGTTATAGGTGGAGATGGCTCTTTTCAGGGGGCAGGCAGGCTTGCTGAAAGAGGAATTAACACAATAGCACTTCCGGGTACTATTGACAATGATATTGCTTGTACAGAGTATACTATTGGTTTTGATACTGCAGTTAATACAGCTATGGAATGTATAGATAAGGTAAGGGATACTTCCACTTCTCATGAAAGATGTAACATTATCGAAGTTATGGGAAGAGGAGCAGGTTATATAGCACTTTGGTGTGGTATTGCCAACGGATCTGAGGAAATTCTTACATCTGAGACTTATGATGGAAAGCTTGATGCAATAATAGGAAGAATTAAGGAACTCCGTTCAAAAGGCAAAAAGCATTATATAATTATCAATGCCGAAAGCGTTGGTAATTCCAATGAGATGGCAAAACTTATTGAAATGGCTACAGGTATGGAAACAAGGGCTACTGTTCTTGGACATATTCAGAGAGGTGGTGGACCTACTGCTGCAGATAGGGTATACGCAAGTATGTTTGGGGCAAAGGCAGTAGACCTTCTTTTAGAGGGTAAGACAAATCGTGTAGTAGGCATGAAGGGCGGACAGTTTGTAGATTACGACATAGCAGAGGCACTTAAGATGACCAAGACAGCAGATCCTTGGATGGTAGAGCTTGGAAGGAGGCTTGTAAGATAATGTCGATTTTTGAAGGAGTTGCAACAGCCCTTATAACTCCATTTAGTTCTGATGGAAGTGTAAATTATTCTAAGTTAGAGGAACTTATAAATAAGCAGATTGAAGATGGTGTGGACGGTCTTGTAATATGTGGGACAACAGGTGAATCGGCAACCCTTACTGAGAGGGAGCACATAGATGTTATAGCTAAGGCAGTTAAATTCGTAAATGGAAGAGTGCCTGTGATTGCAGGTACCGGTTCAAATTGTACTCATACAGCTATAGAAATGTCCAAAGAGGCAGAAGAGGCAGGAGCAGATGCACTGCTTTTAGTATCCCCTTATTATAATAAGACTACAGCTGATGGCTTATATGAACATTTTGCAGATACTGCAAATGCGGTTAAAATACCGGTTGTGTTATATAATATTGCCGGAAGAACAGGGATTAATATTGAGCCGGAAACTGTATATAAACTTGCAAGAGATATAAAAAATATAGTTGCAATAAAGGAAGCCTCAGGCAATATTTCTCAGATAGCTAAAATAGCAGCACTTACAGCAGACCTTGACTTTGACATTTATTCGGGTAATGATGATCAGGTAGTGGCTGTTTGTGCACTGGGAGGTAAGGGAGTGATTTCTGTAGTTTCTCATGTTATACCTAGAGAAATGCATGATTTGGTAATGAGTTTTATAAATGGAGATACAAAGAAGGCATTATCAATTCAGAATAAGTATCTTTCACTCATAAATACGTTATTTATAGATGTCAATCCTATTCCTGTAAAGGAAGCTATGAATATTTTAGGCCATGAGGTTGGAGGATTTAGAAAGCCTCTTACGGCTATGCCTAATGCTCATAGGGAGATTTTAAAAAGAGAACTTATAAATGCAGGACTTTTAAAGTAATATAAAGGAGGGTGTTATGAAAAAATTAATTGGAATCGCCTCAGCCATTGCAGGAGTAGCAGTTTTGGCAGGAACAGTATATATGCTCTATAAGAAATTTTGCCCTTGCTGTAATGGTGGCTGTGATGTGGAAGAGTGCGGATGTGAAGGAGAGGTTTGTGAAACAAAAGCTGCCCCTCACTCCAGAGGTTATTTTAACCTAAAAAGAGTACAGGAAGCAGCTGAAAGTGAAGTAACAGAGGCTTAAATAAAAATTCATACTTAGATTAAATTAAAATGTTCCATTGCCTTGTATATGCCGTCCTCAATTAAAGGAGGGGCTACATACGAGGCAATTTTTTTAATATTCTCATCACCGTTGCCCATGCAGATAGAATTTGGAAGGAGTGTAAGCATTTCTCTGTCATTTTCGCTGTCCCCAAAGCCAAAAGCTGATGAAAGTGGAAGGTTAAGATGGCCAAGTACAGCTTTGATAGCAGTAGCCTTGTTGAAACCGTTTGGTAGGAATTCAACAAAACCATAACCTGACCAGCTAACCTTATCATCTTTATTATTTGTATCTAAAGGTGTATTTGCTGCCTTGAATTTATCTTCATTCGGCGTTCTATGGATAATCGCAGTCATAAAATCTTTTATATCATCTGTCATCTTCATAGCATAATCCCATTGGAGAGGACTTATCATGCCTGAAAATTTACCTACACTTAGCTCTTCCAGATTGTCACGCCTGATTTCTTTTAGAGGGGCAGAGAGCTCTTTTAAAAGAACCTTGAGCCTTGTAGGGTCACTATATCTCTCAAGGGGAAGAACATGAATATATTCATTCCCTTCGAAGAAAAGACCGAGGTCTGAGCCTTCAAACCAGTCTAAAAGTCTTGAAAGTTCAGTAGGTGTTAATCGGTGGTCAACAAGCACTTTGTTTTCAAAGGATATATAAGTTCCACCTCCACAGATGATGCCGTCAAAGCCTAAGTCTAAGAGTTTTTTAGGCAACATAGACTTACTTCTGCCACTACAAATAAAGCAAAGATTACCCTTTGCCCTTGTCTTTTTAATTGCCTCTATAGCAGTTTCAGGCAGATATTCCTTTCTGCCAAGTAAAGTTCCATCAATGTCAAAAAATAATATTTTCTTCTTCATAATAAAATAATTATAGTAGTTTAATTAGGAATTGGCAAGAGGGAAATATACTGCTATCTATGTATGAATAGTAATCAAAACAGTATTAACTATCAGTTATAGGTATGTTATCAAAAAAATATCAGAAGAATTGAGATTAAAAATAATTATTTGAAAATCTAAAAGAAAACATATATAATATTGAGTAATGAAGCCTTAATGGGCTAAAATTTTCAATGAAATGGAGTGGGCTTATGGAAATTAAGCGTGATAATTATCTGCAACAGTTGATTTCATACCGTTTTGATGGTTTGGTTAAGGTAATTACAGGTATTAGGAGGTGTGGCAAATCCTATCTGCTAAAAAATATATATAGAAATTATCTGATTGAGAATGGTGTAAAAGAGGAACAGATTATTACGATTGAGCTTGACCTTGCAAAAGATATTAAATATCGTAATCCGCTTATTCTTTCATCTTATGTAAGGGAAAAAGTGGAGAAAAGTAAAGAGGAATATTATCTTTTTGTTGATGAAATACAAATGTCCGATGAGGTGGCTAACCCATACAATCCTGATGGTAAAAGGATTACTTTTTACGATGCTCTTAATGATTTGAGAGGCTTATCAAATCTGGATGTTTATGTAACGGGAAGTAATTCAAAAATGCTTTCAAGTGATATTCTTACTGAATTTAGGGGACGAAGTGATGAAATAAGAGTACACCCTCTTAGCTTTGCTGAGTATTATTATGCTGTTGGAGGAGATAAAAACGAAGCATTTGATGAATATGCATTCTATGGTGGCATGCCGCTTATTTTATCGAGAATTAATGAGACGGCTAAGATGAATTATCTTAAAACACTTTTTTCAGAAGTGTATATTAAGGATATTGTTGAATGCAAGAGAATTGAAAGGCAAGATGTACTGGAACAAATTTTGGATTTGATCTGCTCATCGATTGGCTCATTAACAAATCCAAACAAAATTGCAAATACATTGAAGTCTAAACAGGGGAGTGGGGTATCTGCCAATACAATTCGTGCATATATCGGACATTTGGAAGATGCCTTCCTTTTTTCAGAAAGTAAGCGATATGATGTAAAAGGGAAATCATATTTTGACTCGCCAAATAAATATTACAGCGAGGATATAGGCCTGAGAAATGCAAGAATAGGCTTTCGTCAGCAGGAAATGACACATATAATGGAGAATATCATATATAATGAGTTAAATATAAGGCAGTTTTTGGTTGATGTTGGTGTCGTGTATTCAAGAACAGTTAATGGCAATGGAAACTCGGTTCGTACTCCAAGGGAAATTGATTTTGTGGTAAATTCAGGAGGAAAACGAACTTATATCCAGTCGGCATATGCGATGTCCACTGATGAAAAAGCAGAGTCAGAGTTAAGACCATTTACACTTACAGGAGATTCTTTCCCTAAAATTGTAGTAAGGAGAGATATTGGAAAGCGTTGGTATGATGATAACGGTATTTTGAATATAAATGTGATTGATTTCTTGTTGGATAAAGAAATTATTTAGTGATTGAATAAAACAGCCTTAATGGGTTAAAATTTTCAATAGAAGTTGTGCTTTTATCAAGATACGGAATAGTCAGGCTATTGTTGATTAGGTACAGCCTTTCTTTTAAGTTTGACTATTGAGCAAAATTTACTATTATATAATACATGGCTTTAATAAAGAATTGGCAAGAGGGAAAAGATTTGGTATTATATATTATAGGAAAGTTATAAAATGCCGATATAATACAATATATGATTTTAGAAAGGAGCTGGCAGTTATGAAGAAGATTTTGTCATTTTTGTTATGCTTAGTTATGATTATAGCTTTGCCTAGTTTTACTGTGGCTAGGGCAGATGGAGAGGATAATAAAAAAATAGCACATATAAAAGCAGAATATATAGGGAAGGTGAATGAGAGCGGAGAGGTTACTGCAGGAGATTTACTTAAGATTGAAGATTTTAAGATTGAAGTACAGTATGAAGGAGAACAAGAGTTTAAGGAACTTCCTAAGGAAGAAAAGAACTTTATAAAAATTTCTCCAGATAAGGTACCGACTGGTACGGAAAGTGGTTTTACAGTTACTATAACCTATATTAATACACAAAAGACTGTAGGTGAAAAAGAATTGATAGCAAAACCATTTATAAATAAGACAAATTTGGTTTTTAAGTCAATGGAGGCAAGATGGAATGGAAGTACAGATTATCATGTTGGAGATGAGATAAAAAAAGGTGAAATTACATTGATAGTAAGATATGATAAGATTACTTCTACGGGCAAGGTTACAGATACAAGAACTATTGCACATAGTCAGTTTACAATATCTCCGACAGCAATACTATCAGATGGTGCAAATAATGTGACAGTAACTTATCAGAATAAGACTACAAATGTAGTAATAAAAGGCTCAGGTACTAAGGGACTTGATGTGATATATTCTGGAGATAAAAATATAGTGGTAGGAAGTTCCATAGATATTAAGAAGGTAAAAGCAAGTATTGTATATAGTAATAATGATAAGAAACCTGTAAATACTAAAGAGCTTACCTTTGAAAATCTGGAAGTAAAAGCACCGGGTCCACATGATGTGATAGTGAAATATGGAGATATTAAGGGAAAACTTACAGTAAATGGAGTAGCAAAGGCTATCGATAAGATTTCTGCGAAGTATACAGGACTTGATTTGGTTGTAGGCTCAAGGATAGACCTTTCTAAAATAACAGTAGAGATAACCAATAATGATAAAACAAAGGAGAGAATTACAAGCGGTTTTACTATTTCACCTGAAACGGTTGCTAATGTTGGGGCCAACACTATAACAGTAACTTATAAAGGATATAGTGATACTATTACAATTAAGGCTACAGAAATGTTGCCAACAAACATTACAGCAACTTATAATGGGGGAACTGTTGTAGAAGGGCAGACTATTGATAAATCTAGCATCTTAGTTACAGCGTATTATCCTAATGGAACTAATAAGACGGTTTCAGATTTCGAACTTTCTACAGAAACTATGAATAAAGTGGGTATGCAGGATGTAATTGTTAAGTATAAAAATCTTACAGCCACTATTTATGTACCGGTAACAGCAAAGATGGTTACTAAATTGGAGGCTGTATACAGTGGAGGAGCTTTAGAGCAGTTCCAATCATTGGATAGAAAAAAACTTGTTGTCACAGCTACATATAATGACGGGAGCAGGTCTAATGTTGATGATTATATTATAAGCACAACTACAGCATCTAAGGTAGGAGAGAACCTGTTTACAGTAAATTATGGAGCTAAGACAGCGACTTTTGTTGTAGAGGCACTTGCAAGGAGAATAAATGGAATAGGTACATTAAAATCAGATGTGGGAAGTGGAGAATATAGTTCTACTATTACAGCTTTTATTCAGGATCAGGTAGTAAGGGAGGGAATAAAACTTGTGACTGAAGAAATAGAGGATGATATTATTAAACCTGCAATAAAAAGAGTAAATAATGCAAATACAAAAAAATATATAGCTTTTGATTTGAATATAGATAGCTTTCAGTTTGATGAAAATCAATACCTGACAGCAGAATTCACAGTACCTGATGGGTTTGATCCTGCAAAAGTGGCAATTTTCTTTACGCCTGATAGAAAAAAGACCATGATACAGTTGACCGGAGGGCTTGTGGCAAGCAATCTTTACAGGTTCTATGTATATGAATCAGGATCTTATGTGATAATGCAAAATAATAACAATGATGTAACTATGCAGGAAATGAGAGATAATGATCAGAGAAAACCTTTTATGGTAGTTGCTATAGATAGGAGCTTACCTGTAAAGACAAAGTCAAAGATTAAGCCTCATGTATTGTTTTCTCCGTATAAAAATGAAGAATTTACTTATGAAGTAGACAATGAAGATATTTTAGCAGTATCTAAGACGGGTGAAATATCTACAAAGGCAGCAGGAACTGCAAGAATAACAGTGGCAGCAAAGAGTGCAGGATTATCTGAAACTTTTGAGATTACTGTAAAAGGTAATGTTGAGGAATAAATATTATTTATTTGAAAGGAAGATATATGTCAGATTTAACTAAAGAAATAGAAAAACGCAGAACCTTTGCAATAATATCACACCCTGATGCAGGTAAGACCACACTTACTGAGAAACTTTTGCTGTATGGAGGAGCGATTAACCTTGCAGGCTCAGTAAAGGCAAGGAAAACTAGCAGACACGCCGTATCAGACTGGATGGAAATAGAAAAGCAGAGGGGAATCTCGGTGACTTCTTCGGTAATGCAGTTTGAGTATGGTGGATGTTGCATAAATATATTGGATACACCAGGCCATCAGGACTTCTCAGAGGATACATACCGTACTCTTATGGCAGCAGATTCAGCAGTGATGGTTGTTGATGCAAGTAAGGGTGTGGAGGCTCAAACTATAAAGCTGTTTAAGGTATGCGTAATGAGACATATACCTATCTTCACCTTTGTAAATAAGTTAGATCGTGAGTCGATGGATACTTTTGAACTTATGGATCAGATAGAAAGCATATTGGGGATAAAAACCTGTCCTATTAACTGGCCTATTGGATGTGGTAAGAATTTTAAGGGAGTTTATGATAGAAATACCGAAACTGTAATGGAATTCAAGGCAGCAAATGCAGGTACAAAGGAAGTAGAAACAAGCTATTTTGATATAAAAGATGTAGGAGCAAAAGACTCACTTGGCAATGAAAATTTTGAGAAACTTATGGAAGAACTTGAACTTTTAGACGGTGCCTGCCCTGAGTTTGATCAAGAAAAGGTAAGTAGGGGAGAGTTAAGTCCGGTATTCTTCGGGTCTGCACTTACCAACTTCGGTGTTGAGACATTTTTAGAGCATTTCCTTAAAATGACTTATATACCATCTTCCAGAAATACAGATAAAGGAGAACTTGATCCGCTTTCAGATACATTTTCAGCCTTTGTTTTTAAGATTCAGGCTAACATGAATAAGATGCATCGTGATAGAATAGCATTTATGCGTATTTGCTCCGGTAAATTCGAGGCAGGTATGGAAGTAAATCATGTGCAGGCAGGAAGAAAGATAAGGCTTGCACAGCCACAGCAGATGATGGCACAGGAGAGAAAGATAGTAGAAGAGGCCTATGCAGGAGATATTATCGGTATTTTTGATCCCGGTATTTTCTCAATAGGAGATACTGTTTGCTCTGCGAATGAGAACTTTAGGTTTGCAGGCATACCTACCTTTGCTCCGGAGCATTTTGCAAGAGTTCGTCAGGCTGATACTATGAAACGTAAACAGTTTGTAAAGGGAATAGAGCAGATAGCCCAAGAAGGAGCAATTCAGATATTCCAAGAATATAGTCAGGGCTTTGAGGAAATACTGGTTGGAGCAGTTGGTGAACTTCAGTTTGATGTACTTAAGTTCAGGCTTTTACAGGAGTATAATGTGGAAATCCGTCTTGAAACCCTACCTTACGAACATATAAGATGGATAGAGAATAAAGATGTGGATATGGATAGTCTTTCGCTTACTATGGATGCAAAGAGGATAAAAGATATGAGAGGCAGACCACTGTTAATATTTACTCATCCTTGGAGTATTCAAACTGTACTTGAAAGGAATGAGGGGTTAAAACTATCTGAATTTGGTAACGCTGAGATGTAGTACATCTTGCCGATAAGCGTTTTACTGGTAGAAAATTTGTGCTAAGTTTATAAACCATACCAAACTATCTTGAAATTATGCCGAATTTGTAGTAGAATAAAATGACAGTGTCCTAAGAGTAAAGGGCAATTTAATTTTATGATAAGCTTTAAGGAGGAATTTTTAATGATTTCAGCAGGCGATTTTAGGAATGGCCTTACAGTCGAGATTGACAACAGTGTTTTCCAGATAATTGAATTTCAGCATGTTAAGCCGGGAAAAGGTGCAGCTTTTGTGCGTACCAAACTTAGAGACATAAAGAACGGTGGTGTTAAGGAGACTACATTCCGTCCTACTGAGAAATTTCCTCAGGCAAGAATAGACAGGAAGAATATGCAGTATATGTATACTGATGGTGATATGTTCAACTTCATGGACAATGAAACTTATGAGCAGTTTGCACTTACCGGCGAGCAGGTAGGTGATGCACTTAAGTTTGTTAAGGAAAATGAGACAGTATCAATGCTTTCACATAACGGAATGGTATTCTCAATAGAGCCTCCTATGTTTGTAGAGCTTGAGATTACTGATACTGAGCCTGGATTTAAGGGAGATACTGCTACAGGAGCTACAAAGCCTGCAGTAGTTGAAACAGGTGCTACAGTTTATGTGCCTCTTTTTGTAAATCAGGGTGATAAGATTCAGATTGATACAAGAACAGGTGAATATTTAAAGAGAGTATAATTTTACAGGCTGTCACAGAGGGTGACAGCCTATTTAGGTTTAAAAGGAGAACATATGTATAAGGCAGTGTTATTTGATATGGATGGACTTATATTAGATACGGAGAAACATTATCAGAAAGCTTGGATACAGGCAGCGAATGAGATGGGATTTAAGATGACAGTGAAGGAGCAGCTTTATCTTAGGAGTTGTACAAAAAAGTATGCTGAGCCTATTATGCAAGAATTTTTTGGAAAGAATTTTGACTATGATAAGGTAAGAGACAGGCGAAAAGAAATAATGGAAGAAGACTTGAAAAAATTTGGTATAGAGAAAAAACCGTTTGCAGATGAAATTTTAGATTATCTTAAGAAAGTAGGGATAAAAAGAGCTTTAGTTACAGCTACACCGGAGGAAAGAGCTAGAGAATGTTTAAGAGAGACAGGGCTTGAAGAAAAGTTCGATCAGATTATTTGTGCAGATATGGTAAAAAATGGAAAGCCTGAGCCGGATGTATATATTTTTGCCTGTGAGAAGGTAGAAGAAAAACCATCGGATTGTCTGGCACTTGAGGATTCTCCTAATGGAGTACGTTCTGCAAATGGAGCAGGAGTAGATGTAATTATGGTACCTGATCTTTCAGAACCTGATGAAGAGATATCTAGGCTTATAATAAGAAAAGCAGGAAACTTAGGAGATGTAATAAGTTTCCTGCAGGATTTATCTCATTAGATGCATTTTTTCAGCGAGCTTTATTAAAGAGCGACCACCGGGAAAGAATCTAAGTTCTCTCTGACTTATGCCCCTAAATAAGAGCTCGAATATAAAGAATGAGAGCAGTCCAATAGGGATTGAAACTGCAAGTCCAAGGTAATATTTTTGGGTTATATAAAGTACAAAGTTATAAGAGAAATATACCAAAAAGCCCATAATTCCGGATGCTACAGTTGGAATTATGAAAGTTTTGAATAACTCAATTCTTATATGTAGGACAAATCTTATAATCCCCCAGCTTAAAACTATAACTACAGCAGGCATTAGCATATTGCCAAATACAAGTGCCAATATAGTCACATTGGTATATCTTAATAATACAAAGATAAATGCTACATCTATAAGCATGGCAATAAGGTTTATCATTACCGGAATCATCATACTGTGAATACTCTGTATTACGGTACTAAACAGAATAGAAATAGTGTAAAGAGTAATGGTTACAGAACCGATTAGCATAATTTTATTGATAATAGGGTCAGTATCACCAAAAAGAAGTCTTATTATAGGGGCACCTAGTAGGGCTAAGCCAACCGTAGAAGGGATGGCTATAATCATGTTAAATTTGAGTGCGAGCCTAACCTTTTTTTCAACTTCTTTATGAGTACTTAAGACATTTCCTCTAACTAAAGAAGGAATGGAGGCAGTGGTAATTGCACTTGTTATACCCATTACAATATTACATAGTAAAAGGAATTTGCCCTCATATATTCCGTAAAGTGCAGTGTATGATTCTTTGGCCATTCCCTTTAGATGGAGAATATTATTAAATAAAGTCATAGAAATAAGCCCGTTACTGCGTACCAGTATTTGACTAAGCATAACGGGTATGACAGTAGCAAGGATTATTTTTATTAGGTAAGGCATAGTATTAGGTTGAGACCTATCTCTGCGTCTCTGTTTTTTAAGCGTAGGCTTATTTAAAACGAGAAGAAGGTAAATGACTATGAGTCCGAAAAGTGCTCCTGCAAATGTACCTGTAACACCTCCTGCAGCACCATGTGCAGCTATGTCTAAGGAGGCACTATGAGATTTTGCAAATGTGAAGGCAGCCCATACACTTACGATTCCATTTATAATCTGTTCAAAAAACTGTGATAGTGCAGTAGGAACCATTGTTCCCTTACCTTGGAAAAAACCTCTTATAACACCAAGTACTGCACTTACCACTACAGTAGGTGCAAGAGCTTTTAGAGGTATCTGTATAGCAGGGTTAGCGAACATATGTGTGGCAATAAAACCTGCACCAAAGTAAACACCGGCAGATAGAAGTCCACCGGATATTACTGAGACAATCAGAGCGCCCACAAGGATTTTCCAAGCATTGTTATATTCTCTTTTGGCAGTCTTTTCTGATACGAGCTTAGACACTGCCATAGGCATTCCATAAGAGGAAATGATGAAACAGAAATTATATATTTCAAAGGCATAGCCATAATAACCTATTCCTTCATTTCCAAGTATTCTTGCCATTGGAATTCTATACACCAGTCCTATGATACGGACAAGTATGGAGGTAATGGCAAGTATACTGCCTTGGACTAGAAAATTATCAGTTTGTTTTTTATGTTGTGAACTCATTATATATTCCATTTCTTAAGTATAAGTTTATATATATTCCATTCTACCTTTTTTTAGGGAGAATATCAACTTTTTTTGATTTTGACTTTATTATGCCTCAAGAATTGATTATTATGTTAAGCCTAAGGAGGATTACATGAAATTAACTAAGATTATATTGGCTTTATTTTTAGCTTTAAGCATTTCTGTAGGGATATTCTCATACAAGGCTTTAGCATCTGAAATACTCTTTAATGACAGGTATTTTCATTTTCAGTGGGGACTTGACAATGCTAATGACATAGATATAGATTTTCCGGAAGTAAGAGCTATGTATAGTGGAGGTAAACAGGAGACTATAGTAGCTGTAATAGATACCGGTGTAGATTATAATCATGAGGATTTGCAAGATGCATTTTGGGTTAATAAGGGAGAAATTCCGGAAAATGGTATTGATGATGATGGAAATGGATACATAGATGATGTACATGGATGGAATTTTTATGATAATAATAATGTATTATATGATGGAAAAGAGGATATGCATGGTACACATGTCACAGGAATAATAGCGGCTACCATAAATTCAAGGGGTATAGCAGGAGTTGCAGGCAGCAGTAGTGTAAAAATAATGGTTTTAAAGGTAATGAAAGATGAGGCAGGATATACATTTAATATTGTAAATGCAATAAATTATGCAGAAAAAATGGGAGCTAAAATTTGTAATTTAAGTTTTGGAACGGAAAGTACGGATAAAGATTTGGAAGAAACTATAGAGAATTCAAAAATGCTCTTTGTAATTGCAGCCGGTAATGGAGATGCTATTACCGAAATAGGTAATAACATAGATTTAAAGCCTATGTATCCGGCATCGTATAGTTATGATAATATTATTACGGTAGCAAATTTACAAGAAGATGGTAAACTTCATCCGAGCTCTAACTATAGTTATACTGCTGTAGATATTGCTGCACCGGGAACAAAAATACTTAGTACCATAGACTCGGAGACTTTTAATGTATTTCCAAACATATCCTCTCCTTATGGTTCTGTAAATGGGACATCTATGGCAGCTCCGTTTGTTACGGGAACTGCGGCTTTATTGTATTCAGATTTTCCGGGTATTACTCTTTCTCAGGTGAGAGAGGCTATATTAAATGGGACAAAGAGCCTGCCTTCTTTATATGGTAAGGTTGGGACAGGAGGAATGTTAAGTGCATTAGGAGCCTATAATTACGCCTATAATCATTATCAGTCTTTTTTGGACTTTAATAAGAAGATAGAAGAGGCGAAGATAAAAGAGGCAAAGATAGAAGAGGCTAAAAGGCTTGCTGAGATAAAAAAAGAAGAAACTAGAAAACTGGAAGAAACAAAAAAGCTAGAAGTGGAGAGGGAAAAAGCTGAACTAAAGAAGAAAGAGCTAAAAGAACAAAAAAGACAGGAAGAAATTAAGAAATTAAAAACATCTATTAAATTTTATCGTACGAAGACAGGAAAAATACGTCTGAAAATAGGCAATAAAGGCATTGTGGCAGTGAGGGCAGTAAAAGGAAAGAAAGGGATTACATATTTCAAAAAAGGTACAAAAGGCTATGAAATCAAACTGAATAAAAAAAATGAGGTAGTTTTGGCACTGAAGAAGGGAATAGCCACATTTTATGTAATTGATAAACAAGGGCATGAAGTTATAAAAAGAGTAGTTGTAAAATAACTACTCCCATGTAAATATTTTTGATTTATCTATATATTTAGCTGACTGGGTTATAAGGAACTCGGTCAGTTTTTTATTTTCTACGAGGCCGTATGAATATACACCATTTTCAAGAGTATAAGGATAGTTTAAAATTATAGAATTTTCACGCTTTTTCTTCATTTTAGAAAGAAAATCCTTAGATACCCTAAAACTGCCTATACTTATATCTTTGAGAGCTTGTGCAGGGATTTCCATAAAAATTTTGTTTAGCATTTCGCTGTATAAATTTTCCCAGTTCGGAACTTTTAATATAGGGTCAAAACAAAGTCTTAGGCTTAAGCCCAGACTTATAGCAGTTTTAACGGCTTTAAGACGGCTATCAAAATTAGGGGTTTTATGCTCATACTTTGTACTAATCTCGGCAGGAGAAAATGTCCATGCAAAAATAAAATTTTTAGGTATGATAAGCCCCTCATCCAAATATTTTTTAATAATGCCTATATTGGCACTTTTTGTACGACATTCAACAGTGAGGTTCTTATGTTTTGCAGTGTAAGATATAAATTCCTTTATAAAGCCTGTAATTCCTTCTAAAGCTAGTAAATCCGTATCATAAGAAATGCAGATATACACAGGATGTTCGTTTAATAATTGGTTAAGTTCAGAGAAAATATCTTCTATATTTACAAAAATTACTATGTTGGCAGAAGGATACATCCCTATAAGATAGCAGTATTCACAGTCATAGTAGCAGTTCATTATAAGAGAGGTATAGTAAAAATGTTCATTGCCGAAGTTTTCACATACCGGTGCACCCTCATATATTAGTCTTCCTTCTTTCTTTGCAATTATAAGAGAAGGAGAATGTTTGGAAAGCAGGAGATTTTGACCACCGGGAGTAAAAACATCTTTATAGTGATTTATGCTAATAAGAGTACTGTTTTGAAATAATTCTAAGATATCTAGTGTCTTAGAATTGTTTTTAACTTTGTCTTCTACATAAATATGTGCAAAAGCTCTGTTAAGCAAGTCTTTGTCTGAGAACATTGAGAAACTCCTTTCTAAGCAGCTTTTTGTTGGCTTTGTCTTCTAAGTTTTGCTTGATTTCTTCTATTAGTCTGATAAGGTCTATTCCGGTAAGAAAGGCGTATTTTAACAGGCTTTTTAATATAATAATTTCAGAAGAAGTGAAACTGTATTCCTTTATAAACTCAGAGTAAAATGAACTTTGGATAAAATACTCAAATGAAGTAGAAAGGTCAGTTTCTTTTATCTTGTTTTGAGCAGAGATTATAGTTTCTGCGTATAAAATAAGTGTATTAAGGTTGTATCGGCTCTTTGTTTCTCTGTTTTGTAAAGACTCAAACACAAAAATATCTTCATGGGCAAAGGTTTTTCTTAAGTTTTGATAGGTTTCATAAAGTTCATTGGATACAGATTCTTTTTCAAAACAGTGAAAATCTCCAAACATGGCAGGAAAGAGAAAGGATGTCTTATCTTCCTTTGATATTTTATTGATAAGCTTTATATTGATAAAACTTTCACAATTTAACGGAGGGTTTATCATAATGATAGCCCCTCCGTTTATATTTATAATTCTAATATTTGTATCAGACATTTACGGACAATTCCTCCCATCGCTCTAAAAGGCTTTCTATGCGTTCGTCATTGGCAGTTTTTTGCTTATGGATTTCCATTAGTTTGCCAACATCTGAAGAGATAGCAGGGTTTAAGAGCTGTTTCTCAAATTCGGTATTTTCCTCTTCCAGTTTTGCAACTTCGTCTTCAATTCGTTTTAGCTCATTTTGTATTTTGCGAAGTTCTTTTTGCTCTTCTTTTTGCAACTGCCAATTCTGTCTGTTGGCAGAAGTTTCGCTTTGTATAACATTATCAGAGGTATTATTGTTTAAAAAGGCTGATTCTAATGTTTCTTTTTTTTCTAAATAATAATCGTAATTGCCTATATAATTAATAAGTTGTTTGCCGGTAAGGTCAAGTATCCTTGTTGCAGTTTTATTTATAAAATATCTATCATGGCTAACATATAATACCGTACCCTCATAGCTGTTAAGGGCATCCTCAAGAATCTCCTTAGATGTAATATCAAGGTGGTTGGTAGGCTCGTCAAGAAGTAAGAAATTTGCCTCGGAGAGCATAAGCTTTGCAAGGGAAACACGCCCTTTTTCACCACCGGATAAGGTACCAATAAGTTTAAATACATCGTCCTTAGTAAAAAGGAAACTTGCAAGTACATTTCTTATTTCGGTATTAGTGAGATAAGGGTATTCATCAGATATTTCGTTAAATAAAGTTTTATCCGGGCTTAGTACTTGATGCTCCTGATCGTAGTAGCCTATTTCAACATTAGTTCCAAGAGTCACTTTGCCACTGTCTGAAGGTAATAGAGCGTTTATTATCTTAAGAAGGGTGGTCTTTCCGGTACCATTACCACCTATAATTGCAACCCTTTCACCTCTTTTTATTTCAAAGCTGATATTTTCAAAAAGAGTATCATCAAAGGACTTTGTCAAATTTTCTACATTTAATACATCTTTACCACTTTCTTTATGAGGCTTAAGTGATATTTTCATAGAAGAATCTATTTCAGTGGGCTTATCTATTTTTTCGATTTTACCAAGCATTTTTTCACGACTTTCAGCCCTTTTAATAGATTTTTCACTGTTAAAGGAACGGAGTTTATCTATTACGGTTTCCTGATGTGCGATTTCTTTCTGTTGATTAAGGTATGCCTTTAGTTTGGCCTCTCGCAATGCTTTTTTCTTGTTGGCATAATCTGTATAATTTCCTAAAAAGGTAGTTGCTTTACAATTATTAATCTCTACTACCTTTTCAGCAACATTGTCAAGAAAGTATCTATCATGTGCAACTATGAGGACAGCTCCATTAAAATTTTTAAGATAAGTTTCAAGCCAACCTATAGCTTTCATATCAAGATGGTTAGTAGGCTCATCAAGCAGTATAATATCGGGTTTTGAAAGCAGAAGTCTTGCAAGGTAAGCTCTTGTTTTCTGACCGCCGGAGAGAGTGTTTACCTTTCTGCTAAACTCTTCTTCATCAAAGCCAAGTCCCTTTAATATACCGGTTATCTCACTTTTGTAGGCATAACCGTTTTTAAGTTCAAATTCATGCGTAACTTTGGAATATTCTTCGTAAACAGCATCAAGAGCAGTACCATCTGCTTGTTTCATTTTAGTTTCAAGAATACGCATCTTATCTGCGAGTTCAAGAATATCTTTTTTTACCTCAAGCATTACATCAAATATGGTAAGTTCGGTATCTATATTTTGGTGTTGTGCAAGATAGCCTATGGTAGCACCCTTTGCAAGGAATACATCTCCGCTATCAGCAGACATCTCGTTCATGATTATTTTTAAAAGAGTGGACTTACCTGCACCGTTTATGCCTACAACAGCAACTTTTTCACGCTCGTTTATATGAAAACTAACCTCTTTAAGTACAGGGCCGGTTACAAATTCTTTTGAAATATTATTACAGGATAATACCATTATGTCCTCCTGAATGTTTGATATGTGCAAATATATTCTACTACACTATAACATATAAGTGCAAGTATGATGTTTTAAGTATTATTTTTGGTGGATTTGACTGAAATAAACTGTATTTATATTGTATAAAGTACAAAATAGGTGTAAAATAAAGAAAATGTTCAAGGGAAGGGCAGTATATGAGAAGAAGTGCAAAAATAGCTGGTATTTTACTTTCAGCAAACTTATTTTTAGGTTTGTGGGGTGGAGTTGTAGTGAAGGCGGAGGATTCCTTACAAGGGTATGCCTATAAAGATGGGAAAGCCTATGCAGTGGAAATAAGAGGCAAGGAAACTAAGGTAGTAGAAACAGGAAGTGCTAATAAAGTAAGTTCAGAGGCTTTTAAGGAAGATAGGCTGACGGTTAGGATAGGAGAAGGTGTTTCAGAAAAATATTTCTGTATTGATAAGGAAGGCAAGCGATACGGAGAAGAATATGATGATATGGGAGAGTTTAGTGAAGGACTCGTAAGGGTAGGGAAAAGAGTAAATAAAGAAGAATATCGCTATGGAGTTATGGACAGTAATGGAAAACTTATTGTTCCTATGAAGTATGCGTGGGTGGATGATTTCGTAAACGGAATGGCAATAGTAAGAAGTGGTGATGAGAACGGGGAAGTTGCAAAGGTAGGAGCTGTTGATAAAAACGGTAAGGAAGTAGTTCCTTTAAAATACGATAATATTAATTCTTTCAATAAGTATGGTTTTGCTGTTGTTGCAGTAAGTTGGAATGAAAATAGCAGAGGTCTTATTAATCAAAAAGGAGAAATGGTTATAAGTCCACAATATAATATGTTTTATGAGATTGAGGGAAGTGAATTATACAAGACAGAAAAGATAGAAGGGGAGCGTACTACTTATGGCCTTATGAATTATAAAGGAGAATTAGTTGCATCCAACAAATATTCCAATGTTGAAATATATGATGACCTAAAGCTCGTTGTCTTGAAAAACACAAATGAGAATGGAATAATGGATAAGGTTGGAATGATTGACTACGAAGGAAAGAATCTTCTTCCCTTTGATGCAAGTTATATTAGTGACCGACAAGAAAAAGGAGTCTTTTTCGTAAGAAAGGGCGAAAATGAAGAGGCAAGATTTGGAATGGTGGATGCAAAAGGAAAGGAACTTTATCCCTTCACACTTTCTACCCATGATAATTTTGAGCATGGACTTGCAAGAGTGAGTAAGGGCGTAAATTATGACCAATGGGGATTGCTTGATGCAAGTGGAAAAGAGATTGTGCCTTGTGAAGATGATTATATTTTCCCATTTTCGGAGGGATTGGCAACTTTCAAAGATAAAGACGGAAAGTACGGATTTTATGATACTAAGGGAAAAGTTGCTTTAGATTTAGGTAAGGAATACTCTGGGTTAGAATATTTTTCTGATGGTCTTTGTGCAGTAAAGAAAAAGGGAAAATACGGTTATATTGATAAAAAAGGAAAACTTGTTATTCCTTGTAAGTTTGATGAAGTAGACCTCTTTATAAGGGGGCTTGCTAGAATTTATAAAACAGATAAGATGGGAAACAGAAGAATCGGTTTGATTAATAAAAAAGGAAAACAGGTGACACCGGTTCAATATACAGATATAGAGTATAAAGATTCGGGAGAAATTAAGGTTGGTTTAAAAGATAACTATATCACTAAATATGGATTTTTGGACAAAAATGGCAAGATGATAGTACCTCCAAAATATAATGAGGTATATAGCTATCATGATAAAGCAGGTATTGTGAGTATATTGAAATCAAATGGTGATGTAAAGTTCGGCTTGGCAGATAAGTCAGGTAAACTCGATAAGACTATTAAATTTGACGATATTTATACACCTTACAAGGGTATGTTTAAAACTGTAAAAAACTCTAAATATGGAATGATGGATGTGAAAGGAAAAGAACTTTTAAAACCTATTTATACGGACATTGAGAATTATCCTGAGAATGGGGTGGATCTTGCTGTTATTTCAAAGAATGGAAAGCAAGGTCTTATTAACGAGAAAGGAAAGATTGTTCTTCCGATTAAATATAATGATATTTTTATCAATGAAAATGGTGCGAAGATTGTAGTTGGAAAAGGCTACAAAGACTATAAGTATGGTTTCGTAAATAAGAAAGGTAAGATTATATTAAAACCACAATATACCTATATTGGTAGCTTTGAGAAGGGAATGGCTATTGTTGCGAAGAATGAAAAAGAAGGCTATGTGAATTTAAAGGGTGAGATAGTAATACCTTTAAAATATGACTGGATAGGTTCTTTTATGAACAATGACCATGTGATTGCTGAGAAAAAAGGCAAATATGGTATGCTTGACAAAAAAGGAAAAGAACTGATTCCTTTACAGTATGAGGGTATAGAGGTGATTTCAGAAAACTTATATCTTGTAAAGAAAAATGGAAAATATGGCTATTTGGATAAAGATGGAAAGGTAATTATTCCAACTGAATTTGACTATATTTTAGTTAAATAGTACTAATCTTTAAAAAGGGCTTAGAATGTAGGAAACTATGTTTTTAAGCCTTTTCTCTTTACAGTTATATAAATCCTTTCTATAATGAAGATGATAATTACCTTGATAATGCCTAATTAGGAGAAATCTATGCTTACAGTAGAACTTGACCACGAAAGTAAGATGCCACTTTATGAGCAGCTTTATGTTAAAATACGGGATTTTATTTTAAATGGAGAATTGATAAAAGGAGACAGACTTCCTTCTGAAAGAGGACTTGCAGTTAATTTACAGATAAGCAGAAATACTGTATCTCTTGCTTATGAACAGTTATATGCAGAGGGATATGTGGAGGTACGCCCTCAAAGTGGATATTATGTAAATCAGGTGGATAAGATGGGGGAAGGTAGGAATTGGAACCTTGTACCTATAAAAACTGAAGAAAAATCTATAAAAACAGAATACAAATATGACTTTTCTCCATTCTCACTTTGTAAGGAGAGCTTTCCTTATAAGATGTGGGACAGATTATATAGAAAATGTTTGAGGGATGGTGGGGGAAAACTTTTTAACTTAGGTGAGCATCAGGGAGATTTAAGGCTTAGACAGGCAATTTCGAAGTACCTATTTGGTTATAGAGGACTTGTGGTAAAACCTGAAAATATGATAATTGGCGCAGGTACAGGCTACCTTTTACAGCTTTTGGAGAATTTGTTTGATGAAAGCATTGAATTTGCTATGGAAGATCCGACTTATATGCAGGCATATAAGATATTTTCGTCATTAAATAGAAAAATAAGACCTATTAGCTTAGATAAAAGTGGACTTAAGACTGATGAACTGGAAAGGACGGATGCAAAGGTAGTATATTTAACTCCTGCACACCAGTTTCCAACAGGACTGGTTATGCCGATAAGGAGAAGGAGGGAGATTCTTGAATGGGTATCAAAGGAGGAAGAGCGGTATATAATAGAAGATGATCATGATAGTGAATTTAGATACAAAGGTCTTCCAATACCACCAATGAAGGCTATAGACAGTAGCGATAAGGTTATATATCTTGGCACATTTTCAAGGACGGTTGCCCCTGCAATAAGGATTGGATTCATGGTGTTTCCGGATAAACTCCTTCAAAGATATAAGGAAAAACTGGCTTTTTTAGCCTGTCCGGTTCCTAGGATAGAGCAGGCTGTGCTTACTGAGTTTATTGAGGGTGGACATTACGAAAGACATATAAATAAAACGAGAAAAATATATAAAAACAGGCATGATGCACTTATTTTGGCATTGAAGGAATTTGGGAGTAAAATAAAAATAAAAGGTGAAAATGCAGGAATGCATCTTGTGGTAGAATGTAATTTTGGAATACATGAAGAAGAAATTATAAATATGGCTGATAGTGCAGGTATTAAACTGATAGGATTATCAAAACATAGGATTGTAAATGAAGATATAGAAGGAAAGATAGCAACCTTGCTTATAGGATATGGCAATATAGGGGAGGGAAGTATAAGAGAAGGAATAGAAACGCTTTGTAAATTATTTTAATTGTTAGCTGAGTTTGCTATATTAAGAGCAAGCTCTCATATAGGCAAACTCAGCATATTATCTTATTGTGACAAATCATTATGTTAAGAGAAATTATGATTTGTTATGGGATGTATTATCTTTTGACTCTTGCAGATTTGCCTGCCATTAAGGATTCAACTTCTGCTTTTCTTGCCATTGAAGTATCACCGGGAGTGGTCATTGCAAGTGCGCCATGTGCAGCACCGTAGTTTACAGCCTTGGTAGGGTCACCTGTTTCCATAAGACCGTATATTAATCCGGAAGCGAAACTGTCGCCACCACCTACTCTGTCAAGAATTTCAAGACCTTTATACTCGTTAGCATGATATATTTCTCCATCTACATAAAGCATTGCAGACCAGTCATTTATTGTAGCGGTCTTAACTTCACGAAGAGTGGTGCCTGCAGCCTTCCAATTGGTATATACCTTTGTTGCCTCGTTTAGCATAAGTTTGTATCCATCTAAATTAAGAGAAGAGAGATCTTCGGTGTTTCCTGGGACTTCAAAACCGAGGCAGGCTGTATAATCTTCTTCGTTACCTATCATTATATCTACATATTTTGCTATCTCGCGGTTTACTTCTCTGCACTTTTCGAGGCCACCTATATGTTTCCAAAGTGAAGGACGGTAGTTTAAGTCGTAGCTTACAACAGTGCCATATTCCTTTGCTTTTTTAACAGCCTCAATAGTAAACTCTGCAGTGCTTTCAGAGAGGGCAGCAAAAATACCGCCTGTGTGGAACCATCTTACGCCAAGCTTACCAAAGAGGTGGTCAAAATCGAAATCTCCTACTTTAAGTTTACTTGCAGCAGTGTTTGCCCTGTCAGATATGCCGAGTGCACCTCTTGCGCCGTATCCCCTTTCTGTAAAATTAAGTCCATTTCTTACAGATCTTCCAATGCCGTCAAAATCTTTCCATAGTATGAACTGTGAATCTACCTTACCGGCATCTATCATCTCTTCTATAAGATAGCCGACATCATTTTTTGCGAGTGAGGTAATTACAGCTGTTTTAAGCCCAAAGCATTTTGCAAGTCCCCTTGCAACATTATACTCGCCACCCCCTTCATAAGCATTGAAACTTCTTGCAGTTCTTATTCTGCCCTCGCCAGGATCAAGGCGAAGCATTACCTCGCCCATAGATACTTCATCATAGACGCATTCATTTTTGCTTTTAATTTGTAAATTCATATATCCTCCATTCATATACCATAAACTTGGAATTATAATAAAATCTTTGATTTGAGCACTTAAGCTTATATTTTAGTTTTAAATAATTATTTTTATTTGTTAACACCTGTCTGATTTAGTGAAAATTAACGTACGCTTTTAAAAATATCCATAGCCTCTTTTGACAGCTTAGTTATTTCATCCCAACGATTGCTCTTTATAAGGTCTTTTGTGCAAAGCCAAGAACCACCAACAGCAGCAATTTTATCAAATTCAAGATAAGTAGAGAGATTTGATAAACTAACTCCGCCTGTAGGAACAAATTTGATGTTAGGGAAAGGAGCGGAAAGAGCCTTTATAGTTTTAAGTCCTCCATAGTTATCAGCAGGGAAGAATTTAATAACCTTAATATCTTCTTTTATAAGTTGCATTATTTCGGTAGGGGTGACAGCTCCCGGAAGCATTAATACTCCGAGTTCTTTTGCATATCTTATTACCTCAAGATCACTTCCCGGAGAGACTATGAATTTAGCCCCTGCATCTGTGGCTGTTTTTAACTGTTCCTTTGTAAGTACAGTACCGGCACCTACTATCATTTCAGGTACATTTAGGGCGATCTGCCTGATTGACTCTTCGGCAGCCTCAGTCCTGAATGTTATCTCGCAGATATTAATTCCTCCGGCAAGCAAAGCTTTTGCTAGAGGAACAGCATTAGCTGCATCTTCCAGCACTACAACTGGAATCACCCCACAGTTTTCGATGATTTTGTACAATGACATAAATACCTCCTAAAAAATTTTATAAAAAATTACTAATAAATATTGACATCAGACTAATTATAGCATAAAATATGATATAAGTAAACGGTTACGCAAACGATAATCTTTAATTTATTTGAACTAAGAGTTTAAGTGAATAGGAAATTTACTTTTTTAAGTCGAGGGGCTGGAAATGGATGGTGATATGAAGAAGGCTTCAGGTACAGTTACCATAAAGGATATATCCAGAGAATTAGGAGTATCTTCGGTTTCTGTTCACAGAGCACTTAAGGGAAAAGAAGGAGTAAGTGATGAACTTCGTGCTAAGATTTTAGAAACTTCTAGAATAATGGGGTATGTTGAAAACTATGCTGCGGCCTCTATTAAGAGAAAAACTGAGAGAATTGCAGTAGTCCTCCCTAAAGATAAGTGGGAGAAAAAAATATACTTTGATTATATATGGCTTGGAATAAAAAAAAGTGCGAAGGATTTGAAAGGATTAAATGTAGAAATCATTCCATTTATATGTGATAACGAGGCACAACAGCTTACACAGCTGAAAGAGATTGCTAAAGAAGGCTCGGATGTGTATGGAGGAGTCATAACAATTTCGTTTACAAGAGCACCTGAAGTTTTGATGCAAATACAAAGACTGTTAGCGCAAAATACCAGAGTTATGGTTATAGATGATCACATTAAGAGTCCGGAAGGTCTTATTTGTATTCCACCACGGGAAGTGCAGGTAGGAAAGGTGGCAGCAGAATTTGCTACACTTATCACTCCTGAAGAGGGAAGGGTACTGGTATCTATTGGACGAGCTGATTCAAAAATTCATGAAGGTCGTTTGAACAGTTTCTGTGATTATATAAATCAGCACAAACCGAAGTTGCAACTGGAGTTTATAAAGGGTTATACAAGAAGCATGAACCGTAGAGGTGAGCTTTATAACAATGCCTGTGATGCACTTGACAAGTATGAGGATATATGCATTATATATGCTCTTACATCACATGATAATGCACCTTTTGTAGAAGCCCTTGAAAGAAGAAAAGAAAGCTCTAGAGTAGCATTAATTGGTACAGACTTAAATGAAGAAACCTTGGAGTTTTTAAAACAGAAAAAGATGTCTGCGGTTATAGACCAAAATCCTTATCAAAAGGGGTATATGGCTTTTAAGATTATGGTAGACTGTCTTATTAAAAATATGCCTGTGCCGGATGTGATGTTATGTAAGATTGATATTGCGCTTGAAAATAATGCTGAGATTTATAATGTGCAGTAATTAATATTTGATTATGAAAGGTTTTGTACATAGTTTATTAATTAATAAAGATGTGCAAAAAACTCATATATATGTAAACATTAAAAGGAGGAACATTTTATGAAGAAAAAGTTTTTACAGAGAATTGGGGTTGCAGTGATTTCGGGTGCTATGGTGGTATCAGCATTAGCAGGATGTGGAAATAAGGCAGATACAGGAAAAGCTACTTCCACAGGAAAGTCTGCATCTATGGCAGCAAGCAAAGCAGCAAGTACTTCTCAGACAGGTTCTGATGCAAAGAAGTTCGATGGGGTAAAGCTTGTATACTGGTCTAACTGGGAAGCTACAGAGCCACAGGGAATGGTTATAGCAGAAGCTATCGAGGCTTATGAGAAGGAGACCGGAGTTGATATTGAGGTTGAGTTTAAGGGAAGAAAAGGTATTAAAGAAGGTTTAATACCTGCACTTGATGCAAATCAGCAGGTAGACTTTTTTGACGGTGCAGGAAATAAGAGTAACTACGGTGATCGTATTATAAGTCTTGAGGATTTGGTTAAGGAGCATAATTATGAGCCTCGTACAAATCCAACAATGATATCACTTTTTAGAGGCTATAATGGTGGTGTATTGAAAGAAATACCTTATCAGTTTAAGTCGAATGCTTATCTTTATAATAAAAAACTTTTTAAGCAGGCAGGCATTGAAAAAGCTCCTGCTAACTGGGATGAGTTTTTAGCTGCTTGTCAGAAACTTAAAGATGCAGGTATAACTCCTCTTACTACTGACGATGCATATGTGCCACAGGCATTTGGTATGCACCTTGGAAGACTGGCAGGAAGTGACGGATTAAAGAAAATCGTAAATGAAAATGGCTGGGACAGACCGGAAGTTTTACAGACTGCTAATGATCTTGCAGATCTTGCAGCTAAGGGATATTTCTCAGAACTTGTTGCCTCCAACGTATTCCCTACAGGACAGAATACAGAGTATGCAACAGGCAAGGTTGCTATGTATTGCGTAGGAACATATATGGTTAATGAGGTTAAGAATATTACAGGTCCTGATTTTGAATGGGGATTCTTCGCTTATCCTGAAGTAAAGAATGGTGTAAATGGAACAGAGGCAATGGTTATTGGTGGACAGAGCTTTGCTATAACTTCTATGTGTAAGAATCAAGAAGCTGCATTTGGTTTTATTGAGAAGATGACAAGAGGCGAATATGATGAGAAGTTAGCTAAAGAGAGTATAAGCCTTCCAGCAGATGTAGAGAATCATTCTTGGCCTGAGCAGCTTGCAGATGTAAAACCTTACTTTGATAACTGCAAGGAGATTATGGGTGGAGCAGAAAGCAACCCTGACATTACACCTGCATTAAAGGAGAACTTAATTAAGCTTTACTCAGGAAAACTCACAGGTGCAGAATTTGTTGAAAACATGAAAAAGGCAGCAGGAAAATAAAGTATAGGGCCTTATTTGTGAAAAATATGTAATTTGCAGGAAAATGCGTAAATGCGCATAATAGGGCAGGCAGGTATTTCACTTGACCTGCCCATTTTTGTAAATTATATATGTATAACAGTGGTCTGTATCAGAAGGGAAAATATTTATGAAACGCAATAAAAGTATGATTTTAGCATTTACTATTCCCGGGACATTATTGTTTTTTGGAGTATTTGTTTATCCAATAATAAGAACCGTAATTATGAGTTTTTTTAAGATTATAGAAATTACGGATCCTGTTAGTAAATGGGAATTCAGGGGTTTTGGGAACTATCTGGATTTATTTAATGCTTCGTTATTCAGACAGTCGCTTATAAATATAGGAAAGATATGGACAATCGGAGGAATAACGACACTATCACTATCTTTACTGATAGCTATTATTTTAACCAGTGGAATAAGGGGAAAAGGATTTTTCCAGGCAGCAATATATTTACCTAATGTAATAAGTGCAGTAGCTATGGCTACAATGTGGATTCAGTATGCATTTAATTCTTCCTATGGATTTTTAACTACTTTTTTCAATATGCTTGGTTTAGAAAGTCTTGCAAAAATACAGTGGTTAGATGCAGAGCATAAGTTCTGGGCACTGCTCTTTTCTTACTGTTTCGGTATGATAGGACATCATATGCTTATATGGATAAGCGGTATAGAGAGAATAAGTAAAGAGTATTATGAAGCCTCAGGTATAGATGGAGCCAATAAAGTTCAGCAGTTCTTTCATATTACCCTGCCTCTATTAAGGGGTATTTTAAGAACAAATATTATTATGTGGTCTATTAGTATAGCCGGTTTCTTTATATGGTCACAGCTTTTCTCACCTCTTACAGCAGATACTTCCACAGTTGTTCCTATGGTATATATGTATACCAAGGTGTTTGGAGCAGAAACTGCGGATATAATTTCACGTGATGCCGGAGCAGGTGCAGCGATAGGTATAATTCTTTGCATTTTAGTGGTACTTATATTCAAGATTGCAAATAGAGTTCTTAAGGATGATGATTTGGAGTTTTAAAAGTTAAATTTATGAAAGGTTTTGATTATGAAAATGCTAAAAACTGCAAAAAAAGAAAAAAAATCTGCACCCTTTAATTTAAAAAAGGAAATTAAGCTTTTGCCCGGTTATATAATTTTGATTGCATGGGTTCTTTTTACAGTGGTGCTTTTAGGCTGGGTAGTGGCAGCAAGCTTGTCTACCACAGCAGATATATTTTCGGGAGATATCCTGGGATTTAAGACAGGAATTCATTTTGAAAACTATAAAAAGGCATGGGTTTCATCCAATGTTTCGGTATTCTTTACTAACTCATTGCTTTACGCTGTTTTATCTTGTACATTTCTTATTATGATTTGTGCACCTTATGCCTATGTGTTACAGAGATTTGAATTCTGGGGAAGAAAAACCCTTACATCAGCGCTCGCAGGTACTATGGGTGTTCCACTTATAATGGTAATTATCCCACTCTATACTTGGGTTGCAAGGACAGGTGTACTTGGAAATTCTTTTTCAAACAGAATAGTGCTTATAGTGCTGTTTGTGGCAATAAAAGTGCCATATACAACCACCTTCCTAATGGCATATTTTGCCAATATATCAAGTGCCTATGAAGAGGCGGCGGCAATAGATGGTTGTCATCCCGTAAAGGCTTTCTGGAAGATTGTATTTCCACTTGCACAGGGTGGTGTCGTAACTGTAACAATTTTTAATTTTATAGCAATATGGAACGAGTATTTCTTATCACTGTTATTCGTAAACTCAGAGAAACTAAGACCTGTAGCTTTAGGACTGTTCTCAATGATTAACGGAATGAAGTACAGTGGAGACTGGTCAGGCTTATTTGCATCAGTAATAATTGTGTTTATTCCTACTTTTGTTCTTTATATAGGTCTTTCAAAGAAGATTATTGGTGGAATAACAGGAGGAGTTAAGGGCTAAATATGAGTATGGGAAAAGCTGTTTCTGAAAAATATTCTATGCTTTTAGTAAACTCAATGGAGAAGGTGTTTACAGATAAAGAGCCTTTATACTTTCCTGAGCGCTGCGCTTTTCAGGGATTTTTTGGGGAAAATGTATCCTTTCAGGTAGCAATCAGGGCAGATATAAGGAGAAAAGAGAAGGTAAGGCTTAAGGTGTACAGTGATTTAAAGCCATACATAAAAGTAAGGCGTGTGGCTTTGGTTCCATCTGAATATCCGGCTCATTCGGAAAAGGACGGAAATTATCTTAAATGTACACCGGGGCTTTATCCGGATTTATTAAGAGAGCTTGACGAAGATGGAGAAACAGCTATTTTACCCGAAATTTGGCAGAGCTTTTGGATTGATGTAGATATTACAGATAAGATAAAGGGCGGTATTTACCCGGTCAGAGTCTGTGTATTAAAATATGATGATACAGTCGAAATCGAAGTTACTGCTAAGGTTGAGGTAATTCCCATACCACTTCCCAAACTCACGCTTTACCATACAGAGTGGTTTCACAGTGACTGCCTTGCTGATTATTATAAGGTTTCACCGTTTAGTGAAGAACACTGGGAAATTTTGAAAAATTTTATAGAAGTATATGTAAAGCGTGGAGGAAATACAATTCTAACTCCGGTATTTACACCACCTCTTGATACTGAGGTAGGTGGTGAGCGTACTACAGTACAGCTTGTCGGTATAACTGAGAGTGACGGAAAGTATAAGTTTGATTTTAATAAGCTTGAAAGGTGGATAGCTCTGTGCAGCGAGGCAGGAATAGAGTATTTTGAAATTGCTCATTTTTTTACTCAATGGGGAGCAGGCTTTGCACCTAAGATAATGGTAGAAAAGAATGGCAAATTAATAAGAAGATTTGGCTGGGATACCCCTGCTGTGGGTGAATATACTGTATTTTTAGAGCAGTTTATTCCAGCATTAAAGACATTTTTATCAGAAAAAAATTTGCTTGATAAAACATTTTTCCATATTTCTGATGAGCCAAGACAAGAGCATCTTAAGGAATATGAAAAAGCAAGGCTGTCGGTACTTCCTTATTTGAAGGATTGTAAGATAATTGATGCTTTGTCGGATTATAAATTTTATGAAAAAGGGCTTGTGGATATTCCGGTATGTGCGATAAATCACATAGAGCCTTTTATAGAAAATAATGTTTCGCATTTGTGGAGCTATTATTGTACCTCTCAGTATGAACTGGTATCAAACCGCTTTTTCTCTATGCCTTTAGCAAGAACCCGAATTTATGGAGTTTTGGTATATAAGTTTGGAATGGAAGGAATACTTCACTGGGGATTTAATTTTTACAATAACCAGTTTTCAAAAAAGGCAATTAATCCCTATGAAATAACTGATTGCGAGGGTAGTTTCCCTTCTGGTGATGCATTTTTGGTGTATCCGGGAGAGGGTGGAAAGCCTGAGGAGTCTATAAGACTTATGGTGATGAATGAAGCTATGCAGGATTACAGAGTACTTAAACTGCTTGAAGCTAAAATAGGAAAAACAGCGGTAATAGAGCTTTTGGAAGAGGGATTGTCAGAGCCTCTTACCTTTTTTGAATATCCAAAATCACAGGAGTATCTTATTATGCTTAGACGTAAGATAAGTAGGATACTTACAAGTGCTGAAAAGGTTTAATATGAAAATGGAAAATACAGAAGAAAGAGTATTTAGAGAATTATCTAAACTTAATGTAAATATTGAAGAAGCCAAAGTATGCTTAAAGTCAGTTGAGGTAAATCAACATTTCAGCTTTGGCACATGGACAAGCAGACAGCATTTATTTCTGGTTTTAAGAGCAGGAAATGAAAGCGGATACGGAGAATGTGTTATCAGCGTTAATAACCCTGAGGTTTCATTAGATGAAACTCATAATAATATCAATATGCTTAAGGGGTTAAGTATAAAAAAGGCATTCTCTCTTTTACGCACAAAGCGGGGTATTTTTCCTGAGAATATAGTAGAAATGGCGGAAATGGCAATAATTGACCTTGCAGGCAAATGTCTGAAAAAATCGGCACTGGATATCCTCGGAATTAAGGAGAGAAAGCCGGTTTGCGGAGTATATGTAATTCTGAGTGACAATCCTGAGGAGGTTGCTAACAAAACAGGATTTGCTATAGCTAATAAAAAGTCGGAGTTTATAAAGGTTAAATTATTTGGCGATGTAGAACTTGATAAAAAGATTATAAAAGCAGTAAGAGATAATTCTAAAAATCATAATACATTTATTATAGGGGATGTAAACGGAGGATATAAAAATATAGGAGAAGAAAAATCCTTAGAAAACATTGCAATTTGCCTTAAAGCCCTTCATGAGGCGGGACTTGATGCCTGTGAAGATCCGGCATATATAAGCAATGAAGAATGGGTAGAGATTCAAAGACAGGTTACTGATTTGCCGCTTATACCTGACTATCCCCTAAGACCGTCAAGAGAGGCGGTAAAAACTATATTGCCGGGTATGGGTGGAATTTACAATATTCATCCGGATTCATCAGGCTCTATAATAGATGCTATCGAACTGGCAAAGAGAATATATGAAATAGGTGCTAAGCTTATGATAGGTGATGACAGTCTTATAGGACCTGCGGCTACAGTGTGGCAGCAGATAGCAATAGGGCTTGGAGCAGAATGGGTAGAAGCCACCGAAAAGGAGAAGGAAAGCAGATTTTATTATGCTGCGGTGCAGGATATACCCACAGACAGCAGAAGCAATCCTATTTCAGTTAAGCCCTGCTATGGTTTTGGAATATATCTTGACGAGAAGAAGTTGTTTAATTCATAAATCAGATAGTTTGTAGTGTAATAATCTGACTTAGATGAAGCGGATAGAAGGAGAGTGAAGTAGAGAATATGAATTTGTTATTTGTTTTTGCAGATCAATGGAGAGCCGGAGCTATGGGATATGCTAATGAAGATCCGGTGTTAACTCCTCTTATGGACAGATTTTGTTCAGAGTCAACTTATTGTGATCATGCTTTTAGTACATTTCCTGTCTGCTCACCTCATAGGGCAAGTCTTATGACAGGAAAATATCCGCTATCGGCAGGATTTTTTACAAATTGTAAAAGAGGCTTACCTTTAAGACTTGGTGATGACGAGATTTGTGTAGGACAGGTGCTTAAAGAGGCAGGTTATGATACAGCCTATATAGGAAAATGGCATTTGGACGAGCCTGAGCAGAACCACTGTGAGGAGCCAAAGTCAGGTGCAAGGGACTGGGATGCATACACTCCTCCGGGAGTAAGAAGACATGGCTTTGACTACTGGTATTCTTACGGAACCTATGACATGCACTTATCGCCTCATTACTGGCAGGATACAGATGAGATGATTAAGGTAAACAAATGGTCGCCGGAACATGAAACGGATAAGGCTATCGAATATCTGTCAGAAAAAAGAGATAAATCAAAGCCGTTTGCCCTCTATATGTCTTGGAATCCTCCACATAGCGTTTACAGTGAGGTTCCTGAGGAGTATCTAAATCTCTATGATAAGGTGAAGCTTAAAAGTAATGTATGCCTGAGAGATATTCATCATCATACAGGTGAAAATGCTCTAATGACAGAGGAAGAAATGACTCTTACCACAAAGCAGTATTATGCGGCTGTAAGTGGTCTTGACAAGCAGTTTGGACGGTTGATTGATTATCTAAAAGAGAATAACCTATATGATGATACCCTTGTTATTTTATCTGCGGATCATGGAGATATGATGGGCTCACATGGACTTATGGGAAAACATGTATGGTATGAAGAATCAATCAGAATACCGTTTGTAGTACATATGCCGGGTAATGATAATAAAAAATGCAGTACCTGTATAGGAAGTCAGGATATGATGCCGACTGTCTTAGGTCTGTTAAATTGTCCTATACCTGATACGGTAGAGGGCGAAGACTGCTCAAGATTTATAAAGGGCGAAGAAGATGAGGACAGAGTAAGCTTTATCTGTGCCTCTCCGGGAAGAGCTGATTTTGTTGAAAAATTTAAAAAAGCAGGCAAAAACCCTGCAGCCTATGGCTGGCGTGGAGTAAGAACAAAAAGGTATACCTATGTGTTAGAGCTTGGCTATGATGTGATTTGTAAGCCTAAGAGGTATCTTTATGATATATTAAAAGATCCAGAGCAGAAAAATCTGCTTGATTTAGAAATTGAAGAAAATAAAGAGCTTGCAAAAAAGCTTGAAGCAGAGGTTATAGGCTGGATGAAACGTCAAAAAGACAGTTTTCTTGATAACTGGCTTAAGGAAGTAGATAATGAATAATACAGAATTGTTATGGAATGATTTTTGCAAACATTTCGTATATAAAAAAGAGGACTACCTAAAAATTGCAGATTTTTGTATTAAAAACTGCGAAGAAATGAAGGATATAGTTGTAAAGACAGCAGATGAAACTGCAGGGCATACATTTTTATTCAGACTTCCATGGGATATGGAGGCAACAAGTGAAGCAGTACATTTTGATGGAAAAATAAAATGGAATTACTGTCTTAACAAAGATCAGGAATTTATTTTTCAGCTTAACAGGCATAGATACTGGATATGTCTGGGACAGGCTTACAGGCTTTACTTAGATGATAAGTATGTTAAAGCATTTATAGCACAGTTACTTGACTGGATAAGTGAAAACATTGATATAGAAACAACTGATAAAATGCTTTGGAGAACCCTTGAAGTAGGACTACGTGCTGATTATTGGGTACGTGCAATGGCTCTTTTTGCAGACAGTTCTCTTATTACCGAAGATGTAAAGGAAAAGTTTTTCTCTGCTTTAGCTGTACATGCAAAGCATTTGGCAGAAAATCCGAAAAAAGGTTTTTCGATAAAAAGTAACTGGGGTGTAATGGAGTACACAGGATTGTATGTACTCTCACACATACTTAAAAATTTAGAGTACAGAGAAACCTCTGTTCATTTCTTAAAACTGGCATTACATACACAGATACATGATGACGGAATGCAGTGGGAAGCTTCTCCTATGTACCATAATGAGGTACTGGCTGCCTACCTTGAAGTTTTAAGAGTGGCTAAGCTTTATGAGGATGAGCCGTTTTCAGAGGAAGAAAAGCAGATTATAAGAAATATGGCTCATGCTACTTTTAAGAGAACATATCCTAACCATCATCAGCTTATGACGGGGGATTCAGATGATACCGATGTAAGAGATTTGTTAAGTCAGGCAGCAGTTTTGTTTGGTGATAAGGTGCTTAAATTTGCAGGCTTTACACATCTTGACTTTGAAGGAGCATGGCTTTTCGGGGTTAAGGGAATAGAAGATTATGAAAAGCTGGAAGCGTTAGAAATTCCTGCAGGGCTTGTGTCCTTACCGGAAAGTGGTGAGGCAATCTTAAGAAACTCCTATAATGAAGACTCTGATTTTTTGTATTTTAGAAACGGCAGTCTTGGAGGAGGTCATGGACATCAGGATAAGTTTCATATAGAACTGTGGCTTAACGGAGAGCAGATACTTAGGGATGGTGGACGATATACGTATAAAGACGTAGAAGAAAGATACATACTAAAGGGTGCAAAGGCTCACAATGTACCTCTTATAAATAACAGTGAATACGCACCTAGTGTAAATTCTTGGACTTATAAAAATCTGCCGCCTTCACTTGGTAACATTTTTACTAAAAAGGATGATTTCTTATTATTTGAAGGTGTGCACTGTGGGTACATGGAGTCCGGAGTATTGCTTAGAAGAAGAGTGGTAGCACCAAAGTCTGATATAATTATTATCAGTGATGAAATTATCGGGAATAAGGATAATGTGTTATCGCAGCATTTTGCTTTTGCTGAAAATATTAGCCTTAAAAGAGAAAATAACCTAATAATCGGCAAAGGGGATAAATGCGAATTTGTAATAAAAAGCTTTGATGAAAATGGAGAGGTAACACAGGATATAGTCAAATCTTCGGTGTCAAGGCATTATAATCAGATAGGAGAAAGTGAAGCCCTTAAGATAAATACGGAAGGCTCGTATTTTTTAACTACCATAATTGCAAAAACTGTTATGGGTGAAAAAGCAAGTATTTTAGAAGAGGAAGTATATAATTATGCCTATGATACTGTACTAAGAAAAGATGAAGTACAGGGATATTTGATTACAAGGAAAGAAGAGCAATACGGTATAGTGTTTCTTAGAAACGATGTGGGAAATACAAGCGACTTAAACGGCATAAAAGGAGTGTACGGACTTGGACAGACTATGGCTTGTGCATTTCATAAAAAGCCTGAGTATATGACAGTGCTTAGGTGGTAGTTAATACGGTATTTTGTTTAGATTACAGCTAACAAAGGACAACAAGCCTGTTACCTATGTTAGTAGGATAAAAAGGAGATTGGATAAGTGGAAAAATGGATTGATGTTGATTTATTAAAGAATTATCCGGAAACTTCGGATGAGATGGTAAAAGATGCTCTTGACACCTGTACAAAGCAGGTTAAGAACAATCTTCCTGAATTTGAGGAACATTTTCCTCCTGCAAACAGCGAAGGAAATTTTTATAAACCGGACATTAATACAGACTGGACAAGCGGTTTCTGGACAGGAGAGGTATGGCTTGCCTATGAAAATGCTGCAAATGCAGAGGACAAAGCATTATTTGAAACAGCAGGCAAAAAGCAGGCAGATTCTTTCTTAGAGAGAATTAACATAAGACATTATATAGATCATCACGATATGGGATTTTTATATATACCGTCCTGTGTTGCGGCATATCGTTTGCTTTCTTATGAGAATGCAAAAGAAGCAGCAATAAAGGCTGCTGACCAGCTTTGCAGCAGATACCGTCCTGAAGGAAAGTATATTCAAGCTTGGGGAGAAATGTGGGCAAGGGATAATGCAAGACTTATTATAGACTGTATGCTTAATGTGCCATTGTTATACTGGGCAAGTGAGGTGACAAAGGATAATCATTATGCAGATATAGCTAAAAATCATATTATTACCACAATGAAGTATGTAATAAGAGATGATGATTCAACTTGGCATACCATATTTTTTAATCCTGACAGTGGAGAATTTTCACATGGTGCTACCTGCCAGGGTTATAAGGATGCATCAGCTTGGGCAAGAGGACAGGCTTGGGGAATTTATGGAACAGCTATTGCATATAAGAATACAGGTGATAAAGAATATATTAAGTATTTTGAAAGAGTATCAAAATATTTCCTCAGCCATCTTCCAAAAGACCTTTGCCCATACTGGGATTTAAGTTTTGGAGATGGGGATGAGGCTGAGCAGCCAAGGGATTCTTCATCAGCAGCAATTGCGATTTGTGGTTTCTTAGAAATGAGCAAGTACCTTGATGAGGAGAAGGCAGCATATTATACATCAGTTGCAAAAAAACTTATGCACTCTCTTATAGAGAATTACCAGGTAAAGGATAAGAGCATATCAAATGGTCAGCTTTTACATGGAACCTATGCAAAGAAGACACCATATAACACCTGTAAGAACAGTGGTGTGGACGAATGTGTTATTTGGGGAGATTATTTCTTTATGGAGGCTCTTACAAGATTGGTAAGACAGGATTGGGAAATGTACTGGTAAATTTACTACAGGAGTAGAAAGATGATTAAATTAAAAATCGTAGGTAAAGAAGAAAGAGAAATAGCCTGTGGCTTTGAAGGAGATGACAAGGCAGAGCTTGTGTACTGCAGTGAATACCTTGACGGAGACAGGATAGTACTTGATACGGACAGAGCCGGCAGATACTGCGTGGTACGCTTTGAAGACAGTATGAGAGAGGCATTTATATACGTACCGGGCAGAAGTATGGAATTTTTTATTCCACCTGCAAACAACAGACCTAATTATTCTCCTAAAAGTTTTACAGGAGCAATGCACTATATAGAGGCACATTATGCCACAGATGAGGAAATAAGCAAGGTAAAAAATTTGGTGTTAAATGTATATGACCAGCATGAAAATGCTACATTTTATCCTCATGCATCAGCGAACGTGGAAACCAGAGGAGAGGCGGTGTTTGCAGCAAGAAATGCAGTAGATGGAATGTATGCCAATTCTTCACATGGAAGATACCCATATCAAAGCTGGGGTATCAACAGAGATCCTAATGCTGCTCTTACCATAGATTTTGGAAGAGAGGTGCTTATCAATGAACTAAGGCTTACACTTAGAGCAGATTATCCTCACGATAATTACTGGGTAAGTGCAACCGTTAGTTTTGATGATGGAAGTAAAGAGGTACTAAAGCTTGAAAAATCAGAAAAACCACAGTGCTTTAAGATAAAGGAAAAGAAGGTTAAGAGCTTTGTCCTTGACAAGCTTATAAAGGCAGAGGGCGAATCTCCATTCCCTGCACTTACACAGATTGAGGCTTGGGGAATTGAGGCATAGAAATGTAATTTTTATTTATAGAAGGAGGACAAAATGGATATAAGATATTCAGCAAATCAGAGGGATTTTAAACGTTACACTACAGAGGAAATCAGAGGAGAATTTCTGATTGAGGATTTATACAAGAAAGATGAAGTAGTAGCAGTATATTCTCATGTGGACAGAATGGTGACACTTGGTTGTATGCCTGTAGAAGAAGTAGTTTCCATCAGTAAGGGAATTGATGTTTGGGCAAACTTCGGTACCGACTATTTCCTTGAAAGGCGTGAAATCGGTATTTTTAATATAGGCGGTGCAGGTAAGATAAAGGCTGACGGTGAAGTTTTTGAAATGGGATATAAGGACTGTCTTTATATTACAAAGGGCACAAAGGAAGTAACATTTGAAAGTAACTCTCCTGATGCACCTGCTAAATTTTATATGGTAAGTGCACCTGCCCACACTTCATACAAGACTACCTTTATACCTATAGAAAAGGCAGCAAAAAAACCTCTCGGAAGCATGGAAACTTCTAATAAAAGAGTTATAAATCAGTTCATACATCCGGATGTACTTAAGACCTGCCAGCTTTCAATGGGTATGACTGTATTGGAGCCAGGAAGTGTATGGAATACCATGCCTGCACATACACATGAACGTAGAATGGAAGTATATATGTATTTTGAAGTGCCTGAAAATCAGGTGGTATTCCATATGATGGGAGAGGGTACAGAAACAAGACATATTGTTATGCAGAATGAACAGGCTGTTATTTCACCTTCATGGAGCATTCATTCAGGTGCTGGAACTTCAAACTACACCTTTATATGGGCAATGGGTGGAGAAAATCAGGCATTTGATGATATGGACAATATAGCAACAACTGATTTGAGATAGGAGAAAGATATGGAAAACATAATGAAACAGTACGATTTGACCGGAAAGGTAGCCCTTGTTACAGGTGCTTCCTACGGCATAGGCTTTGCTATTGCAAAGGGACTTGCTTCTGCAGGTGCAACTATCGTGTTTAACGATAGAAATGAAGAACTTGTGGAAAAGGGTATTGCAGCTTACAAAGAAGAGGGCATTAAAGCTTATGGTTATGTTTGTGACGTAACTGATGAGGATGCTGTAGAAGAGCTTATAAAGAAGATAGAAAATGAAGTGGGTGTGGTTGATATACTTGTAAATAATGCAGGTATTATTAAGCGTATACCTATGTGCGAGATGAAGGCAGCAGAGTTTAGAGAGGTAATAGACGTAGACCTTAATGCACCATTTATAATGTCTAAGGCTGTAATTCCTAGCATGATTAAAAAGGGACATGGAAAGATTATAAATATCTGTTCTATGATGAGTGAGCTTGGAAGAGAGACAGTAAGTGCGTATGCTGCAGCAAAGGGTGGTCTTAAAATGCTTACAAAGAATATTGCATCCGAGTTCGGTGAGCATAATATACAGTGTAACGGAATAGGGCCGGGTTATATTGCGACACCTCAGACTGCTCCTTTAAGAGAAAAGCAGGCTGACGGTTCAAGACATCCGTTTGATTCATTTATTATAGCTAAAACTCCTGCAGCGCGTTGGGGAGATCCTGAGGATTTGGCTGGTCCTGCAGTATTTTTGGCATCAGATGCATCTAATTTTGTAAATGGTCATATTCTTTATGTAGATGGAGGAATACTGGCATATATTGGAAAGCAGCCTTGATAAATATAATAATAGCGTATTTACACCATAGGTAGCAGCCGTATGTATTATCTTATCTATGCCTATGGAGTGATATAAATAACATCTGTGTTAGGGGCTGTCTCATTTATTAATGTGGCAGCCCGATTATTTTATATTTTGTAAATAATTGAGGTTTAGTATAAAACAAAGGGGATTCATTATGAAACTTAGGGGAATAACAAAAGCGGTAAGTCGGCTTATGGTATTTGTTTTGTGTTTGCAAGCATTAATGTCTAACGTTCCAATGATGGTAAAGGCATCTCCGACAGGAGGTGGAACTGTCACACAGTATACACCGGGATTTCATGTGAAAGAAGATACCGGTATGACAATACTGCAGTTAGCACAAAAACCGGACTATTATCAGAATAACTATGAAAATACCTTGGATAAAAATAAAATTCCAGGGACAACAGTATTAGCTTACAATGATGTTGATGTGGTAAAGGCGGAAAGACCACGTGTTGCATCGGCATGGAAGGGAGCAAAGCTTGATGAGAGCAATTTTATTGCTGCGGTGCAACAGACAGAAGAAGTGACAGCACAGAAATCCTATTTTACTATGGAAGACCAGCTGGCTTGTCTGGGTGCAGGTATCAACAATGTTTCGTCTGATACAGGGAGAGAAGTACATACTATCATTGAAGATTATAAGTTTGATGACATAACGAAAGATAAGGCAGTGCTTAGAATTTCTAAAAAGCCTGTAAAAGCATGGGGAAAGTTTTTTCCGAATAATGAAATTTTCACATTTAATGATGTGGATAAGAATGGGGGAAATTTAAAATCCAATAAGTTTTGGGCATTTATTTTGCCGGCGGGCTTACAGAAAGGAAACGGCTATTATTTTAAAGAAAATGAAAAAGAGTTTAATTTCCGTTTCGTTGAAAGTGGTGATACTATTGTGAAAAAGAATTATCTTCAATTATGGTTGAACCATGGCACAAAAAATGATGCCTCTTATGAGTATAGTATGTTTAAAGAAGTGGATGATAACAGCAATCAAAAATTGGTGCGTGGATATATGGATGATAATAAAGCGATTACAATTTCAAATACGAAAGAGATACAAGCCTCTTTTTATAAACGAACCGATACAGTAGCGGCAAATATTTGGGCAGAAAACGGTGGTAGTGTAGAGCATGGTGACATTTCAAATTTTAAGGTGAATGCAAAGAGTTCAATTATGATGAGAAAAAAAGCCGGATTATTGGAAATTGCAGTTTCAGATCCGACAGGAACGAAAGATGGAACTATTGAACTTGAAATTGACTCAAAGGGGTATGATGTTATTTCTAAAGATTCTAATATTACAGAGGATTTTTCCGTTCAGGGAAAAATAAAATTAATAATTGATGTAACGGGAAAAAATGGGGAAACCTCTAAGATTACAATTAGTACTATTCCTAAGGCAGTTGATGAAAATGCGACAAGCATTGACATTGTAAGAGGAAATTCCGAATTACTTCCGGTTCCTGCAGGCTTTGAAGTACCACTTGAGTGGACTACTTATTTTAAAAGAGCGGACGGAACTCCGATTAAAAATGTAGGAAGTGATAAAAAGAAAGATGAATTAAAGCAGGGAGAGGAAGATAACGGACGTTCGGAAGGAATCGCATCTACTTCTCATATCGCAATCATTGAAGGTATTGACGGAGGTGGACTTATTACAGCACGTGAGAAGGGTGTTGTTTATGCTAAGGTGACGGATAAAAATGGACAGAATAAAGAGTGGAAAGTCAATATCTTATTTGAGGATAAAAGTAAGCTACCGGCAGTAACCAAGGAAGATTATGAAAGGCTTAGAGGGAAATGGGTTTCCTTATTGGTAGGACGAAATTTAGATAAAGATGATACAAGCGTTATGGAAACCGTAAACAATCTCAATACACAGGCAGAGGAAATATGGAATCGTTATGTCTATAAAGGACAAAATGTGTGTAATGATATTCCTTGGACAGAGAAACCGCCTAAAGAAAATCCAAATATTGAATATAAAAGAGATGCTGTAGAATTTAGACCGGCATTTCAGAATGTTCTTCTTATGGCAAAAGCATATCGCACAGAGCATGGTGCCTTATATAATAATCCGGAATTATTAAAGGACATGATTAATATTTTGGAATGGCTTACAACTAATTGTTATTGCCCACAGTCACAGACGGATAACTGGTGGACTTGGGAAATTGGTATGCCAAAAGACATAATTCCAACATTAATTCTTTTGTCTGATAAATTAACAAAAGAGCAGAAAGAAAAATTTACTGAAGGAGTAAGATTTTTTCAGCCTGATCCTTATCATGGTGGTGCAATCGGTACAGGTTCTACCCATGTATTAGGATATCGTATGCAGTATGCGGCAAATCGTGTTGATAATTCTGTAACGGCAATGGGGCTAGGTTTATTGCTTGAAGATAATGAATTTATGTATCTTGCAAGTTTAGCCTCATCTTCTGTACTTGAGTTTGCAACAGTGAAGGATAGTACTTTATTGGCAGCAGAAGGATTTGAAAACGGATTTTATAAAGACGGTTCTTATATTGACCACTCCCGTACTCCTTATGCCGGCTCTTATGGAGTAGTTGTATTGGAGGGTATAGTTAATATTTCATCTATTTTAGGAGGTTCTCCTTGGCAGTTCAATGCTGATAAAACAGAGATATTAGAAACAATCTTTGTAAATACATATGGAATTAGTATGTATAAAGGTTTAGTTTTGGAGATGTTACGTGGAAGAGCCGTTGCAAGAGAAAACGTAACAGGAAAAACAGTTGGTCGTCAGATAATGACTTATGTAATTAAAACCTTAGATTCTGTTGGTGCAGAAAAGAAGGCAATCTTACTAAACTGCTTAAAGAGCTGGTTATCAGCAGATGTAGAGTATATAAGTACTCTAAAAGAGTTAAACGAGCTTTTTGTGAAACAAAAAGCTCAGGAAATATTAAATAATAGTGGTATTTCTGCTGATCTTCCAAGTATGCATAAAAATTTTCCTCTGATGGATAGGGCAATCCACAGAACAAAAGATTGGCTTTTTGGTCTAAGTATGTATTCCGAGAGAATCCTTAATACGGAAATTATGAATGGGGAGAACTTATACGGTTGGCATCAGGGTGACGGTATGACTTATCTTTATGGAAAAGATAATACACATTACACTGATAATTACTGGAATACGGTGAATCCGTTCCGTTTAGCCGGCACAACAACCGTTTCTAAAAATATAGGAAACGGAGTAAAAGACAGTAGTGGTTTTTATCAAGATGGAGATTATACCTCTAAAGAAGATTGGGTTGGAGGAAGTGAGTTATCAGACTGTGGTGTAAATGGAATGTCGCTTTCCGGATACAATGATTCTAAAACACCGTATGAGCCGAACCTAAAAGCCTTAAAATCATATTTTATGTTCGGTGATGAAATCGTATGCTTAGGTAGCGGAATTAGTGATAGCGGAAGTAATTTTATTACCGAAACGACTGTTGAAAATAGAAAGTTAAATGATGCGGCATCGAATAAAATCACAAAAGACGGAAATGAGCTTACTCTTAATCCGATTTCTGTAAAAGTAGCAGAGATTGTAGAAAAAGAAGGCTTAGGTAACGGAGAAGGTTCCATGGTGGGAACCGATTTAAATGATACAAAGTGGGTTCACATGGAAGGAACTGTTCCTGAAGACAGCATCGGTTGGTATTTCCCAAAAGGTACAAACAAGCTAAAAGCAAGAAAAGTAGCAAGTAGGGGTAACTGGGGAAATATTAATCTTAAAGTTTCTACTGATGTTGTGAAGAACTATTTTGAATTATGGTTTGATCATGGTAATAATCCACAGAATGAGGAGTATTCCTATGTTATATTGCCAAGAAAAAGTGCGGCTGAAACCGAAACATATGCAAAGAATCCAACTGTAGAAATTTTGGCCAATACGACAGATGTGCAGGCGGCAGGTTATAAAAACAAGAGCATTATCGGAGCAAATTTCTGGCAAGATAAGGAGGCGAGTGCAGCCGGAATTACTTGTAATAAAAAAGCATCTGTAATTATGAAACAGACAGGAAACACTTTAGAAATCGGAGTATCCGATCCGACTATGAAGAACACCGGAAGTATTGAAGTGGAAATTGATAAAACCTATGTAAGTGTGGTAAGAGTGGACTCGAATGTAACGGTATCCAATGCCAATCAAAAAATTCACCTCAGTGTAAACACAAAGGGAAAAAAAGGAGATACTTCCGTAGCTATTTTAAAATTAAGAGAACTTTCGACAGAAGAGAACGAAAGTGGTTCGAAAACGCCACAAGCTCCATCTTCACCGTTCGTACCTGATGCAAAAAAGCATGAAAAATCGACATCGGAGAATAAACAATCATCTGATAAAAAGGCTAAAGAAAAAGAGAATGTTGAAAAAACGGTGACAGAGAAGATTGACGAAAAGAAAGAGCAAAGCATAACTTCAGAAATTTTTGTTCAGGCAGAGAGTGTTATCAGCAAAAAGAAAGAAGATAAAAAGACAGTGGGACTTACTGTAGAGGTAGGAAAAGAAACTGTTGATTCAGCTATTAAGCAAGCGACAAAGGGAGAAACGAAAAAGGTTGTAGTTAATCTTGGACTCTCCATTCCAACTAAAAGCACTCTTAAAGAGTTGAAAAAATTGGAAGAGATTAAAAAAGTGAAATTGAATTTTATTGTTCCACAAGATTTAGAAAAGAAAGGAACAGTAAAGATTACGGATATCCGAATGGAAAAAGAAGTATTAAAAGAGATTATTAAAAAAGGAGCAGACTTCAATATTTCTGTGCAAAATGAAGAGAAAAAGAATCTGTATTCATGGTCTATGAATGGAAAGGATTTAAAAGAGGCAAAGGCAGATACAATCAATTTTGCATTGGATATTGTTTCGCTAAAAGATTCCGAACCGATTAAATCTTTAGTAAAAGAGAAAAAAGGAGAAATAATTTCTTTCGCCCATGTAGGAAAACTTCCAGGAACTGCAACTATAAAAATTTATGATACGGATAAATTTGACTATACTAAAAATCAAAAACTCTATGTATATTATTACAATGATAAGAAAGAGAGAGTTGAAGAAACTTACTACAGTAAAGGAAAATTTCTAGGAAAAGGAGGAATAGAATTTAAGATATCACATTGTTCCGACTATGTGCTGTTACCTAAAAAATTAGGAAAGAAATCTGTAGTATCCTTGATGGAACAGATGTCAGTGGTTTCCAAATTAAAACTTAAAGTTGGTGAGAAGAAAAATGTTTTTATCAATATTGCAGAGGGTGCTAAATTTAGCTGTAAGAGCGGTAATACAAAAGTTGTTACCGTTAAAAACGGTGTGGTAAAAGGAAAGGCTGAGGGAGAAACGGTTGTTAAAGTAACTGTAAAAATTAAAGGGAAAACGTCTGTTTATAAGACAAAAGTAAGAGTAAAAAAATAAAATAAATCTAAGACTGTTTAAGGTTTATTAAAAAATAGGGTTGTCGCAAAAATGTGACAGCCCTATTTAAAATTTTTTTGAAATGAAATAAGTGAAAAAATTTTCTAAGTCCAAATTATGAAATATAATTTTTAGATTCTTTAATATAATCATCACAACTATGTGATACTTTACCTTTTGCCCAAAGTCCGGCAAGATTAATCTGTCCGGAGCCATATACGGCCTCTTTTGCACCGTCAATTTCAGGATTCACATACTTATGAAACCAAGTTGCAAGCTCATATCTTAATTCAGCGGCTTTTTCACTGTGAGTATCTTGTAAAAGCAGATTGTTTTTTTCATCAGGATCGTTAATCAAATCATACATTTCATCAGGGCCATAAGGATAGCGTTTGATATATTTAAATTCTTTGTTTCTTATCATACGGTTTGGACCATATTCATCAAGGACTATGATTTTATCATCTTGTTCATAATCAAGTCCTTTTAAGGCTTTTGCAAAACTTCTTCCGGGTAGGGTTTCATCTTCATAATCTTTAATTCCAATATAGTTTAATAAAGTAGGCATAAAATCGTAAGCTGAAACAAGTGAGTCACATACTTTATTCTCTGGAATAATACCAGGATGTGAAACAATAAAAGGTACTTTAACAGAACTGTCGTACATATTGATAGGAAAAGTCCCATTACCCTTTCCCCAAAAACCATGATGTCCACAACTAAATCCGTTGTCACTTGTAAATATGATAAGGGTATTTTCTCTGATACCCAAGCTTTCAATCCTTTCCATAATTCTTCCGATATTGCTGTCCATTGCGGTAACGGCGGAAAAATAGCCTATTAGATTGGAACGGATATCTTTTGCGACTTCTTTTGTTAAATAAATACTGTCAGGATGTTCTTTTTCTTTTGGAATGGAATGAAAAGGACAGTCTTTATATAAATCCGTATATTCTTTCGGGTGATTATTTAACCATGGAGAATGAGGTGCTGTATAGCCGATTGTTAAATAAAAGGGCTGTTTACCAGCATATTCTTCTATAAACTCTATAGCATCATCTGTTATTACATCTGTTACATATCTAGGTTCATTGTAAAGTTTACCGTTTTTAATAAGTGGAGCATTATAGTAAGGGCCGCCTCCGGACTTATGAGCAAACCAGTGAGAAAAGCATTTCTGAGGTTTTGCACTGTTCCCCATATGCCATTTTCCGGACAAGCCACATACATATCCATTATCGGCTAAAACTTCTGTATATGTCTTCATGCCTTTTAGGTATTCAATTTCTTCCTGTTCTTTATTATCATCTCTAAGCCAATCATGTATACCATGCTGCGAAGGGATTCTACCCGTTAGTAGAGAGGCTCTTGCAGGTGAGCAGACAGGTGATGCACAGAAAAAGTTGTTAAACATCATTCCTTCTTTTGCCAAACGATCTATGTTTGGAGTTATTATTTCATCATTTCCTGCACAACCCATCGACCAAAATCCCTGATCATCGGACAAAATAAAAACAATATTTGGATTTTTAGTATTCATAATTAATTCTCCTGTATTTCCCAAAACATACCATAAATAATATGTATACACTATCATATAATAGGTGATTTATGTTGTCAACATCACTGGAAAAGTCAAGGATGCGGTAGGATTTATTGTTTATCTCTCTGTTGGACTTGTTATTGTATAGAATAACATCTATAATATTTATAGATAAATAAAAGATATATGAAAGGTGATCTCTTATGCCTCCAATAAGTGTGTTAATTAAACCTGCATCTAGTCAGTGCAATATGGCCTGTGATTACTGTTTTTACTGTGATGAATCATCTAAGCGTTTGCAGTGCTCTTATGGATTTATGGATGAAAAGACTCTAAAAAATACAATACGAAAGACCTTGCTTAGGGCAGATGGTATGGCAAGTTATGCATTTCAAGGGGGTGAACCTACCCTATGTGGATTGGATTTTTTTAAAAAAGTTATTGCCTACCAAAGGCAGTATAATAAAAATAATATTCAAGTTTATAATGCACTTCAGACAAATGGTTTCGCACTAACAGATGAGTGGTGTGTTTTCCTAAAAGAGAATAATTTTTTAGTAGGATTATCTGTGGATGGAACGGAAGAAATACATAATTCGCTGCGCCATACAAAAACAGGGCAAGGTACATTTCAAAGAATACTTAAGTCCTCAAAACTTATGGATGATTATAAGGTTGATTACAATATCTTGACAGTTGTTACTGAAAAAGTGGCTAAGAATATTTCTGAAATATATCAGTTTTATAAAAGTAATGGATGGAACTATCAGCAGTATATTGCTTGTCTTGATCCTCTTGATGAAAAGCGTGGAAAAGAAGTTTATTCATTGACTCCAAAACTTTATGGACAGTTTCTTACTGATTTATTTAATCTTTGGTATAAAGATTATAAGAGAGGAAAAGAGCCTTATATACGCCAGTTTGTGAATTACATAAATCTTGGAGCAGGAGCTATGGCAGAATCCTGTGACCAAAGAGGAGTCTGTGGTATTCAGTATGTGGTAGAGGCAGACGGTAGTGTATACCCTTGTGATTTTTATGTGTTAGACGAATATCATCTAGGAAATTTTAATGAAAACCAGCTTGATAAGATAGATGAGAAGAGAAGAGAAATAAGATTTATAGAGCGTTCTCTTAATTTAGGTTTAAAGTGTAAGGATTGTTCCTATTATAGGCTGTGTCGTGGGGGTTGCCAGCGTTGTCGTGATTTAACCCCTGATACAGGGTTGTATGAAAATTATTTCTGTGAGGCATATAAGGTATTTTTTGATAACTGTTATGACAGGATTATGGAAATAGCAAAAAAAGTATGACCTATGCTGCTTATAGAAGAAATAATGATTTCATTCAAGACATTAGAACAAGAAATTTTAAAGAATTTTGGCAAAGAATTTGTAAAAATATTGACTTTTTTTTGCCACCTTTTTAGGGTAGTGTGTAAGGTATAGTATAGATACAGATTTGGAGATAATATGTTAAAACAAATTTTAGCTAAAGGTGTAATGGCAGCATTTATGCTGGGAGTTTTTTGTAGTAGCCTTCCAAGTAAGGTGGTAGATATTAATAAAATAGAAACAGTTTATGCAGCTGAAAAAAAGATAGCAGTATGCACTGCTGAAAAGTTGAGGATAAGGACAGATGCAGGAACTAATTTTCCTCAGCTTATTTCAAATGGAACTAAGGTTTATCTTCTTTTAAATGAAAAGGCAGAAGTTAAAGGTGAGAAAAAAGCTGCCAATGGAGAGAAGTGGTATAAAGTCACATTCAAATTCAATGGGAAAAAGGTAACAGGTTTTGTTTTAAGTGATTTTGTAAAGATTAATTCTGTAAAGAATAAGACAGAAAAAAAAGAAGAAAATAATTCAGCAGATAATATACATTCTGATGTGAAGTTAAAAGAAGTTTCTAAATATAGTTATAAGGCGGAAGTGAAGATAAAAGGTCTTCGCCTTAGGACAGATGCAGGTACAGATAAAGCTCAGTACAAGCTTGATAATAAAGGAGTTGTATTGCCAGATGGACAGGCTGTCAATATAATTGGAGAGAAAAATGACAGTAAAAAAGCAAGATGGTATAAAATCAATACCAAGATTAATAAAAAATCGGTAAAAGGCTATGTACTAGGAGAATATGTAAAGCTTGTAGTTGATAAGAAAAAGAACGCTTATGCCAAGGTAACAGTTAAAAAAGGTGCTGCTATAAAGGTGAAGGCCAGTTCTAATGGTAAGGCGTTAAAAGATAGGAAGGGAAAGGCAGTAGTATTAAAAAAGGATACAATCGTGAGTATCTTCCATGAAATAACTTTAGATAAAATAAAATATTTTAAAGTTAGTTTCAGCCTTGGAGGAAAGGAATTGACAGGGTACTTGGTTGCCGATACTGTAAAACTTATTGGTGCAGTAGAAGATGAGGTAGAGAAGGATGATTCAGAGCAAGAAACAGATGATGCAGAGCAGAATGAAGATGATGATTCGTCCGAAGATGAAGAAGAGGCCGAAGATGAGGATGACGGAAATGGTTCAGGAGTAATTGGAAATAATAATATAAATAATAATATAAATAATAGTGGTCAGTTTGTAGCCCAGAAAGCTTATATAACCTCTGATAAGGTAGAAATATATAATGAGAGGGATTATAAGTCAGAAATTCTTAAAGAGATTGACACCGGTATTTCTTATAAGCTGTCTATGAACCAAGAGGTAATAGCTAGAAAACAATATACAGTGGGTAACGAAAAATGGTATTTGATAACTTATATAGTAAAAGACAGTACCGGAAAACAAGTAATTGGTGCTGGATTCATACCGGAAAAATTTATTAAATTAAGTGGGGAGCCTGTAGATGATTCTACAGGCTCTAGTAATAAGAAGAAACTTAGTGATAAAAAATTTGAGGAAAACCTTGCTGAGCAGGGATTTCCGGAGGATTATAAGCCGTATTTAAGAGAATTGCATAAGGCACATCCTTACTGGCATTTTGAGGCAAGGCATTTGGGGCTTGACTGGGAGTATGCAGTAGAGAAAGAAAGCGTTGTGGGACTTAACCTTTTACATAATTCTAAGAATTATGCTTGGAAGTCAATGGAAGAAAAGGCCTATGATTGGGTGAATGATGCTTTTATAGCTTATGATGGAAGTAGTTGGGTTACGGCATCTAATAAGGCGGTAAGATACTACATGGATCCAAGAAATTTCTTGAATGAAGATTATATTTATCAGTTTGAACTGCTTTCTTTTAAGCCTGAACATCAGACGGAGAAAGGGATAGAGGCGATTCTCTCAGGATCGCCTATGAAGGATACATTTTTTGATTATATTGCATCAGACGGGACAAAAAATACTATAAGTTATGCAGAGACTTTTTTGCTTGCAGGTATTTATTCCGGAGTAAGTCCTTACCACTTAGCAAGTAGGGTGAAACAAGAAGTAGCAGGTGGAGGAAAGTTTTCATCAAGTGTTACAGGAACAGTGGCAGGACATGAGGGATATTATAATTTTTACAACATAGGAGCTTATAATAATACAGCACCCGGAGGAGCAGTTGCAAGCGGACTTAAATTTGCTGCTAATGGAAGTTTGTCAAAGGCTGTAATCGGAAATAAAAGTTTCAATGAATTTATAAAGATTCCTTGGAATAATAGGTATAATGCAATATTAGGTGGAGCAGCTTATATAGTCAATAATTATATATTGAGAGGGCAAAATACGCCTTATCTTGAGAAGTTTAATTTTACAGATAAGAATACATTTTCACACCAGTATATGGCGGCTATATTTTCACCCAGTTCAGAGTCGCTGATTACAAAAAAAGCATATACTGAACTTATGGATGAACCTTTAGTATTTTCAATACCGGTTTTTGAAAATATGCCGATTGAAATAAGTGCAAGACCCGAAGATATACTAAGCCCTAATAACTGGCTTTCATCACTTAAAGCCACAGGTTATTCTATTACCCCTACCTTTAAGCCAGCTGTAACAGAAGGCTATAGTATAGTTGTAAGTAAAAATGTCGAAGTTATAGAGCTTACAGGAAAGACTGCAAATAAACAAGCTGTGGTAAGAGGTTTGGGTCAGATTCGCTTAGCTCCAAGTGGACTAACTGAAATTCAGGTAGAAGTGATTGCAGAAAATGGAGACATAAGGATTTATAAAATAAAGGTGGCAAAGGAGGGATGAGATTATGAAAAAGCAAATATTATCTGTATTGATTATTTTATTTTCATTTCTATATTTTAGGGTAGATATTTTTGCATCAGATGCGAGCATATGGCTTAAAGGAGATAGTGCAGTAACAGTAGGAGATGAATTTGATGTTACTATTGAGGTGAGTTCTGAAGAGGATCTAAGTGAGATAGAAAGCTATCTTTCTTATACTGATGAAATAGCCAAATTTATTTCAGCTGATGATGGGATTGCAGGAGGAAAAGGACTTTTAAGAGTAGATATAAGGAGCTTTGAGGAAAATTCCGGAAAGTTCACATATAAACTCAAGTTCTTGGCAAGGAAGGCAGGAAAATTTACAATTTCTTTTTCAGATGCAGTGCATATGTATACCAAAGATACTAATGATGATATTTCTGTTGCATCAAGTGATTTAGAGATTCTCATTAAAAATAAAAGACAGGCATCATCAGACAGTACTCTTTCTAATTTAAAAATAGCAGGGGCAGAACTTAAACCTAAATTTTCAAAAAGTATATTGGATTATACGGCAGAGGTAGGTACGGATGTAGAGAATATAGTGGTAGGAGTAGACCTCTCGGATGCAAATTCTGAGTACAGCTTAAAAAAAGACTATGAAGATAAACTGCAAACAGGTAAAAATAAAATAGAAATTATAGTTAAAGCAGAGGATGGAAATACAACCACCTATACTATAACAGTTATCAAGGCTGAGGAGTCTGAGCCGGAAAAGGGTGAGACAGCTAATTCAGAATTAAAGCCTGAGGATGATAAAAACTCTAAAATTACAAGCAAACCGGAAGTTACAGAAGAGCCTGAATATGTTCCGGATCCGTCTGATGATAAGGCTCAGACAGAAACTAATATAAAGGATAGCAAACAGACGGTTATATATGTTATAATAGGTGCTGCAATTATTTTAGGAATAATGTTTATATCGGGCATAATACTGTATATAAAAAATAAAAATAGTGATGAACTTGAGGATTAAATTTCTTGGAGGAGAGATGGAGCGTAAATTAACGGAAAATGCAAAACTGGCTTTAAATTCGGCAGAAAAGGCTGCTGTTTCTCTATCGCAAAATTATGTAGGCTCTGAACATATTATGATGGGGCTACTTTTGGTTGATGGAGTTGCAAAACGAGTATTAGAAGAGAATGGACTTTCTTATGAAAAATTTATGGAGGTTGTAAATGAGTTGCTAATGCCTGGAAATGTAGCACTAGATTCAGCAACCAGTCTTACGCCTAGAGCTAGGAGAGTCATGGCTTTGGCAGGAAATGAATCCTATAGGTTGAATTCAGAACAGGTGGGAACAGAGCATATCCTTATGGGTCTTATTAAAGAAGGCGACAGTATAGCAGTAAAAATATTAAAAACGCTAGGAATTAACTTACAGAAAATATATATAGATATATTGACTGCTCTTGGAATGGATGTACATCAAGCTAGAAATGATTATGCAAATTTTAAAAATTCAGATAGTGGCAATAAATTGCACACTCCTATGCTTGATCAGTATTCAAGGGATCTGACAGAGTATGCAAGCCGGGGAAAACTTGATCCGGTGATAGGCAGGGAAAATGAGATACAGCGAGTAGTTCAAATTCTTAGCAGGCGAACCAAAAATAATCCCTGTATAATAGGCGAACCGGGAGTTGGCAAGACTGCAATTGCAGAAGGACTTGCTCAGAGAATAGTGGAAGGCAGAGTACCTGATACAATAAGGGGAAAGAGAGTAGTTACCCTTGATATGTCGGGTATGGTAGCAGGCTCTAAGTACAGAGGAGAATTTGAAGAAAGAATAAAAAGAGTTGTAGATGAAGTTATAAAAAGTGGGAATGTACTTCTTTTTATAGATGAAATTCATACAATAATAGGAGCAGGTGGAGCAGAAGGCTCGCTAGATGCATCTAATATATTAAAGCCGTTACTTGCTAGAGGTGAACTCCAGGTAATAGGAGCTACTACAAGAGGAGAGTATAGAAAGAGGATAGAAAAAGATGCGGCTCTTGAAAGAAGATTTCAGCCTGTTGTGATAGAAGAGCCTTCAGAAGAAGAATCAATGCTCATATTAAAGGGACTTAGAGAGAGGTATGAGGCTCATCATGCGTTAAAAATTACTGATGAAGCACTTCTTGCAGCAGTTAAGATGTCAGCAAGATATATAAATGACAGATATCTTCCTGATAAGGCAATTGATCTAATGGATGAGGCAGCAGCTAAGGCGAGACTCTTGGTTTATAATACAAAGCCGAATAGTCTGGAACTTGAAGAAAGAATAGCTAAAATTGAAACTGAAAAAGAAGAGGCAATCAAAAATGAAGCCTATGATGAGGCTAGTCTTTTAAAAAAGGAACAATTGAAATTGAAGGCAAGACTTACTAAACTAAGGATTGAAGAAGAGCAGAAAAGTAAGCGTAAGGATATTGTGGTAGGAGAGGATGATATAGCTGCAGTTGTAGCAAGCTGGACAAAAATCCCTGTAAATAAGCTTAAACAGGGAGAGAGTGAAAGATTGATTAAGCTTGAAGCTACCTTGCATGAAAGGGTGATTGGACAGGATGAGGCAGTTGTTGCAGTATCGAAGGCGATAAGAAGAGGTAGGGTAGGATTTAATGTATCAGGACGGCCGATAGGTTCATTTCTATTCTTAGGACCTACCGGAGTAGGTAAGACCGAACTTAGTAAGGCTCTGACAGAGGCTATGTTTGGAAGTGAAGATTCCATGATAAGAGTTGATATGTCAGAGTACATGGAAAAACATAGTGTATCTAAGATGATAGGTTCACCTCCGGGCTATGTAGGGCATGAAGAGGGAGGACAACTATCTGAAAAAGTAAGACAGAACCCTTATTCGGTAATCCTTTTTGATGAGATAGAAAAAGCACATCCCGATGTATTTAATATGCTTTTGCAGGTGCTTGATGATGGAAGAATAACTGATTCTCAGGGAAGGACAGTGAGTTTTAAAAATACTATCATTATTATGACATCTAATGCCGGAGCACAGAAGATAATTACTCCTAAAAAGCTTGGATTTAAGGCAGATGATAGCAAGGAAGCTGATTATAAGCTTATGAAGGCTGGGGTAATGGATGAAGTAAAGAGGATATTTAAACCGGAATTTTTAAATAGGATAGATGAGACTATAGTGTTCCATACATTATCTGAAAATGAACTGAAGAAAATAGTTAAAATTATGCTTAAGGGACTTGCGGCTAGGGCAAAAGAGCAGATGGGACTTAGCATTAAGTTTACGGAAACAGCTATAAAGCATCTTGCTAAAATAGATAAAGACGCAGATTATGGAGCAAGACCGTTAGCGAGAAAGATTAAGACGGAGGTTGAAGATGTACTTGCAACAGAAGTAATTTTAGGCAATATAAAAGCTGGAGATTCAATTAAAATTGGTTGTAAAGATAGTAAAATTGATGTAAACTTAGTTAAAAAAGAATAAATATTAAAAGGAGAATAAAATGGCAATTGTAGAAGAATTAATCCGTAAATCGGAAGAAGGACTGGATTTTGGAAATTATAAGCTTGAAAGTAAAGCTAAGCTGGAAGGTTTCTCATTTGAAGGAGATGTTTATAAGATTAAAACTTTCAAGGAAATTACAAAACTTGAAAGAAATGGACTTTTTGTATATGAATCATTACCGGGAACTTCTGTTTTTAATTATAAGAGAAGTGAAACAGGAGTAAGCTTTGAAGTACAGGGTGAGACTGACGCACAGATTACTCTAGAACTTGGTGAGATGAAAGAGTATGAGATAGAGGTTGATGGAGTAAGTGCAGGTGTAATGAAGACTAATCTTGGCGGTAAGCTTACTATAAGTGTAGAAACTAAAGAAGATAGTGCAACTTATATAAAAGTAAAAGAGGCATAATGGCAAAGAATAAGACAGGATTTTTTTGTGGAGAATGTGGCTATGAGTCTATAAAATGGCTTGGACAGTGCCCTTCATGTAAGGCATGGAATGCTTTTTGCGAAGCTCCAATTACAAAAAAAGGAGGCAGCAGCTTGAACAAAGGGCTGGCTGCCTCTTTGCCGATTAAAATAAAAGATGTTTCTCTTGAAACGGATGAAAGGGTCACAACAGGTATTTCAGAACTTGATAGAGTGTTAGGCGGGGGAATTGTAAAAGGCTCTCTTGTCCTTGTGGGGGGTGACCCCGGTATAGGTAAGTCTACACTTCTTTTGCAGATGTGTGAAAGGCTTTCCGGTAAAAATATTTCAGTGCTTTATGTATCCGGAGAAGAATCTGAAAGACAGATAGCACTTAGGAGTGAGAGGCTTGGTGGCAAGTTTTCAGATATGCTCCTTTTTTGTGAGACAGATATAGAAAAAATCGAGGCTGCCATAGAGACCGAAAAACCTGAAGTGGTTATAATAGATTCGATTCAGACTATGTATTCTTCAAAAGCAGATTCGGCAGCAGGAAGTATTTCTCAGGTAAGGGAAGTTACCCAGAGTCTTCTAAGAATATCGAAAGGACTTTCAGTATCAGTTTTCATTGTGGGTCATGTTACAAAGGAAGGTACCGTTGCAGGACCTAGAACCCTTGAGCATATGGTAGATACGGTGCTTTATTTTGAGGGAGAAGATGTTGCCTCATACAGAATACTTCGTGCAGTAAAGAACCGTTTTGGTTCTACTAATGAAGTTGGAGTTTTTGATATGGGACAGGCAGGACTTAGGGAGGTAGGTAATCCGTCTGAGTATATGCTTAAGGGAATGCCTGAAAATGCACCAGGGTCAGTAGTTGCCTGTACAATGGAGGGTAGTAGACCTATATTAGTGGAAGTACAGGCACTGGTATGCCAGACAAATTTTAACTTTCCAAAGCGTACTACTGCCGGAGCGGACTTTAACAGAGTAAATATTTTGATTGCAGTCCTTGAAAAAAGGCTGGGATTAAACCTCGGTAACTGCGATGCCTATGTAAATGTTGCCGGAGGGCTTAAAATAAATGAGCCTGCACTTGATCTTGCCATAGTTTCTGCACTTATTTCAAGTTATAGAAATAGAGAAAGTAAGGGCAAAATCATAGCTTTTGGAGAAGTAGGACTTACAGGAGAGGTTAGGGGAGTAAATCTTGCTAAGCTTAGAATAGAAGAAGCGGCAAAGTTTGGTGATAACTTGATAATAATTCCAAAAGTAAATTATACAAAGGACATACCTTGTAAGGTATTGCCTGTAAGTAATATAAGAGAGTTGATGGATATAATATAATGGGAAAGACGCTTATTATAACAGAAAAACCTTCAGTTGCGGGTGAGTATGCAGACATACTGGGAGTGCCTAAAAGAGGGCAGGGAGCATATGGAAACGGTAATTACATAATTACATGGTGCGTGGGACATTTGATAGAAATGTGTTATCCGGGTGATTATGATGAAAAGTATAATAAATGGAAGCTGGAGGATTTACCGTTTCTACCGCAGACTTATAAATATGCAGTTATTCCGAATGTTAAGAAACAGTATGATATAGTAAATAAACTGATGAATTCTACTGAAGTAGATAAGATTCTTTATGCGGGTGATAGCGGACGAGAGGGTGAAGTTATTATCAGGCTGATAAGGAATTTTGGCGGGATAAGAGAAGGCATAGAAGAAAGAAGAGTTTGGATTGATTCTTTTACGGAAGATGAGATAAAAAGAGGAATTAATGAGGCAAAGCCTATTTCGGCTTATGATAACCTTGCCAGTGCAGGAATTATGAGGGGCATAGAAGATTATGCTATGGGAATCAATTTTTCAAGGGCTTTGTCTGTAAAATATGGTTGGCTGTTAAATAATAAGGCAGGCACTAAAAAGTATTCAGCAATAGCAATAGGCAGGGTTATGACCTGTGTGCTTGGAATGGTAGTAAGAAGAGAGAGGGAAATAAGGAATTTTGTTCAAACCAATTTCTACAAAATATCAGGGGAGTTTGGTATAGAGGGAGCAAATTTTTTAGGAGAATGGAAGTCAGGAAAGACAAGTAAATATTTTGAAAGTCTTCTGCTTTATAATGAAAAAGGTTTTAAGAAAAAAGATGATGCAGAGAAGTTGATAACTGAACTGGATATTTCTACTGCTGTAGTAATTAAAAAAGATAAAACAAGTGAGAAGAAGAAAGCACCTCTCTTATTTAACCTTGCCGAACTTCAGGCGGAATGTACCAAGCGTTTTCATATAAGTCCTGATGATACACTAAAGGCGGTACAGACGCTTTACGAAAGTAAACTTACTACTTATCCGAGAACTGATGCAAGAGTAATTACAAAGGCTGTGGCAAGTGAAATAACCAAAAACTTAAGTGGACTTTATGCATATAAGCCTGTAAGCGAGTTTGTGTTGAAAATAAGGGATGAGGGGCTTTATAAGGGGCTTGAAAAAACTCAGTATGTAGATGATAAAAAGGTGACAGACCATTATGCAATCATTCCGACCGGCAGTGTAAGCGAACTTTCTAAGCAGAGTGAATTAAATAAGAAAATCTATGATTTAATTACAAGAAGATTTTTAGCTATTTTTTATCCGCCTGCTATTTATGAAAAGGTGAGTCTTGTAACAGGGATTAAACATAAAATGGAAGATTTTACAGAAGAATTTTTTTCTTATGTAAAGGTACTTAAAGAAAAAGGTTATTTGGAAGTTATGGGTTTGCCTGTTAAAGAAAAAGCAAAGAAAGAAGAGGGCTTAGATAAGGATGATGAGGCGGATGAAGTGTCTGACAACGAGGTTCTCCTTGCCTTGCTTTCAAAACTGAAGAAAGGAAGTCCTCTTTTAGTTAATAAACTGGATATTAAAGAGGGAAAAACTACGCCCCCTAAAAGGTATACCTCAGGTTCAATGATTTTAGCTATGGAAAATGCAGGACAGTTGATAGAGGATGAAGAGCTTAGGGCTACAATAAAGGGAGCAGGTATAGGAACATCAGCTACAAGAGCCGGAATTATAGAGAAATTAGTAAAGATAGGTTATCTTGCCTTAAATAAGAAAACTCAGATTTTAACTCCTATGCTTTTTGGAGAAATGGTTTATGAGGTGGCGGATATGGCAATACCTGCTATGCTAAATCCTGAGATGACTGCAAGCTGGGAAAAGGGGCTTGCCAAGGTTGAGGCAGGAGAGATTACAGCAGAGAAATATGAAGAGACACTAAATACCTATGTAAGAGGATATGTAGAAAATATTAAAATGACTAATCTTGTAAGAGAACTGGAAAATAGGCTTGATATGGTGAAAAAAATATAATAATAAACCACAATAATTCAAAGGAGAGTATTATGATTAAAAAATTATGTAAGACGTTGATTGTTTTTTTAGGTGTTTTTGCACTGTTACCTCCATCAGTAGCTTTTGGGGGGGGTAAATTGCAGCTGTATACGGAACAAGGAAGTGAGAGTAATTCAGATGTGCAGGAAAAAACAGAGTCAGTTAATAAGGACGAGCAGACTAAAGAAGCAAGCAAAGATTTTTTAACAGAAATAACATTATATGAAAAAAATTCTAAAGATGGAGGCACATTCCAATTAAGCTTTGAATTAGGCAATGAAATAATAAACGGAGTGGAAGAGCCTGCAATTGCAGAAAGCCTTTATATTGATGAACTGGATTTTTCACTTCCTTTGGATAATTTAAATTCATGGGACACAGAACTAGAACTTTCAGGGCTTAAGAACCAAAGGTACAGATACTATATAAAATCTGTGCAAGGTTTTGAGTATGAAGGGTATTTTGATGTAGATTTTGTAAAAGATAAAAAATCTGAAGTTAAGCCAAAAGTTACATTTAAAGGATATCCTAGCAAAAAAATTATTGAAGGCTCTAAAATTGTGCTGACAATGAACACTGACAATGTAAAAAGCAAAATGACTTTTGATGGAAAAACCATAGGCAATGGGAAAAAAGGAAAATCATTTAAGTTTACTGTAACAAAAAATGGAAATTATAAATATTCAGCTGTATCAGGAGAGAAAATAACTAAAGGAGTTTTGAAAATAAACTTTTTTGAAAAAATTAAAAATAATCTTAATGTACCACTTGCTTACCAGTATCCTGCTCATCCTACAGGGTGTGAGAGTTATGCAACAGTAGCAGTGCTTAAATACCTTGGGTATAATATAAGTGAGGCTAAATTTATATCAAAATATCTTGATAAGCTGAGACGCTATGATAATAAGGCAAGTAATTATGACAATGTTTTTGATAAATATTTTGTTGGTGATCCGTCAAATAATAAAGGCCTTCTTGCTAATCCACCTGTTATGATTAAGGCTGTTAATAAGTATTTTAAAGAGATTAAATCTAAAAAATACGAGGTAGTTGATACAACCGGTATGTCTTTAGAAAAACTTTTAAAATCTGAGATAGGCAATGGAAATCCGGCAGTAATCTGGTTGACCATAGGATATAAGGTGCCCGTAAAAAAGTATTATTTTAAAAGCCGTTTCTATTCTCCAAGCCACACTTTAGTTTTATCGGGCTATGATTTATCTAAAGGGATAGTGTATTTAACGGACAGCATTTCAGGAAAGAGGACAATAAACTATAGTTTAGCAAATAAAATTTATAATATAATTGGGAGAAAGAGTTTTATTTTAAAGAAAAAATAGTATAAGGAGATTTTATGGAAAATATTAAAATCACAGAACTATATGACCTTACTAAAACTATGGCGGTGGATTATTTGAGTGAGTTCACCTATCCTTTTGAGGCACTTAAAGGGATAAGCGAGCTGATAATAAGGCTTGGAGAAAAACTGGATAGTGAAATTTATGAAAAACGGGGTGAAAATATCTGGATAGCAAAATCAGCTAAAGTGGCTCCTACCGCCTTTATTGGAAGCCCTTGCATTATAGGTGAAAATACAGAGGTAAGGCATGGTGCATTTATAAGGGGGAGTGCTTTAGTCGGAAATGATTGCGTGGTAGGAAACTCCGTAGAACTTAAAAATGTAATTATTTTTGATAGTGTACAAGTTCCTCATTATAACTATGTAGGTGATTCAATATTAGGTTTCCATGCACATATGGGCGCTGGTTCTATAACAAGCAATGTAAAGGCAGATAAGTTAGAAGTAGTGATTAAAGCTGAGGGTGAAAGCCTTGCAACAGGGCTTAAAAAGGTAGGAGCTTTCTTAGGTGACTATGCGGAAATAGGCTGTAACAGTGTACTAAACCCCGGCACTGTAATTGGAAAGAACTCCAATGTATATCCGCTTTCTATGGTCAGAGGAGTTGTAAAGGAAAACAGTATATATAAGAAACAAGGAGATATAGCAGAGAAGTATGCGTGATTTAACCATTGACCAATTTTCAGAGGAACTCTTTAGTAAGTCTCCTGTGCCGGGAGGTGGTGGAGTAGCGGCTTTTACAGGCTCGTTAGCTGTTTCACTCGGAGCAATGGCTACTAACCTTACCGTTGGAAAGAAGAAATACGAGGAGTACAATGATGAGTTGGAGGAAATATTAGTAAGGGCAGATAGGCTTAGAAAGCATTTACTTGATTTGATAGATGAAGATGCTAAGGTCTATAATGAAGTGAGCAGGGCATATAAAATAAGCCCTAGAGATGATAGTGAAATTGAAAAGGCTCTTGAAAGGGCGGCACAGCCTCCGCTTATGATGATGAGGGACATAATAGAAGTGATAAATATGTTGGATGGACTTTCAGAAAAAACCAGCAGACTCTTAATCAGTGATATCGGAGTGGGAGCAACCTTGGCAGGAGCGGCTCTTAATTCGGCATATTTGAATGTACTCGCAAATACAAGGCTTATGAAAGATAGGGACAAGGCAGAGGCTACTGAAAAGGTTGCAGGAGAACTAAGTGTGTACACAAAAACAGCTGATGAAATTTATAAAAAGGTTTTGATTTTTTTTAAGGGTTAGTGTATAATCAAACTAGGGAAAATTTTAAAAAATTTTCGTGTTTGGTTAAACTAACAGTACAATATATTTAAAGAAAGAGGTATAGCAGAATGGCAAACATTGATTTAACACAGTATGGCATTACTGGAACTACTGAGATAGTTCACAATCCTTCATTTGATGAGCTTTTCAAAGAAGAGACAAAGGAAACACTTACAGGCTTTGAAAAAGGACAGGTTACAGAGCTTGGTGCCGTTAATGTAATGACAGGTATTTATACAGGTCGTTCACCTCAGGATAAGTTCATCGTTATGGATGAGAATTCTAAGGATACAGTTTGGTGGACAACACCTGAGTATAAGAATGACAATCACCCAGCTACTAAGGAGGCATGGGATGTAGTTAAAAAACTTGCTCAGGAAGAACTTTCTAACAAAAGACTTTTCGTAGTTGATGCATTCTGTGGTGCTAATAAAGATACAAGAATGGCAGTTCGTTTCATAGTTGAGGTTGCTTGGCAGGCTCACTTTGTAACAAATATGTTCATTCAGCCAACAGCAGAAGAGCTTGAAAACTTTAAGCCTGATTTCGTTGTTTACAATGCTTCTAAGGCTAAGGTTGAAAACTATAAGGAGTTAGGACTTAACTCAGAGACAGCAGTAGTATTTAACATCACAAGTCGTGAGCAGGTTATTCTTAATACATGGTACGGCGGAGAAATGAAGAAGGGTATGTTCTCTATGATGAACTACTACCTCCCACTTAAAGGAATGGCTTCTATGCATTGTTCAGCAAATACAGATATGGACGGAAAGCATACAGCAATTTTCTTCGGTCTTTCAGGAACAGGTAAGACTACACTTTCAACAGATCCTAAGCGTCTTCTTATCGGTGATGATGAGCATGGTTGGGATGACAACGGAGTATTTAACTTCGAGGGTGGCTGCTATGCTAAGGTTATCAACCTTGATAAAGAGTCAGAGCCTGATATCTACAATGCAATCAGAAGAGATGCTCTTCTTGAGAATGTAACTGTAGATGCTAACGGTAAGATTGACTTTAAGGATGGAAGTACAACAGAGAATACTCGTGTATCTTATCCTATTAACCATATTGAGAAGATTGTACGCCCTGTTTCAGCAGCTCCTGCAGCAGAGAATGTTATCTTCCTTTCAGCAGATGCATTTGGAGTACTTCCTCCTGTATCTATTCTTACACCTGAGCAGACACAGTATTACTTCCTTTCAGGATTTACTGCTAAGCTTGCAGGTACAGAGCGTGGTATTACAGAGCCTACACCTACCTTCTCAGCTTGCTTTGGTCAGGCTTTCCTTGAACTTCATCCTACAAAGTATGCAGAAGAGCTTGTTAAGAAGATGCAAAAGAGCGGAGCTAAGGCTTACCTCGTAAATACAGGCTGGAACGGAACAGGCAAGAGAATTTCTATTAAGGATACTCGTGGTATTATTGATGCTATCCTTAACGGAGATGTAAATAAGGCTCCTACTAAGAAGATTCCTTACTTTGATTTTGAAGTTCCTACAGAGCTTCCGGGCGTTGATACAGGTATTCTTGACCCTAGAGATACTTACGCTAATGCTTCTGAGTGGGAAGAGAAGGCAAAAGACCTTGCAGGCAGATTTGTAAAGAACTTTGCTAAGTATGAGAACAATGATGCAGGTAAGGCACTTGTTGCAGCAGGTCCTAAGCTTTAATTTATAAGATACAAGTATAGAGATTCGATTGGGGATTATTTGTAATAGAAGTTATAATACTTCCCCTTGATATTATATTTAATTATAGTATGTAATGATATCCTCTCCTCGGCTTAGCTGGGGAGAGGATAATTTTAATAAAATAGTTATCTGTAAGATTTACTGAAAATTTGTAGTATTTGATGAGAGGTGGAAAATTTTTAGTATGAGAAGAAACAAAATTATCTATGGAATAGTATTTGTAATACTTTTGTTAGTTAGTAGCTGGTTTCATAATGTATCAGCTTATGCGAATGATTATGATGAATATGATTACAATTATAATGATGATTATAACAACTATAATTACAGTAATGATGATAATGATGATAATGATGACGATCAGTATGACTATAATTTTTGGGAAAATTATTGGAAAAATAAGAATCAATATAATAATGAAAATAATGAGAATCAATTAGAAAATCAAAATGAGCCAGAGCCAGAGCAAAATGATTTGGAGAAAAACAAAGAGGAAGACAAAAAGAAAAATAAAGACGAAGATAAAGACGAAGATGAACCAAGAGTTGATATGACCTATGTTACTCTAAAAAAGAATTCAGTAAGTGGAGTGCTTGTAGATAATGGAGATTGGATTAGAGATGTAGAATTTAAGATAAAGGTAAATAGTGAAGTAGTTTTAAACAAAGGAGATAATGCAGAGGTTAGTATAGAGAGTTCAAATGAAGATATGTATTTTTATGCTGATTTAACTGATAATATTTTAACAATTAGTACAAGTTCACCTGGAAAAACTAATTTAAAAGTAATAATTAATGAAAAAGAATTTGATATTAAAGTGAAAATTACATTGGTTGGTTTTAATAAAAACTCTTATATTATATCTAAGGGAAAAGAAGAGCAGATTTTAATTAAGGGTGGAAAAAATCTGAAAATTAAATGGAAGTCTTCTAAGCCTGATATTGTATCGGTAAGTCAGGATGGAAGGGTGAAAGGCTTGAAAGAGGGAAATGCAATTATAACTGCAGAGATAAACGGAAATAAACTGGCAGCTATAGTTTCTTCTGTATCTGAAATAAAGAAAAAAGCAGTAAACTGGGCAATTGACTATTCTAATAAAAGCGAATATAGCCAACCAAAAAGAATGCAGGAAGGTTATTATGATTGCAGTGCTTTAGTTTGGAGGGCATATAATAAGTTTGGATATAAGCTTGCAGGTTTAAATTATGCACCTACGGCAGCAGAACTTTGTAGGAACTATGATAGTAAGAAACAAACTATAAAAGGTGGAATAAGCTGGGAGAATATAGAGAGAATGAAACTACTTCCGGGTGATTTGGTATTTGTTTCGGGAAACAAAAATGGGCGTTATAAAAATATTTATCATGTAGAAATGATAGCTGGCTATGATTTATATGGAGTGGATGAAAAAGGGCATCCAAGTGTAATGATAAGATATGTAAAAAGTCAGCAATATACCGATAAAGCAACAGTTGCAAGGGTGAGTTTGAGGTAAATACAGGATTAAATTAGAAAAAATAACTTTTCATGTTGTTAATAAATGTAAATAAAAGAAAACCAGAGAATTTTAAAGTGGAAGAGATACAGTTGTAGGACTTTTAGGAGGTAATTATGGGGATAATTTTAAAAAGTGTCATACTGGTTGTAAGCTTTTTTATGGCAGGTTTAGGGATGAGAGGGCAGCTTATGGCTGATGAGAGGTTGGAGGAAATAGTACCTAATCTGAATGTAATACGAAGTCTGGAAGAAAAAGACCAGATAAATATGTATAAAACAGCAGTAAATGAAAAGGGTTATCAAAATATAACTCTTAATTTTGATGAGACTAAAAAAGATCAAGTTAAAAATGGTTGGACAATCAAGGTATATGATGAAAACAAGAAAGAAATTTATAAGGTGGAAGGTGTAAAAACACAGTTTACAACTGGAAATTTTTCATTTGTTAAGGATAAAATTGTCTATATTTCTATTGAAAGTGCAACCTCAGGATTTTTATTTATGCCAAAGGGAGTAGAGTATAATTTAAACTTTCATACTTATTCAGCAGATGACTATGAAAGCGAGCCAAATAATAAGTATCTAAATGCCAATGAAATAGAGACAGGAAGTTATATAAAGGGTAATCTTATAAATAGTTTAGATGAAGACTATTATGTTTGCAAAGTTGATGCAAATGGTTACACAGAATTATCATTTGAAATTTTAGATTTTGAACCTGACAAAATAGGAAATGGCTGGGATATAGAAATCTATGATAAGAATAAGAGCCTTTTATATAAAGAAGAGAATATTAAAAAAGATACCGGATTTCCTAAATTACCTCTAGTTAAAGGGCAGGAAATATATATTAGGATTAAGGCAAAGGGAAGTCTACTTTATGTTGCACCGGAAGAGGTAGAATATAAGTTGCAGGCTAGTTTAACAAAGACAGATAAATGGGAATTAGAAGATAATGGAAGTTTTAGCAAGGCAAATAAGCTGAAAGGAACTTTATCAGGAAATATATTAAACGATGGAGATATTGATTATTTTGAATTTAAGGCAGGTAAGTCCGGTAAATATAAAATTAGCTTAAATACCGGAGATAATGTAGATGGCGAGTATAGGGTTGAGATTTTTGTAAAAAATAAGGGAAAAGCCGTATTAAAGGAACAGACTAAGGGAGATAAGAGCTTTACAATCAAAGCTAAAAAAGGACAAAAAGTTTGGATAAAGCTCAGTGGTGTGTATGGAAAATCGCCAATAGGAAATGAATATTCATTGAAATATAAGGCTGTAAAGAATATTAAAAAGAAAATAGCTAAGAAGTAATAAGATTTAAGAATGCTATGCATAGGCAAGGTTTGTTAAGGGCAGTGCGAGAGGCAGTGAAAAAGTTGTGATTATTTTGTGATTATTAAAAAAACACTTGCAAAATTAGTCTAAAGAGGTTATTATATGTTTATGATTTAGCACTCATAAAGAAAGAGTGCTAATAAAGAAGAAAATTAAGGTTTAACATACAAAGGAGGAACTAAAATGAAGTTAGTACCATTAGGAGACAGAGTAGTATTAAAGCAGATAGCAGCAGAAGAAACCACAAAATCAGGTATTATTTTACCGGATCAGGCACAGGAGAAACCACAGCAGGCAGAAGTTATTGCCGTAGGTCCTGGTGGAATTGTGGATGGAAAAGAAGTGACTATGCAGGTTAAAGAAGGGCAGAAGGTTATTTATTCAAAGTATGCAGGAACAAATGTAAAGCTTGACAGTGAAGAATACATCATAGTTAAACAGTCTGATATACTTGCAGTTGTAGAGGGCTAATTTTAAGGAAAATGTTTTGATTACAAAATCGCTACATATGAAATTGAAGGAGAATAAAAATGGCAAAGGAAATTAAATTTGGCACAGAGGCTAGAAAAGCATTAGAAACTGGTGTAAACCAGCTTGCAGATACAGTGAGCGTAACTTTAGGACCTAAGGGAAGAAATGTGGTACTTGACAAGAGTTATGGTGCACCTCTTCTTACAAACGATGGTGTTACTATTGCAAAAGAGATAGAACTGCCGGATGCATTTGAAAACATGGGAGCACAGCTTGTTAAAGAGGCAGCTACCAAGACAAATGATGTAGCAGGTGATGGTACTACTACAGCTACAGTGCTTGCACAGGCTATGATAAATGAAGGCATGAAAAACCTTGCAGCAGGTGCAAATCCTATCATTCTTAGAAAGGGTATGAAGAAGGCTACAGAGTGTGCTGTAGAGGCTATTTCAAAAATGAGCAGCCCTGTAGAAGGTAAGTCTCATGTACAGAGAATTGCAGCTATTTCAGCAGGAGATGATGAGGTAGGCACCCTTGTAGCAGATGCCATGGAGAAGGTTAGCAAAGACGGTGTTATTACTGTTGAAGAGAGTAAGACTATGAGGACTGAGCTTGACCTTGTAGAGGGTATGCAGTTTGATAGAGGTTATGTATCAGCTTATATGTGTACTGATATGGATAAGATGGAGGCTGTACTGGACAACCCATATATTCTTATTACAGATAAGAAACTCAGCAACATTCAGGATGTACTTCCACTTCTTGAGCAGATTGTACAACAGGGTGCAAGACTTCTTATTATTGCAGAAGATGTTGAGGGAGAGGCTCTTACAACACTTGTAATAAATAAACTTCGTGGAACATTTAATGTAGTAGCTGTTAAGGCTCCGGGTTATGGTGATAGAAGAAAAGAAATGCTCCAGGATATAGCTATCCTTACAGGTGGACAGGTTATTTCAAGTGAGGTAGGCCTTGAGCTTAAGGATGCTACTCTTGAGCAGCTTGGACGTGCTAAGAGCGTAAAGGTACAGAAAGAAAATACAATTATAGTTGATGGTGAGGGTGATTCTGAGGAGATTAAGTCAAGAGTTACTCAGATTAGAAGTCAGATTGAAGAAACAACTTCTGATTTTGATAGGGAGAAACTTCAGGAAAGACTTGCTAAACTTGCAGGAGGTGTTGCTGTTATTCGTGTAGGTGCAGCTACAGAGGCAGAGATGAAAGAGAATAAACTTCGTATGGAGGATGCTCTTGCAGCTACTAAGGCAGCTATTGAAGAAGGAATCATTGCAGGTGGTGGTTCAGCCTATATCCACGCTACAAAAGAGGTAGAAAAACTTGCAACCACACTTGAAGGTGATGAGAAGACAGGAGCAAAGGTAGTACTTAAGGCTCTTGAGGCTCCACTCTTTAAGATAGCGGCTAATGCAGGCCTTGAAGGTGCTGTAATTATAAGTAAGGTAAAAGAGGGTAAGGTAGGTTTTGGTTTTGATGCACTTAAGGAAGAATATGTTGACCTTGTAAGTGCAGGAATCCTTGATCCTGTTAAGGTAACCAGAAGTGCACTTCAGAACGCAACCAGTGTAGCATCTACACTTCTTACTACTGAGAGCCTTGTTGCAGATATCAAAGAAACAGCTCCGGCAGCTCCGGTAGGAATGGGTGCACCGGGCATGGGAATGATGTAATGATAAAAGGAGTGAAAGTCTGCAACTCCGATGTAAGCTTGCTTACAAGAGGAGTTGCCAGCTTTTACTCCGCCAACAATACGAGCAAGTAGCCATTTTTCGCTAGAAAAATGAGCGGATTGCGAGTGTTGTTGTAGGACTGCGAGAGTGCGAAGCACGAAGCAGTCCGGTATCATTAATAGTACAACCAAATTAAGAGCCTCCATTTGCAATCTTACTTGCAAACGGAGGCTCCTGCTATGAAAAGAAAGGGTTATGGCAAAAACAAATTCTCTTTATCCATACTTTTCAAAATAATATCATACTCCTTATCAGTGATATTATATAATTTTGCAACTCTCAAATCCAATTCATTATAAAGCTTTATTGTTCTAAAGGTATCTACCTTGATTCCCAGTCGCAGTATCTTATCTACGATTTCAATAATCTTATTTTGCTCCTCTACTCCAACAACAGGAATAGGGATTTTTTCTATGTGTGACCTTAATACTTTTACAGAATCAAACATTTTTCTAAAATAAAACTGTACTACTCTTGAATTAAGTATTCCCATTACATACTTAGTATAAAGCCCCGGAATTTGAGGGATTAGTACATTACAGCTATTAAGTGTAAGTGTGCTTTTATTATCGTAGGCCATAACTATTTGATTACAGATGAAACGGTATATGAGTTTTTCTTTAACTCTGTAATGTTCTGTAGGAGCAACCTGTTGATAGAGTTCAGGTTTAAATTCTATGTATTTTGAAGGATTTTTGGACTTATACTTAAATACATTATTACCACTAAGGATTTGCTCATTTTTATCTGATTTAGTATCAGAGAGAAATCTCTTGTTATCTCCGGTGATGATGCCAAGTGCAAAGGTCGACTGGCCGGCTAGTGTGGTATGTCCAAGAGTAGCCTCGATTTTTTGTATTATCATATATTCATCGTCAGTGGTATTGAAAGAGCAATACTCAGCATTCATCTTTCGTTCAATATCAATAGTATATTCTCTGTGCCCTTCATTAATTCTCATACCAAGGGCTGAAAAAGGAAGTCCGGTATATTTCATCTGCAAGATGATACTTGGACAGTTTACGCTGTCGAAGGCCTTGCTTAAAAATTCAATATAATCAAAAGAACATTTTTCAAATATAATTTTTCTTATAGGTGTATGCGACTTAACATTTAATATAGCATGAGGAAGAATAAATGAAAGAGTCCCATTCATCTTTAAATTGCTTAAGGCCTGTTCAATAAATATATCATAAGACTCTATCGACAGGGTGGTTGCACAGTTGAATTTATCATGAAGTTTGATTTTTTCATCATGTGAATAATGATAACCCCAAGGAGGGTTGCCAAGTATATAATCAAACTTCTTATTTTTAGGGAAATAGAGATAATCGGATTCGGTGATATGGCTGTAAATTAATTGTTTGTCACTCAGCCTGTATCTAAATGCGTAATTGATTCTGGCAAGTTTTACGCTCAAAGGATCTATATCGTTTGCGTATACATTGTTGTAGTCAAAACTGTCCGGAAATTGCAAAATAAAATTTCCTGTGCCACAGCAAGGGTCGAAAATTTTCTTGTCATCCATCTTATCAGAAAGTGTTAAGTTGTGACATAATCTTTTGGCAACTTTGGAAGGTGTGTAGTAACAACCTTGTACCTTTCTTTCACGAGAACTTTTTAACGAAATATATAGCAGACCGATAACATCGACATCTTTCTCGTAGTAATAGTCTTTTGTAAAAAGTTCAGGATACTCATCAATGATGTCTGACACACCTTCAATACCGTCTATGAGGTCATTAATCAAAAAGCTATATGGCTCAGGCAGATATTCGTTGTTTATAAAAGCCTTTAAGACAGGTATATTAATAGACGAATCTGACATTGACAGTATGAGCTTTAAGGCGCAGTCGGCTATGATGGATAGTAAGAGGTCATTTGTAATTTCAATGTTGTTTTCATCAACAAAATTTACTATTTCTTGAACAGGAGCAAGATTTTTTGAATCATTAGGTATATAAGAGTAATATAAGCCTCTACCTGAAACAAATTTTTTGTTGCGCCTGCTTTTTAAGGCAGTATTATTCCCACTGGAAATATCTGCTTTAAGTTTCTGCATATAATCTATGGAAAAATATGTTGTGCCGAGTTTGTCAGGAATCAGTTTACCCAATTTTATCCAGTTTTTAGCTGTTGCCTCTGAAATAGATAATTCCCTGCACACATCAGCAAGAGAAAGCATTTTCTCATCGGACTGTCTTTTCATGTCGAACCTCCTCTGTACTAAGCTGTTAATAGGTTATGATTAAATTTTGTTTTTCCTACTTCTATTATAGTCTTAAATAAGACCATTGTCGATAAAAATATTATATTTTAAAAATAAACATCAATAAGCTATTTTACACTCCGTTATCATTAATTAAGGAATTATTTTGAAAAAAGTTAAACAAAAAACTTAAAAGTGATTTATAATGATATAAAAGATAAAGTTCTAAAAAGAGTTTTGATAATATTTTAGGAGGGAAGATATGGACTTTCAATTTTGGCTTATGGCATTTATAATATTGGTTGTAATGGAGTTCTTAACAATGGGGCTTACAACTATTTGGTTCGCAGTAGGTGCTTTGGTAGCTTTTTTTGCAAGTTTATTCGGGGTATCACTTTGGGTTCAGATTATTTTATTTTTAGTAATATCACTTGTGGTACTGGTAGTTTATAGACCACTTGCAGTAAAATATGTAAACTCACGCAGGACTAAAACAAATGTTGATGATTTAATTGGTAAAGAGGCAAAGGTTGTAGAATTAATTAATAATTTAAATCAGACAGGCAGGGTAGTTTTAAATGGAATGGACTGGTCTGCAAGAACTACCATAGGTGGAATTATAGAAGTAGATACTATAGTAAAGGTAGTAGATGTTCAGGGTGTTAAGCTCATAGTAGAACCTGTCATTACAGATGGAATTATAAATTTTGGTAGAAATACAGTTCAAGGGTAACATGTGATTGTAATAGTATAGCTAATTGTGTAAAATGTAGGAGGGTTATGCCCAATACATATAAATAAAAAAGAAAAGAGGTATTTCTATGGGAGCGTTATTAAATGTACAATTTCTTTCATTGACATTGGTTGCAATAGTTATAATCTTGATATTTGCATCCTGTATTAAGATTGTGCCACAGGCAACAGCCATGGTTATTGAAAGACTTGGAGGCTATCAGGATACTTGGCATGTAGGTATTCATGTAAAAATGCCTTTCATTGACAGAGTAGCAAAGAGAGTTACCTTAAAAGAACAGGTAGCGGACTTCCCACCACAGCCTGTTATTACAAAGGATAATGTGTCTATTAGGATAGATACTGTTATTTTCTATCAGATAACAGACCCTAAGCTCTATGCTTACGGTGTAGAAAGTCCTATTTCAGCCCTTGAAAATCTTACAGCTACTACACTTCGTAATATCATAGGTGACCTTGAACTTGATGAAACGCTTACATCTCGTGAAACCATCAATACACAGATGCGTTCTACACTTGATGTTGCAACAGACCCTTGGGGAATTAAGGTAAACAGAGTAGAGCTTAAGAATATTATGTGTCCTCCTGACATTCAGGGAGCAATGGAGAAACAGGCTAAGGCGGAGCGAGAGAGAAGAGCTGCTGTTACCAGTGCAGAGGGTGAGAAGAAGGCAGCCATCCTTGTAGCAGAAGGTAAGAAGGAGTCTACTATTCTTGAGGCAGAGGCTGAAAAAGCCGCTCAGATTCTTCGTGCAGAGGCTAAGAAGGAGGCTACAATTCGTGAGGCTGAAGGTCAGGCGCAGGCTATACTTGCAGTACAGAAAGCTAATGCAGACGGTATTAAACTTCTTAATGAGTCAGCTCCGTCAGGCGAGGTAATCAAACTTAAAGGTTTGGAGGCATTTGGAAGGGCAGCAGACGGCAAGGCTACTAAGATTATTATTCCATCAGAGATACAGGGACTTGCAGGACTTGTAAGCGGAATAACTGAAGTGGCAGCACAGGCTAAGAAACAGGCAGAGGAATAATTAGAGAATAAATTTCACAAGATGTTTTGTGAATAATTTGGGATAAATAAAAAAACATATAATAGTTTTACATCAATAAAATCAGCTTATATCTTACTAAGGTATGGCTGATTTTATTTTGTTTAATAGGATACAATATTTACAACAAAGTTTGATATATGATATTATAGGACAGAAATTTTAGATAAGATAATTTTAGGAGAAAATATGAATTTACTTACAGCAGAAAATATATCGAAAAGTTTTAACTCCGACAAAATTTTATTCGATAATATTTCTTTAGGTATAAATGAAGGAGATAAGATAGGGCTTATCGGCATAAATGGTACAGGAAAATCTACCCTTTTAAGAATCCTTGCAGGAGCAGAAGAAACAGACAGTGGAAAGCTTACCAAGGGGAACTCGGTTCGTATATCCTATCTTCCACAAAATCCTGAATTTGATGAAGATGAAAGTGTTATTTCAGAAGTTATAAAAGGAAAGCAGGCCAAAAATGAATTTTGGGATTTAGAGGGAGAGGCAAGAAGTTTGCTTGCTAAATTTGAAATAAATGATGTGGAAGAAAAGATAGCTACACTTTCAGGAGGTCAGAAAAAAAGGGCTGCTCTGGTGCGTACTCTTCTTGATGATGCTGAAATTCTTATTTTAGATGAGCCTACCAACCACCTTGATACAGCTATGTCGGAGTGGCTTGAGGACTATCTGAAAAAAATGAAACAGGCTTTATTTATAATTACACATGATAGATATTTCTTAGACCAAGTTACAAATAGAATAGTAGAACTCACACATGGAAAGCTGTACTCCTATGTGGGCGGATATATGAAGTATTTGGAACTGAAAGCTGAGCGAGAAGAAATGGAGGTTGCAACCGAGAGAAAAAATGCGGCTATTTACAAGAAGGATCTAGCTTGGATGATGAGAGGAGCAAGGGCTCGTTCGACTAAGCAGAAAGCACATATAGAAAGATTTGAAGAGCTGAAAAACAGGGATAAAATTATAGTAGATAAGGAAGTAACTGTTGATTCGGTATCGAGCAGACTTGGAAAACAGATTATAGAAATTTATAATATTTCAAAATCTTATGGAGATAAAATCCTGTTTACGGATTTCACCTATTTATTTAGAAGAACTGACAGGATTGGTATTGTAGGAAAGAACGGTTCAGGGAAATCTACGCTGTTAAAAACGATTCTGGGACAGGTACAACCTGACAGTGGTAATATAGTTATAGGGCAGACAGCAAAAATAGGCTATTTTTCACAGGATTCGGGAGAACTTAATCCAAGTCAGACAATTATAGAGTCGGCAAAAGACATAGCGGAGTTTGTAAAGACAAAGGATGGAATGATTTCTGCAAGTAAGATGCTTGAGAGATTTCTTTTTGAGGGTGCAATGCAGTATACAAAGATAGAGAAACTGTCGGGAGGGGAACGAAGAAGACTTGCTCTTTTACATACTCTTATTTTAGCACCTAATATTCTTATTTTGGATGAGCCTACCAATGATTTGGATATAACTACGCTGTCGATTTTAGAGGATTATCTTGACAGCTTTGAAGGAGTAGTAATCACAGTATCGCATGACAGATATTTCTTAGATAGAGTTGCAAATAGAATATTTTCTTTTGAGAATGGGGAGATAAGACTCTATGAAGGAGGGTACAGCGATTTTATTGCAAAGGCCACACCTAAGGCAGAGGAAGTAAAGACAGAGAAAAAAGAAAGTGATGCTAAAAGGGACTGGAAGGCAAACAAAGTGGTTAAACTTAAGTTTACTTACGCTGAACAAAAAGAGTTTGAAACAATAGACGAAGACATTGAAAAGTTAAATGAGGCTTTAGAGAACATCGATACAGAGATAGCTGAAAATGCTACAAGGTATGGAAGGTTAAATGAACTGATGGTGGAGAAAGAAAAATTAGAAAAAGAACTGGAATACAAGGAAGAAAGGTGGTTATATCTTACAGAACTTAATGAAAAGATACAGACCGGAGGAAGGTAGATGCAAGTTACATCATTTGTATTAAAGATAGTTGCAATAATCAGTATGTTAATCGACCATACAACAGAGGCTCTTTATAATATCATTCCGGGGGAATGGTGGGAATTGTACGATATGGGAAGAAGATTAGGCAGGTCAGCCTTTCCTTTATTTTGCTTTATGATTGTAGAAGGATATTATCATACAAGGAATAAATGGAGGTATTTGGGAAGTTTGGTTCTGCTTGCCATCGTATCAGAACTGCCTTTTGATGCCATGTTTTCAAGGACTGATTTTAGGCTCGACTTTGGCTACCAAAATGTGTTTTTCACTCTTGCCCTAGGCTTATTTACAATCATTTTGGTTGATGGTGTAAATGAAAAAATAAAAAATATCATTTTAAGTATTATTTTACAAATTATAATAATTTTACCTATGATGCTTGTAGGGCTTGAAATATCGTCAGATTATGGAGTATTTGGTCTTATTTTAATACTTGCAATTTATTATTTTGAAAAAATACAAGCAGTGCTTGTAAAAATCAATAGGAAATTCGAAGTAGAGAGAACAAAATTTATACTGGCAGGGATTGCAGTTTTTATTTGGCTTGTAAGTTACGATTCATTTGCCGGTAGAATAACTGAAACATTTGGTCTTCCGGCAGTTATCTTGATTATGCTCTACAACGGAAAAAGAGGGGAGTATAAGATACCTAAATATGTATTTTACCTTTTTTATCCTATACACCTGATTCTGCTTTATTTTATGAGAAAGGTGCTTGAAGGCTGATGAAATGTGTAGTGGTCTGTCTTGAAACTCTGCCTGAAAAAGAGATTTATTTTATAAGAAATATTTTTAAAGGCTTTGAAATAACATATATAGAATGTCAAACATTTGACGATATTTTCAAAATAAATGAACTTAAAGACGGCATGCTTATTATTTCTTCAAAAAAATTTACTGTAAAGGTTATAAATACTGCTTTAGTGACTGTAGTATATGATGAAAATGAAGGAAAGGGTCTGCCCTATGGAATTGATCTGATAGTGGGAAGTTTTGAAGAGATGGAAACTGATTTTTTGATAAGGCTCTATCGGCATAAACTAGGCATTCCCTGCACAATAGCAGTTACAAATAGGATAGTAATTAGGGAACTTTGCATAGGAGATATTGATGAGGTTATCAAAATAAGCAGACAGAAACATATACTGGAGTTTGTGGCAGATGGGAGAATGCCTGAGAATGAGCAGAGGGAGAAATTGTTAGCATATATTGAAAATATTTACCGATTTTATGATTATGGAATTTGGGGAATATTTGATAAAATTAATAATACTCTTTTAGGTGCTGTCAGTTTGGATTTGTTGGCACATGGCGAAGATGCGGAGTATGAAATAGGCTTTTTTATAAGGGAAGAAATGCAAGGACAGGGTTATGGAATGGAAGTTATAAATGCAGTTATAAGTTATGCAAAAAAAAGAATAGGAATTGTAGGACTTACAGCTGTAACAAAGAGAGAAAACATAGGAGCAATAAAATTACTTACTAAATGTGGATTTAAAAGGAGGGAACAAGATGGAACTGCCAAAGGATGCAACTATACTTTTGAGTTATATTAACACACAGCTGAGAGATTTTTACCCAAGCCTTGAGGAGTTTTGCAAGGCAAAAGGGGTAGAAAGAAGTTATATAATTGAACAGTTGGAAAAGATTGATTATGTGTATGATGAGGGACTTAATAAGTTTGTATAAATTATAACAAAAAATAGCTAATAGAGTAAAATTATTGCAAAGGAGGGAAAACCATGAAAAATATAATTAAAAAGGCATTTATAGTATCTGCGTTTGTTATGATAATCAGTTTGCTTTCGACAGGGAAAGTGTTTGCAAAGCCGAAGTATGATTTTATATCTGCTTTTAATGAAGGAATGGCTGTGGTGAAAGTGGACAACAAATACGGATATATAGATAAGACAGGAAAAGAAGTAGTAAAGCCGAAGTACGATGAGGCATATCGTTTCTGTGAAGGACTTGCTATGGTAAGAATAAAGGGCAGGCATGGTTTTGTAGACAAGACAGGAAAGGAAGTAGCTAAGCTGAAGTATAGTTCGGCAGATGAATTTAATGAAGGACTTGCAATGGTAGGGGTAAATAGTAAACTTGGTTTCATAGATAAAAAGGGAAAATTAGTAATAAAACCTAAGTATGATGAAAGCGGATTTTTCTCAGATGGCTTAGCCTTTGTGAGTATAGGCGATAAATATGGCTACATAGATAAGAAAGGAAAAGAGGTAATAAAGTTAAAGTACAGCTTAGCAGATTTTTTTTCAGAGGGGCGTGCAGTAGTTGTTGTAGAATATAAATGTGGTCATATAGATAAATATAAATGTGGTTATATAGATAAAAAGGGGAAAATGGTAATAAAACCTAAGTATGATGAAGCGGATTATTTCAATGAGGGGCGTGCTGTGGTAGGTATGAAACGCAAATACGGCTACATAGATAAGGCAGGAAAAGAAGTAGTAAAGCTAAAATATGATGCAGCCTATTACTTCACTAACGGTATGGCTATTGTAGAAATAGGAAAAAAATGTGGATACATAGATAAAACAGGAAAAGAGGTAGTAAAGCCGAAGTATGATAGCGCAGGTTTTTTCAGTGAAGGCTTGGCATGGGTTGTTATGAAAGGTAAATATGGAGTCATAGACAAAAAAGGTAAGGAGATATTAAAGCCTAAGTATGATTATGCAGTTGAATTCAGTGATGGCTATGCTCTTGTGAATAAAGGAGATAAATACGGCTACATAGATAAAACAGGAAAAGAAGTGCTGAAACTGCAATATGATGAGGCATCTTCCTTTGAAAATGGAATAGCTCCTGTAAGAATAAAAAATAACTGGTATATTATTAATAAAAAAGGTAAAATTTTAGCCACTATATAATCTTTATAAAAATTTAACTTTAAATATGAGTTTTTATATGCTATGATATGTAGTATTAAAAACTACATGCAAGGAGTAGCATATGTCATATTTAATTTTATGTGATAGTGGAGCGGATTTAACAGATGAATTAAAGGCAAAAGAGGAAGTTATAAAAGTTCCTTTAAGCTTGATGCTTGGAGATGAGGTTTTTGTAGACGATGAGAATTTGGATGCCCTAGATTTTCTTAAGAAAATGAAAAACTATCCGGATACCCCTAAGTCGGCTTGCCCTTCACCAGAAGATTACTTAAAACATTTTGACAAGGCTGACGAGGTATATATAATAACTATATCTTCTAAGCTGTCAGCCTCATACAATTCAGCTAAGATTGCAATAGATATGTACCATGAGGAAAAAGGAAAGAATAAGATATACCTGATAGACTCCAAGGGAGCTGCAGCTACTCAGGCATTGCTTGCCAATAAAATAGTAGAGCTTAAAAATGCCGGAGCAGATTATGATGAGACTGTAAAAGGGGTAGAAGAGCTTAATGCGAAAAAACAGACAACTTTTGTTCTGGAAACCCTTGAAAATCTTAGAAAAAATGGAAGGCTTACAGGGCTTAAGGCTTTCATTGCAGAGGCACTTAATATAAAACCTATTATGACTACTGATGAAGAGGGTAATATAATTAAAGCTGACCAAGCGAGGGGAATTAATAAGGCCTGTGTAGCTCTTGCTGATTTAACAGCTAAGCACGCAATAGAAACAGGAAGTAAGGCACTTGTAATTTCTCACTGTAATTGTTCTGAGAGAGCAGAAAAAATAAAAGCAATGCTTGAAGAAAAACATAAATTTGAAAAAGTAGATATTGTACCGACAGGAGGGATTGCTACTCTTTATGCGGCAGAAGGTGGCATAATTATAGGCTGTTAAAAGTGTAATATTTAAATATAAAAAAGAAGAATCCTGATTAAAGGGTTCTTCTTTTTTATAAAGGGCTACTGATCGGACTCGAACCGACGGCCTGCTGATTACGAATCAGCTGCTCCACCAACTGAGCTACAGTAGCAAATTGCCCTGCTATTATAACTTAAAAAATATAAAATGTAAAGAGTAAGGTGTTTACAAAGAATAAGAACTATGATATAAAACTAAGTATGCGTTTGTAGCTCAGTCGGATAGAGCACCGACTTCCGAAGTCGGGTGTCGCAGGTTCGAATCCTGTCAGACGCATTTTTTATATTTTAAAATAAAAAATATGGTAACTTTGACAAAAAAATATCAGAATATAGTGAATTGATACTTGATATTTTTCTCTATTCAAGTTAGAATAATAGATAAGTTTGATAACCCGAATCATTCACGCCATAGGTCACAGACCTATCATATTGTATAGTATGTTAGAGTCAACAGTTTTTGGTCTGTGACTATGGGGGGATATTACCAAACATCTGTAAAATATCGTAATTTCGAGCCTTCGGCTTGATTACGATATTTCACAAGATGTTTCGTGAATAATTTGGGATAAACAATATCAACATATATATTTAGGAGGATACTAAAATGGCAGTTAAAGTTGCAATTAATGGTTTTGGCCGTATTGGCCGTCTTGCATTCAGACAGATGTTTGGACATGAAGGTTCAGAAATCGTAGCTATCAACGATCTTACAGATCCTAAGATGCTCGCTCACCTTCTTAAGTATGATTCATCACAGGGTAAATATGCACTTGCTGATAAGGTTACAGCTGGTGAGGATAGCATCACAGTTGATGGTAAGACAATCAAAATTTATAAAGAGAAGGATGCAAATAACCTTCCTTGGGGAGAGCTTGGAGTAGATGTTGTACTTGAGTGTACAGGTTTCTATACAAGCAAAGAAAAATCACAGGCACACATCAATGCCGGTGCTAAGAAAGTTGTTATCTCTGCTCCTGCTGGAAACGATCTTCCTACTATCGTATATAATGTAAACCACGAGAATCTTAAGGCAGAGGATGATATTATTTCTGCAGCTTCTTGTACAACAAACTGCCTTGCACCTATGGCTAAGGCACTTAATGACTTCGCTCCTATCCAGAGTGGTATTATGTCAACCATCCACGCTTATACAGGTGATCAGATGACACTTGACGGACCTCATCCAAAGGGAGATTTAAGAAGAGCAAGAGCAGCAGCAGCTAATATCGTTCCTAACAGCACAGGTGCAGCTAAGGCTATCGGTCTTGTTATTCCTGAGCTTAACGGCAAGCTTATTGGTTCTGCACAGAGAGTTCCTGTTCCAACAGGTTCAACAACTCTTCTTTATGCAGTAGTTAAGAGTGATAAGGAAATCACAAAGGATGATGTAAATGCAGCTATGAAGAAGGCTTCTGATGCTGAGACCTTCGGTTACAATGAGGATCAGATCGTTTCTTCCGATATCGTTGGTATGACATACGGCTCACTCTTTGATGCTACTCAGACTATGGTATCTAAGACAGGTGACGGACTTTACCTTGTACAGGTTGTTTCATGGTATGATAATGAGAACTCATACACATCTCAGATGGTTAGAACAATTAAGTATTTTGAGAAGTTCGTGAAATAAATAAAATGCGGTTAAGCCGCCGAGGGCAATGGCTCTCGGTGGCTTTTTTAATAAGAACATTTTAACTAAAATAAAATGCTTGTTATATAAGGAGAATAAACCAATGGCAGGATTAAATAAGAAAAGTGTTGATGATATAAATGTTAAGGGTAAGAGAGTATTGGTTCGTTGTGATTTTAATGTGCCTCTTAAAGAGGGTAAAATTACTGATGAGAACCGTCTTGTAGCAGCTCTTCCTACAATTAAGAAACTCATAGCAGATGGTGGTAAGGTTATACTTTGTTCCCACCTTGGCAAACCAAAGGGAGAGCCAAAGCCGGAGCTTTCACTTGCTCCAGTAGCAGTAAGGCTTGCTGAACTTCTTGGTCAGCCTGTAAAATTTGCGGCTGATGACGAGGTTGTAGGAGCTAATGCTAAGGCAGCAGTAGAAACTATGCAGGATGGAGAAGTTGTACTTCTTCAGAATACTAGATACAGAAAAGAAGAAACTAAGAATGGTGAGGAGTTTTCAAAAGAACTTGCAAGCCTTGCAGATGTATTTGTAAACGATGCTTTCGGTACAGCTCATAGAGCTCACTGCTCAAATGTAGGTGTTACAGAGCATATTGATACCTGCGTGGTTGGTTATCTTATGAATAAGGAAATTGAGTTCCTTGGTAATGCGGTTGAAAATCCTAAGCGTCCTTTTGTGGCAATTCTCGGAGGAGCTAAGGTAGCAGACAAACTCAATGTAATCAACAATCTTCTTGAGAAGTGCGATACCCTCATTATAGGTGGTGGTATGGCTTATACCTTCCTTAAGGCTCAGGGCAAGGAGATAGGACTTTCACTTGTTGACAATGAAAAGGTTGATTATTGTAAAGAAATGCTTGAAAAGGCTGAAAAGCTTGGCAAGAAACTTCTTCTTCCTGTTGATTCTGTTACAATTAAAGAATTCCCTAATCCTATAGATGCACCTGTTGAAGTAGAAACTTACGATGCAGATAATATGCCTGCTGATAGAGAAGGCTGCGACATCGGTCCTAAGAGTGCAGAAATTTTTGCAAATGAAGTTAAGTCTGCTAAGACAGTTGTTTGGAATGGGCCTATGGGTGTATTCGAAAATCCTACACTTGCAGCAGGTACACTTGCAGTAGCTAAGGCTCTTTCAGAAACTGATGCAACTACAATCATAGGTGGTGGAGATTCAGCAGCAGCTGTAAACCAGATGGGCTTTGGCGATAAGATGAGCCATATTTCTACAGGTGGCGGTGCATCTCTTGAATTCCTTGAAGGTAAGGAACTTCCGGGTGTAGCAGCAGCTAACGATAAATAATAATTGTTAAATATTATACAATGTTTGTACTGATAATAAAAATACCCAGTCAAATATTTTGAAAGGTTAATACAATGAGAAGAAAAATAATTGCAGGCAACTGGAAGATGAATAAAACTCCTAGTGAGGCAGTTGCTTTAGTAAATGAGTTAAAAGACTTAGTTAAAAATGATGAAGTAGATGTAGTTTACTGTGTACCTGCTATTGACATAGTACCAGTGGTAGAGGCAGTTAAGGGAACTAATGTTAAAGTTGGTGCAGAAAATATGTACTTTGAGGAGAGCGGTGCTTACACAGGTGAGATTTCCGCAGCTATGCTTAAAGATGCAGGTGTAGAGTATGTAATTATCGGTCATTCTGAGAGAAGAGATTATTTTAAAGAAGATGATGTACTTCTTAATAAGAAGGTAAAGAAAGCTATTGAGGCAGGAATTACTCCTATACTTTGCTGTGGCGAAACACTTGAGCAGAGAGAGATGGGAATAGCAGTTGACTTTATCAGACTTCAGATAAAATCAGACTTAAAAGATGTTGCAGCAGCAGATGTAGCTAATCTTGTAATAGCTTATGAGCCTATTTGGGCTATCGGTACAGGTAAGACAGCTACAAGTGAGCAGGCTGAGGAAATCTGTAAGGCAGTTCGTGACTGCGTAAGAGAGATGTATGATGATGATACTGCTGAGAAGGTTCGTATTCAGTATGGCGGTTCTGTAAATGCAGGTAACGCAGCTGAACTATTTACAAAGCCAAATATTGATGGTGCTTTAGTAGGTGGAGCAAGCCTTAAGGCTGATTTTGGTAAGATTGTAAACTATAAGTAATGAATAAAAATAAAACCTTGATTATAGAAAAGTAGTACTATGTTGAGGGTAAGAAAATCTCACATCACAGTTTGAGTGGTGTGGGATTTTTTTGGCAAATATATTATTTTAGAGAAATTTAACTGAAAAGTAAATGAATATATATGGTAATATGATAAAATTAAGATTGTTAGCTTATGTTGCCTATATGAAAGTTCACTTTCAATATAGGCAAATACAGCTAACAATTAAAATATAGTTTATTATTCTAAATAAGGAGAAAAATATGAAGAAGAAAATAGCAATTTTAATGTGTGGAATTATGTCATTAACACTTTTTGCCTGCGGAAGTAAAAATGATTCTAAAAGCAGTGCAAATATGCCAACTACAAGTGCATCACAGAGTAAAAGTATTACATCAAGTGCAAATAGTTCTAAAAGTAGTAGCAGTTCTATAGAAACAGATATCTCTAATATGAAGATGACTGAACTCTTAGGCAAAATATGTGAAGGTACTAAGGTACCTGCCAATGATGTATTTGATTTAGATAAGGATAGTTTTGAAACATATAGTTTTATTAAATGGTCTGATGGAATTAAAGCTGTGTGTTCAGAAGGTCAGATTAGTACAGATGCACATTCATTAGTGCTTATAAAAGTAAATGGAGCTGACGCAAAGACTATGGCTGAAGATATAGCTAAAAATGCAGACCCAAGAAAATGGATTTGTGTTGGTGCAGAAAAAAGTGGTGTTTTATATACCGATAAGTATGTATTGCTTGCCATGACCTATGAAAAAGTTTTTGATGGGATTAAGGCTAATTTTGAAAAGATTATGAACAAAGATGAAGTAAAGGTAATAGACATGGATAAATCCGGTAAGTTGGAATAGTTGAAAGGAAATTAAATGGAGTTAAAGAAAACAAAACAGCCTATTATGGGGTTAGCTGCATTACTTATAGTATTTTTTCATCTATTTCCACTTTCAAGAAGTAATGATACAATAAATAGTGTAATAAGATATATTGTAATGACAGGCTATGTCGGCGTAGATATTTTCTTTTTTATGGCTGGATATATGGCATATTTTTCAAAGACAGATGATTATTTTCAGTATATAAAAAGAAAATTTAAGAATGTGTATCCGATATTTATAGTTTCCTGTATTTTATTTATAATAATGGGTAAACTTTCAATTACAAAAGGCTTGTTTACAGTTATAGGGGTTGATTTTATTATAAATGGGGGTGGCTCATTACTTTGGTTCATACCGGGGATTATGGTATTTTATCTAGTTATACCATTTTATCTTAAGCTAGTAAGAAAAGTAAATAATGCAAGTTTATTTGGACTATCTATTGTAGTATGGGCGATAACAATGGTCTTACTTGAGAGTGTTACCGATAACCATAGTATCAATATATTTTTATGCAGACTTCCTATTATTCTGCTGGGACTTATGCTGGCAAAGTATGAGGGAAGATGGAAGACTAATTATAAGCTTGTTTCAGCCTTATTGTTACTAGGACTTGGAGTATTTTTTACATTTAAATTTGCATATATGGTAAAGCTGAAATTTTTGATAAGTGAGGTTTTTTACATAGCTGTAATACCTTATGTAATGGGAATAATAATGCTTGCAGATGTAATTTTTACAAAGATAAAATCTTATCTACTTAATTCATTGGGGAAAATTTCGCTAGAATTATACTGCTTTCAAATGATTTTCGGAAGTTTGATTTTTGGCGTGGTAATAAGGTATGTAAACAGCAAGATTTTAGCTTTTGGAATAGTGTTTACGGTTATTTTAATATTATCATACCTCATTAGTACAGGAAGAAAAAGGATTTAATAACAAGGAGATGAGCTAGTAGGAGGGTCATCTCCTTGTAGTATAAGTCAGTACTTTACAAATGTTCATATTTCTGCTAAACTAATATAGTTACTGAAAATTTTAGATTAAAGATAAGGAGGCAAAGCAATGATTATAATAAGAACAGATACGCACACTCATACCCTAGCATCAGGACACGCTTACTCGACGATAGAAGAGAATTTAAGAGCAGGAAAAGAACAAGGGCTTGAGTTAGTTGGAATTACCGACCACTTTAGCTCTTTTTTTGTGCCTTCAACCGACTTTGCCTGCTATGGTTTTTTTATAAATAGAGGGGATTTGCCGGAGATTTGGCATGGTGTAAGGCTTTTATTTGGAGCAGAAGTAGATATAGTAGACCTTAAGGGAAATTTATTTGGGCATGATATTTATATTCCGTTTCCATATAAGGATGAAAATAAGGTTACCTATGAAGAAGGTATATTAAACAGGTTAGATTACCTTATTGCAAGTGTACATTTTAAAGAATTTGCAGCCGACTCTACAGCTGTAGAAAATACTGAACTTTATATTAAGGCGCTTGAGCATGATAAGGTGAAAATGCTCGGACATATTGGACGATCCGGGCTTGAGTTTGATGTGGAAGAAGTTGTAAGAGCGGCTAAGGCTATGAATAAAATGATAGAAATAAACGAAGCCTCCTTTGGTCATGGTGATATTATAAAGGAGAGATGCCGCAGAATTGCTGTTACCTGTGCAGAGAATGGAACTAAAATAGCAGTAAACAGTGATGCACACTGCTCATTTAAGATAGGCAAATATCCTAACGCAATTAAGATGCTTGAGGAAATTGATTTTCCTGAAGAGCTTATAGCAAACAGAGATGCCGAAACTTTTTTGAAAATGTTGAGTTAAGGCAGAAAATGATGGGAGAAGATATGAAACAAAATAAATTTAATACTAATAGAGAACTTCTTTTATACTTTTTAAGGGGAAGCAAGAGATATTTTATAACTGCGGTGGTCTGTATTTCTCTTGTGAATCTGCTTACCCTGATAATACCAAGGGTAATAAGCTATGTGGTAGATACACTGATTACAGGTAAAGAGAGTAACTTTCCGAACTTTGTAACAAATTTTATAGAAAGTTTGGGAGGTGCGGCTTATCTTAGAGAGAATCTATATGTGGTGGCAATCTTTCTTATAATTATAGGAATATTGACAGCTATTTTAAACTACTTATATAGATATTACAATACCAAGGGAGCTGAAACCCTGGTTGAAACTATGAGAAATGATATCTTTGCGCATATAGCAAAACTTCCTTTTTCGTGGCATACGAAGAATCAGACAGGAGATATAATCCAACGCTGTACCTCAGATGTAGATGCAGTGAAAAACTTTGTATCCGGGCAGTTGACAGAGCTGCTAAAGACTGTATTGATGCTTGTCCTTTCTCTTTACTTTATGTTTACAGTAAATGTGAAGCTGGCCCTTATTGCTCTTGCGATTATTCCTATAAATATAGCTTATTCGATATACGGTCATAAAAGAATGGGTAAAATCTTTGAAGAGGCAGATGTGGAAGAGGGAAAGCTTTCTGCGGTTGTGCAGGAGAATCTGACAGGAGTAAGAGTAGTAAGGGCTTTTGGCAGAGAACTTTTTGAAAAAGAAAGGTTTGAAAAACAAAATCACGATTATTGGAAGATGTGGATTAGGCTTGACTGGGTACTCGCATGGTTTTGGGCAATAGGAACATTTTTCCTAAGTCTTCAGACTATGATTGTTGTTGTGCTTGGGGCAGTGTTTGCAGTTAGGGGAGAAATGCTTGCAGGCGAATATATTGCGTTTTTTTCATATAACATTATGCTTGTGTGGCCGATAAGAATGCTTGGAAGACTGGTTTCAGGCCTTAGCCGAAGTGGAATTGCAGCAGAAAGAATAAGATATATTATGAGTTCAGAACCTGAGGAGGATAAGGGGAAGAAACTTACTCCTAAGATGACAGGAGATATAGTATTTAACAATGTAAATTTTGCCTATGATGAGACAAAGGAGATTGTTAAAAATATATCATTTACTATAAAGGGTGGAACTACCGTAGGCATACTTGGTGGTACAGGATCGGGTAAGTCTACACTTATGCACCTTTTAAACAGGCTCTATGAACTTCCTAAGGAAAATGGAAGTATAACCATATCAGGTGTGGATATAAATGATATTGAACTGGGGTATCTTCGTGAAAATATAGGAATGGTACTTCAAGAGCCTTATCTATTTTCCAGAACCTTGGCTGAAAATATAGCCCTTGGCAGTAAAAAAGCAGAGAGAGCAGATATTGAAGATGCTGCAGGTACTGCAAGTCTTTTGGAAACTATTGAGAATTTTAAAGAAGGATTTGAAACTACAGTCGGGGAAAGAGGTGTTACTCTTTCGGGAGGGCAGAAACAGAGAACAGCCATAGCCCGTATGCTTATAGGAAAGTCACCTATTATGGTATTTGATGATTCACTTTCTGCAGTTGATGCGGAAACTGATGCAAAGATAAGAAAGGGACTTATGGAAAAGGGGAAAGACAGCACTGTTATTATCATTTCCCACAGAATCACAACTCTTATGGCAGCAGATAATATACTGGTATTTGATAAGGGGAGCCTTGCTGAATCAGGTACTCATAATGAACTTTTGGCTAAAGAGGGCATTTACAAGAAAATATATGACATACAGTCGGTAGCTCTTGATTACGAGTAGTAAGGAGGTTATATGCAGGATAAAACTACGATAAAGTTTTTGCCTTGGTTTGGCATACCTAAGCTTTGGCCATATTTCAGGGCATATAAAAAAGATATGATAATAATGTTTGTGACTTGTGCAATTTCAACCATTACCGGAATAATCTATCCACTTTTTAATCAATATGCAATCAACAATTTCATAGGAAGAGGGAAATTAAACGGAATAGGAATATTTATATTACTTTATCTTGTCACGATAGCCCTTGAGATTGGAATGGAATTTGCTTCAGCTTATGTAGCCTCAAATATAGAAATAAGTGTCGCAAGAGATTTAAGAAATTCAAGTTTTAACCATTTACAGTCACTTTCATTTTCATATTTTAATCAGAATAATGTGGGTTACATACACGCAAGGGTAATGAGCGATACGGGAAGGATTGGTGCGATTGCAGCTTGGTATTTCTTTGACATTATGTGGTCAACAGTCTACATTGTCGGTGCTTTTGTGGTAATGTTTACCTTAAATGCTAAAATCACCCTTGCCATAGCTGTTATTATACCGATTGTAACTATAATAGTTTCAATCTTTCAAAAAAATCTCTTACATCTGAATCGTGAAGTAAGAGAGATAAACTCTACAATTACAGGAAATTTTAATGAAGGAATTACAGGTGCAAAGGAGATAAAAACTCTTGTTGCAGAAGGAAGAATGAAAGAAAACTTTGATAGAGATACTAGCAATATGAAAAGAAAATCTATAAGAGTGGCTCATTTTTCTGCACTTTATTCTTCCTTAGTTTCGTTTGCAAGTTCAGTTGTAATTGCCCTTGTACTTATGCAGACAAGTATTTTAAGTCTTGAGGGGGCTATGCTTGTCGGAACTCTTTCAGTCTTTATGTCCTATTTACAGGGAATAATAGAGCCTATAAGTAATGTTGCATTGACATTTGCAGATCTCATTGCCTCATCTGTAAATATTGAGAGATTTACAGGGCTTATGGCTACGGAGTCAGATGTTGCAGACAGCAGGGAGGTTGTGGAAAAATACGGAGATATATTTAATCCAAAGAAGGAAAACTGGGAAGAACTTAATGGAGATATAGAGTTTAAAGATGTGACTTTTAAATATCCTGATGGAGATGAATATGTGCTTGAGAATTTTAACCTTAAAGTTCCACAAGGTACTAATGTTGCGATTGTGGGCGAAACAGGTGCAGGTAAGTCAACCCTTGTAAATCTTGTCTGCCGTTTCTTTGAGCCGACCCAAGGTCAGGTACTTATAGATGGCAGAGATGCAAGGGAGCGTTCCGGACAGTGGCTACATTCAAATATAGGCTATGTATTACAATCTCCACATCTTTTCTCAGGCACAATAAGGGAGAACCTAAGATATGGAAAGCCTGATGCAACTGATGAGGAGATAATGAAGGCACTTGAACTTGTGTCTGCTACAGCAGTAGTAGAGAAGATGGATAAGGGGCTTGACAGTGAGGTTGGAGAAGGTGGTGATTTACTTTCAACAGGTGAGAAACAGCTGATTTCATTTGCAAGAGCAATAATTGCAGAGCCTAAGATACTGGTGCTTGATGAGGCAACTTCTTCCATAGACACTGTGACAGAAAAGATAATTCAGGATGCGATAGAGAAGGTAATAACAGGAAGAACCTCATTTGTAATAGCTCACAGACTTTCAACCATAGTAAATGCTGATGTAATCCTTGTGGTAAAAGACGGTAAGATTATAGAGCAGGGAAAACATAAGGAACTTATGAAACAGAAAGGCTATTATTATGGACTGTTTACAAGGCAGTTTGAGAATAGTGTTGTAGATGAGATAGGGTAATATTTGATTTAAAATAAACAACAGACTGATTTAGAAGTAATTCTTGATCAGTCTGTTGTTTTAAGTAAGTGCTTAAATTAAATAAACATATGTTTTATAGTATTTTAACTATATTTAATTCTTTATCAAGTAGTAGTAAGTCTGCGTAAGCTCCCGACTTAATAACACCTGCCTTATCTCCAAGACCTATGCTCTTTGCAGGGTTCGTTGAAGCCATCTTTACTGCTGACTTAAGTGGAATTCCCATACCCACTACATTTTTAAAACAGGTAAATAGGTCGGTACAGGAGCCTGCTATTGTGCCATCATCAAGTGTTGCTTTGTTGCCTTTTTTATTTACCCTTTGTCCTCCGAGAGAATATGTGCCATCTTCCATACCGGTTGCCTCCATAGAATCGCTTATAAGAATGATTCTATCCTCTCCAAAAAGGCGAAAAGTACTTCGTATCATACAAGGATGAATATGTACCTTATCGCAGATAAGTTCTGCCATTACTCCGATATTTTCAAAAGCTGCACCGACTATGCCCGGATCTCTGTGGTTAAATGCAGGCATTGCATTAAAAAGATGGGTTACATGATTTGCACCATTTTTAAAGGCCTCATCAGCCTGCTTAAAGTTAGCCTCTGAATGACCGACAGAAATAGAAACATCGTTTGCAAGTTCTTTGATAAAAAGATTAGCACCCTCGGTTTCAGGAGCAAGGGTTACAAGGCGGATATTGCCTCCACTTACTTTATTAAGCCTTCTAAATACATCTATATCAGAGTTCATTATATACTCAGGATTCTGAGCACCTTTCTTTGAAGGAGAGATAAAAGGACCTTCCATATTTATTCCGAGAACCCTTGCGTGTTTTTTCTCAGGCTTATAATCATTGATAGTGGCGAAGATTCCTGTAAGCAGCTCTTCTGAAAGTGTCATAGAAGTAGGACAGAAAGCAGTTACTCCCTGAGATTTCTCAAATTCTGCTATTTTGTAAAGACCTTCAAGGTCAGCATCGCAGAAGTCATGTCCTACTGCACCATGAGTATGTACATCAATAAGACCGGGGATAACATATAATCCTTCGGCATCAATAACTTCTCCATCACTAGGAAGTGTATCTGTAATGAACTCTCCATCTATATAAACATCTCTTTTTTCAAAGTCACCATTTTCGTTATATACTAATCCGTTTTTTATTATCATAATAATCTCCATATTGCTATTGCCAGTTGTATTATTAAATAAACTTATCTCTTTGCAATAAGAGCATAAGCAGCCTCATCTGCAATTATAGTTACATCATGATGGAACTGAAGAGCAGATGCAGGAACTTCAGGAGTTACAGGACCAAAAAGTGCCTTGCAAAGTGCATCGGCTTTTTTCTCACCGGAAGCGATTAAGAGAATTTGTTTAGCTCTCATAATACTTCCTACACCCATAGAATATGCAAATGTAGGAACTTCATCAATAGAATTGAAAAGTCTTGAATTGGCATTTATTGTACTTTCAGTAAGGCTCACCTTATGAGTTCCATCAGCAAAGAAAGAATCAGGTTCATTGAAACCGATATGTCCATTTTCACCAAGTCCTAGAAGTTGTAAGTCAATAGGACCATGACTTCTTATAACTTCATCGTATCTTTCACATTCTTTAGTTTCATCTGATTCCATACCGTTTGGAAGAAATACATTTTCCATCTTGATATTCACATGGTTAAAGAGATTTTCTCTCATAAAATACGCATAACTCTGATTGTGGTCAGCAGGAAGACCTACATATTCATCAAGGTTAATAGAAGTGATGTCTGAAAAATCAAGATCTCCCTTTTTATAGCCTTCTACAAGAAGTTTGTAAGCTCCTATTGGGGAAGAGCCGGTAGCAAGACCAAGGACAGAGTCAGGTTTCATCATAACCTGAGCTGCTATGAGATTTGCAGCTTTCCTACTCATTTCTTCATAATTTTTAGTGACAATAATCCTCATAAAACCCTCCTTAATACATTAATAAATTTAAGTTATTTATACAGTTAATTTAATCATTTACGATTAAAATTAATTATACCCCTTTGTTAAAGTAAAATCAATCACACACTTTTTAATAAAGCATGTACAATTTCTTCAGTATGCATTCCTCTTGATCCTTTAACTACTATGGCATCGCCGGTTTTAAGAAGAGTTTTAAGATAGGATATTGCATCTGCGTTTGTACTACAATGTTTGGTTATAGGATTGGTTTCAAGAATATCTGAAGTAGCACCGAAACCAATGTGTTCACTATCAGTGCCAATAGTTACAAGATAGTTTATTCTGTGGCTACTGTCTTCTTTATTATAATTTTTAATATATTCACCAACACCAAAATGCTCAGACTTTGCATCTTCGCCAAGTTCAAGTACATCTGCAAATACAGCAAATCTTCTACGGATAGGTTCTATTCCGCCACGCATTTCACCGATAATCTGGATAGCAGCCTTCATAGAATCAGGACTTGCATTATATGTATCATCTATTATAGTAAGCCCTCCAGCTTTTAATATGTTACCACGCATCTTAAGCGGCTCGTATTCAGAAAGTCCTTCTTTAGATGCAGCAGGCGAAATTCCAAGTTCCATGGCTATGGCTATTGCAGCGAGAGCATTTCTTACATTGTGAAGTCCAAGGGTATTAAGATGTATATGCTCGGAGGTAAGCTTTCCTTCAGCGGACTTGTAGTTTGCTACAAAATCCGTACCTTCACCCGAAACAGAAATAGAAGTTGCATAGAAATCTGCCTCTTCACTTGTGCCGAAGGTAACGATGTTTTTTACATTTTTAGGCCTGTACTTGCTGTCCGGCTTTGTAAGTTCCATAAGCAGTTCATCATCAGAATTTATAAAAAGTATGTCCTTGTCTGTGAAGTAGTCTGTCATGTGTAACTTTTCGATGAGGATGTTTTCCTTAGAGCCGAGATTTCCTATATGTGCAGAACCTACATTTGTAAATATTCCATAGTTAGGTCTTGCAGTTTTTGCAAGTTTTTCCATCTCATGAGGCTCGCTCATTCCCATTTCTATTATAGCTGCCTTATTGTTAGGCTCTATTCCAAAGAGGGTAATAGGTAGCCCTACCTGAGAGTTTGCATTTCCCTTTGTCTTATGTATATTTATAGAAGAAAGTGCAGCAGCAACCATTTCTTTGGTAGTAGTCTTACCTACACTGCCGGTAATTCCTATAACAGGAATATCAAACTTTTCTCTATACCAAAGTGCAGTTGTTTGGAGGGCAGATACGGTATCCTCTACCTCTATGGCAGCTGTATCACCTATGTCATCAGGCATCTTGTGACCTTTGCGAATAAAAAAGGCTTTTGAACCGGCAGCTATGGCAGCAGGTATAAAGAGGTGACCATCGACTTTTTCGCCCATAACAGGGACAAAAAGTACATTTTTTTCAGCAAGAGTTGCAATTTCCTTGGAATTAGTGGAAAATCCGTCAATTATAGTATCTAAACTTCCATTTAACAAATTTCCACCGGTAGCGTTTAATATATCATTTACAGTTATTTTCATAGAATGCTCCTTTTTACATCCATAACAGTTTCATGGTCATCCATGTGATGTTTAACACCTTGTATTTCTTGATAATCCTCATGTCCTTTGCCGGCAATTACTATAATATCACCATCTTTTGCGTTTTGTATAGAATAGCGGATAGCTTCATTTCGGTCAGGGATAGTGATGTATTCTCCTCCGGCTTTTCTAACACCTGTAAGTATATCGTCTATTATGTCGAGAGGCTTTTCAAAACGAGGATTATCTGAAGTGATTATAGTCAGGTCGGCATATGTTGAAGAGACTTCTCCCATTTCCCATCGTCTTGCCCTATCCCTGTTACCGCCACAGCCGAACAGGCAGATAAGGCGGCCAGGCTCATAGACCTTAAGCGTAGTGAGAAGACTGGTCAGCCCCATTGCATTGTGAGCATAGTCTATTACTACTGTAAAACGGTCGGATACAGGCATTATTTCAACTCGTCCATTTACACGGATAGAAGAAAGGGCAGTTTTAATACTTGATTCATCTATCCCAAGAGTTAGACATACAGCAGCAGCACCCAGGGCATTGTGTACGCTGAATGCTCCCGGCATATTTACATCAATTTCGAAACTGTTTATGCTTTTGCCGCTTATTATAAATGAAGTACCAAGAGAACCGCCTTTTTTTAGAAGACGGGAATTACTACCGATGAAATCTGAGTTGTCTACATTGTCTGTGCCAAAGGTAATAACTTCGCAAGTATGTCCGGTAAGAATTTCTTTAAGATGGTCACTGTCGCTATTTAGAATACCTGTTTTACACTGTTTAAAAAGTTGACTCTTGCAATGTAAATAATCATCAAAGTCCTTATGCTCATTCGGACCGATGTGGTCAGGCTCAATATTGGTAAATACGCCTATATCAAATAGAATACCTGCTACCCTATGCATAAGAAAGGCCTGCGAGCTTACCTCCATAACTACATGAGTACAGCCGTTTTTAACCATGTCTGCAAAATATTCCTGAAGTAGATATGATTCGGGAGTTGTATTTAATGAATGGATATGTTCTTTGCCGTTTATTACCTCAATAGTACCGACAAGTCCTGTTTTTTTACCTGCCTGCTTGAGGATTTCGTATATCATATAAGTAGTTGTAGTTTTACCCTTAGTACCGGTAACTCCTATGGTTGTAAGTTTCTTTGCAGGATGATTGAACCAGTTTGCAGAGAGCAGTGCAAGGGCTAATCGGGTATCGGCAACCTTAATTACAGTTACTTCTTCAGGTGTAGAAATATTGTCTTCTACAACGACAACGGTAGTACCCTTTTGGACAACATCATTTATATATTTATGCCCATCTACAGTAGTCCCTTTTATACATACAAACAAAGAACCCTCACAAACTTTTCTTGAATCATAACAAAGAGAAGTGATGTCAAGTGTATCTAAAGCACTTTCGTTTGATATGTTTTGTATTTCAATGTTTTCTAATAATTTTTTTAGTATCATATTTCAATGCTCCCACTAAATATTGTTTCACAAGGTCCTGTCATAAATATATGACCTGTCTCAGTATCATATTTTATATTAAGATCACCTCCTAGGAGATGCACTTTTACTTCATTATCTGCAAGATTGTTTAACATAGCGGCATAGGCAGCTGCACAGGCACCTGTCCCACAGGCAAGGGTTTCGCCCGAACCACGCTCCCACACACGCATTTCAAGTTCGGATCTATTTATTATTCTTATAAATTCGGTATTAGTACGGTTTGGAAAAATGTTGTTAAATTCAAATTTTGGTCCGATAGCAGTAAGGTCAAGGCTCTTTGTATCCTCGACAAAGGTTACTGCGTGTGGATTACCCATTGAAATACAGGTAAGATACCAGTCTTTTCCATCTATATTTATAGGCTCATTGATAAATTTATCTTTGGCTGATGTAACAGGAATTTCACTTGGTGTTAGAATGGGACTTCCCATATTTACAGTAGCAGCTGCTACTTTTCCGTTTTCAACCTTAAGTTGTAATATTTTGATACGATTTTCAGGGATAATTCCGGTCTTTTCCTCCTCATTACTGCGAACTCCTGTTTCTATACTTACTTTGTCTTTGCCGGTAAGACCGAAATCGTAAACAAACTTGCCTACGCAACGGATTCCGTTGCCACACATTTCTGCCTCTGAACCATCTGCATTGAAGATTCGCATTCTGAAATCAGCTACCTTAGAAGGGCAGATAAGGATGATGCCGTCACTTCCTATGCCTGTATGCCTGTCTGATAGTTTGATGGCTGTTTCAGATGGATTGTCAAGGTTATTTTTCGTACAGTCTATGTATAGATAGTCATTTTTACAACCATGCATTTTTGTAAAATGTATTTCTTTTGTTTTTTGGTTCATATAATCTCCATTTCTTATGAAATAATTATAAGAATATTCGTAATCTGCTCATTTTTACAAAAATGGCTACTTACTCATATTTTTTGCGTGCCAAAATCGAAATTTTATACTTTTAACACTTGTATTATTATATTACAAAAAGTATTAGAATAAAACCCAAATAATATTAAAATCGGGATTATTCTATTAGAAAATATAAAGTTATCTTATATTGAAAGCTAATATAAACTGTGATATTATGAAGTTATACTTATTATAAATGATATTTTAGGAGGATGATATGGATTGTATAGGTAAAATATTATCTGTGGGAACTTATCCCGGCAGAGGAATAATTGTAGGCAAAAGCAAGGATGGAAAATATGCCATGACTGCATATTTTATAATGGGAAGAAGTGAGAATAGCAGAAATAGAGTTTTTGTAGAGGATGGAGAGGGGATTAGGACTAAGGCTTTTGATGAAAGCAGACTTTTAGACCCTAGTCTTATTATTTATTCTCCTGTCAAGGTTATAGGTAAGAAAACAATCATTACAAATGGTGATCAGACTGATACTATTTTTGATTTTATAAATGCCGGAAAATGTTTTAATGCTGCCCTTATGACACGTGAATTTGAACCGGATGCACCTAATTACACTCCTAGAATTTCGACACTTATAAATGTGGAAATGGAGAAACTTCATTTTAGGATGAGTATACTTAAGAGTGATGACGGTAATCCTGATTGCTGTAACAGATATTTTTATGATTATGATAATATTCCTGCAGGTGAGGGGAGGTTCATACATACTTATAAGGAAGATGTAGAGCCATTGCCGAGTTTTGAGGGAGAGCCTGTTAGAGTAAGTCTTGATGGTGATATAGATGAATTTAGTGAAAATATATGGAAGAGCCTTAATGAAGATAATAAGGTATCTTTATTTACAAGATTTATAGAGATTAAGACCGGAAAATATGAAACAAGAATAATCAATAAAAACAAGTAATAGCCTAAAGGAGAGAATTAAAATGAAAGAAATGGAACTTAAGTATGGCTGTAATCCGAATCAGAAACCTAGTAGGATATTTATGGAAAATGGTTATGAACTTCCGGTAAAGGTACTCTTTGGAAAGCCGGGATATATAAATTTCTTAGATGCGTTCAATGGAATTCAGCTTGTTATGGAACTTAAGAAGGCAACGGGACTTCCGGCAGCTACAAGTTTTAAGCATGTATCTCCGGCAGGAGCAGCAATAGGAAGACCACTTACTGAAGATTTGAAGAAGGTTTATAGGGTAGAAGACATGGGCGAGATGAGTCTTTTAGCCTGTGCTTATGCAAGAGCCAGAGGAGCAGACAGGATGTCTTCTTTTGGGGATTTTATTGCACTTTCAGATGTATGTGATGAGGATACGGCAAACATAATCAAGAGGGAAGTTTCAGATGGAATAATTGCACCCGGATATACTGAAAAAGCTCTTGAAATACTTAAGGGCAAGAAAAAAGGTAATTATAATATTATTCAGATAGATGAAAACTATAAGCCTGAGCCTATAGAGAGAAAACAGGTATTTGGAATTACTTTTGAGCAGGGAAGAAATGAGTTCAAGATAGATGAAGAGCTTTTTAAGAATATAGTAAGTAAAAATAAAAATCTTACTAAAGAGGCACTTGATGACCTTATAGTAGCTATGATAACACTTAAATACACCCAGTCGAACTCAGTCTGCTATGCAAAGGACGGACAGGCTATTGGTATAGGAGCAGGGCAGCAGAGTAGAATACATTGCACTAGGCTTGCAGGAAGTAAGGCAGATATTTGGTGGCTAAGACAGGCACCGAAGACCCTTAATCTCAGATTTCTTGAAAGTGTAGGTAGGGCAGATAGAGATAACGCAATAGACCTCTACATAGGAGATGAGAGTGAAGAATTACTTATTGATGGTGTATGGGAGAGATTTTTTGAAGAAAAGCCTCCAATATTTTCCAAAGAAGAAAAGAAAGAATGGCTTAAAAAGAATGACAATGTAGCACTTGCATCAGATGCATTTTTTCCATTTAGCGATAATATTGAAAGAGCATATAAGAGTGGTGTTAAATACATAGCAGAACCCGGTGGTTCACTTAGGGATGATAATGTAATTGAGGCCTGCGATAAGTATGATATGGTACTTTGCTTTACAGGTATGAGACTGTTCCATCATTAATAAAATATGGGTAAAAGTAAGGTTTTGTTAAAAAAACAGACAGTTGACAAATCTACATCAATTAGTTATCATAAACATAAATGTAGTGCGAAAGAGGAGTAGTTCTGTATTCTTATTAGAGAGAGATTGGTTGGTGCAAAATCTTAGGAAGAAGGGATGAAGGTAGCTTTCAAACAGCATCTCTGAGAAAGTGCAGTATGCAGATTAGGAGATGACGGTTTCCCCGTTACGGAGATAAAGGTGATGATTTTAAACAAAATGTTAAAATTTTATCATAAAATAAGGTGGTACAGCGGGATAGACTCTCGCCCTTAGCTAAGGCTATGGGTGGGAGTTTTTTAGTATAAAAGCAAATACTTTTTATTACAAAACCAAAAGGAGAAATTCATGAAAAAAGAACTTGAAAAAACCTACGATCCAAAACAGATTGAGGACAAAATCTATCATAACTGGACAGAAAAAGGCTACTTCCATGCAGAGGTAAACCCTAATAAAAAACCATTTACTATAGTGATGCCACCTCCTAATATTACGGGACAGCTCCATATGGGACACGCCTTAGATAATACTATGCAGGATATTCTTATCCGCTTTAAGAGGATGCAGGGATTTGAGGCACTTTGGCAGGCAGGAACAGACCATGCATCCATAGCAACTGAGGCAAAAATAGTAGAGAAACTGAAAGAGGAGGGTATTTCCAAAGAGGAATTAGGCAGAGAAGGTTTTTTAAAGCGTGCATGGGAATGGAAGGAAGAGTATGGAGGCAGAATTATATCTCAGCTTAAAAAACTCGGTTCATCCTGTGACTGGGAGAGAGAACGCTTTACTATGGATGAGGGATGTTCAGAGGCAGTTAAGGAAGTATTTGTAAAGCTTTACGATAAAAAGCTTATCTACAAAGGTTCAAGGCTTGTAAACTGGTGTCCTGTATGTAATACATCTATTTCTGATGCTGAGGTTGAACATGAAGAAAAGGCAGGACATTTTTGGCATATCAAGTACCCTATTATGGAGGATGGAAAGCCAAGTAAGACAAACTTCCTTGAATTTGCTACCACCCGTCCTGAAACAATGCTTGGAGATAGTGCGGTAGCAGTTAATCCTGAGGATGAGAGATATACATATCTTAAAGGGAAAACGGTATGGTTACCTATAGCTGAAAGAGAAATTCCTGTTATAGAGGACAGCTATGTAGATATGGAATTTGGTACAGGTGTGGTTAAGATTACTCCTGCCCATGACCCTAATGACTTTGAGGTAGGAAAACGCCATAATTTGCCTGAAATTAACATAATGAACGATGATGCTACCATCAATGAAAATGGTGGAAAGTATGCAGGTCTTGATAGATATGAGGCTAGAAAGAAGATTGTAGAGGAACTTGACAGCTTAGGACTGCTTGGCAAAATCGAAGACCATAGCCACAATGTAGGTACTTGTTATCGCTGTCACAGTGTAGTTGAACCGCTTATTAAAGAGCAGTGGTTTGTAAAAATGGATGAGATGATTAAGCCTGCCAGTGATGCTGTAAAAAAGGGTGAACTAAAACTAATCCCTGAGAGAATGGATAAGACCTATTTTAACTGGACAGATAATATAAGGGATTGGTGTATATCAAGACAGCTTTGGTGGGGACATAGAATTCCTGCGTGGTATTGCAGGGATTGTAGTGAAGTAATAGTAGCTAAAGAAGAGCCGAAAGTTTGCCCTAAGTGTGGCAAGACTCATTTAAGACAGGATGAGGATACCCTTGATACCTGGTTTTCATCAGCACTTTGGCCTTTTTCAACTCTTGGTTGGCCGAAGGAAACACCTGAATACAATTATTTTTATCCGACAGATGTACTGGTAACAGGCTATGACATCATCTTCTTCTGGGTAATAAGGATGGTGTTTTCAGCATTTGAGCAGACAGGCAAAGCACCGTTTAATACAGTTATGTTCCATGGACTTGTAAGAGATTCACAGGGACGCAAGATGAGTAAATCGCTTGGAAATGGCATAGACCCACTTGAAATAATAGATAAATATGGTGCAGATGCACTCAGATTTACTCTTATTACAGGAAATGCTCCGGGAAATGATATGCGTTTCTACAATGAAAGAGTAGAGGCGAGCAGAAACTTTGCAAACAAGGTATGGAATGCGTCCAGATTTATAATGATGAATCTTGATGCGGCAGAAGTTCCTGCGGATATAGAACTTTCCGTACTTACTCCTGCGGATAAATGGATACTTAGCAGAGCAAATAAACTTTCAGCTGAAATGACTGAAAATATGGATGCTTTCGAACTCGGTATAGCAGTACAGAAAGTGTATGATTTTATTTGGGAAGAATTCTGTGATTGGTATATAGAGATGGTTAAGCCTCGTCTTTATAGCGATACTGATGGAACTAAGGCAGCAGCCTTATTTACACTCAAGACTGTTTTAATTACCATGCTTAAACTTCTTCATCCGTTTATGCCTTTTGTGACGGAAGAAATATATCAGGCACTTCGTGAAAATGAGCCGAATGAAACAGTGAAATCGGCTATGGAAGAGAGTATTATGATTTCGGCTTGGCCTGAATTTAAGTCTGAATGGGATTTTGTTAAAGAAGAGGCGGAAGTAGCCCTTATTAAAGAGGCGGTAAAGAGTATAAGGGCAGTCCGCACAGATATGAATGTGCCTCCATCAAGAAAGGCAAAGGTTATAGTAGTTGCTGATAAAGAGGAAGTAAGAAAGGTATTTACAGAGGGAGAAAAATTCTTTGCAAGCCTTTCTTATGCAGGCGAGGTAGCAGTGCAGGCAGATAAGGACGGAATAGATGAAAATGCTGTATCGGCAGTAATTTCACAGGCAGTTATCTATATGCCGTTTAGCGACCTTGTAGACATAGATAAGGAAATTGAGAGACTTCTTAAAGAGCATAAAAGGCTTGAGGGAGAGATTGCTCGCTCAAACGGTATGTTGAATAACGAAAAATTTGTGTCTAAGGCTCCTGAGGCTAAGATAAATGAAGAGAAAGAGAAACTTGCAAAATACACAGAGATGATGAAACAGGTTGAAAATCAGCTTGAAAGATTTAAGAAAAACTAAATAATAAAGGTTTTGATTTCCTGTTAAATAAATAGCACTGAGGACTGGAAAAACTCCATTCTCAGTGCTATAATTATTTAAAATATCAAGAATAATTTTAAATTGATTGTAAAGTGGCTATGTGATTTTACATAGAGTCTGGAGTAGAGGCACATATATGTGCCTCTGATTTTTGTTAAACAGGAGATTTATCTTAAATTCCTATTCAAGGTATACTCTATTATGCGATAATTAGGAGGCGATATAAGATGATTATAAAAAAGATGTATAGAATGACAGCAATAATAATGGTTATATTTTTGACAGCCTGTAATGTAACTTCTGCTAATTCATATTATAAATCAGGTAACAGTTTTATGGAAAAAAATCAATATGAAGAGGCTCTTGGGGCATATGAAGAGGCTATTAAGAAAAACTCTGAAAGGGCAGAATTTTATATAGCTGCAGGTTTTGCAAATATAGGACTTGAAAAATATGAGGAAGCTGTCAATTATTTTGATAAGGGATATTCGCCTAAGGATAATCAGATAGTAAGGGAGAATAATAAGGCATTATTTAGAGGTAAGGGGATAGCATATCTTAAATTAGGAAAATACTCAGATGCACTTTTACAATTTGCAAGTGCATCTGCTATTAAAGATGTGGCTGCATTAGATGAGGATATTAAGAAGTATATTGCACTTACAGAAGTGAAACTTGGAAATTATGGAAGGGTGGCAAGTATTTATGAGGAAATGTTGAAAGCGAAAAAGCCGGATGTAAGTCTTTACAGTAAACTTGCGGAAGTCTATTTTGCTATGGGAAAGGCAGTGGAGGCAGCAGAAAAGTATGATTTAGCCATAGAAAAAGAGCCGGATAACTTTGATGCATATTTTGGAAAGTATGAAATTTTATCTGCAAAAGGAGAAAAGGATAAGGCATTAGAAGTGCTTAATAAGGCGGCAGGGATAAAGATAACTGATGATGTAAGCAGGTATAAAGCCGGTGTTTTAGAGTATTTGAGAGGAAATTTGGACAAGGCTAAGGAATATTTAAATACAGCTTACACTAAGGGGATTTTTGAAAGTTCCTATTACCTTGCAAAATTAGCTATGGCAGAAAATGATTTTAATGGAGCAAAATCGCTTTTTGAAAAGTATGAGCAGGATACGGGTAAGGTAACTATTTCGGGATGGTATGATGGAATGGCAGATTGCCTGATGAAAGAAGAAAAATATGAAGATGCTCTAAACTATGTTATTAGGGGTTTAGCCTTGGAAGACATATCAGCAATGAAACAGCTAATGTTTAAAAAAGTTGTTCTTTATGAAAAGATTACAGACTATGACAAGGCATACGAAGCAGGATTAGAATATACCAGACTTTATCCGGAAGATAAAAAGATGGCAAGAGAGGTTATTTTTCTTTCGACGAGGAAGGCAAAGTAGGGAGAAACTATGATAGATGAGATTATAGAAAAAACTAATTTATATATAAATGAAATGTCTAGAGAAGAAAGAAAAAAATATGGACAATTTTTTACAAGTAAAGAAACAGCAATGTATATGGCTGGTTTATTTTCGCTATCAGAAGATAAAGACTGCATAGAGGTGCTTGATGCAGGGGCAGGATCAGGCATTTTGTCTTGTGCATTCGTAGAAGTAATGCAGGAAAAGAAAAAAGTTAAGAAAATAAAACTTACGTGTTATGAAACGGATAATAATATTATTAAATTATTAGAAAATAATTTGAATTATATAAAAAGAAATGCAGAAATAGAGTTTAAGTATGATATTGTTACAGATAACTATGTAACAAGCCAATATTTGGATTTTAATTATATGATAGGAGGAAATAAAAAAGCTAAAAAATATGATTTTGTGATTGGTAACCCACCTTACATAAAAATTCCTAAAGATGCACCGGAAGCAATGGCGATGCAGGATGTGTGTTATGGAGCACCAAACCTATATTTTCTGTTTGCATCAATGGGTTTATTTAATTTGAAAAAAAATGGAGAAATGGTTTATATTATTCCCAGATCTTGGACTTCAGGTGTATATTTTAAGAAGTTCCGAGAATATTTTTTAACAAACGGCAAGTTAGAACATATCCACTTATTTATCAGTAGGAATAAGGTGTTTGATAAAGAGGATGTGTTACAGGAAACTATTATTGTTAAAATAAAGAAAACGTATTCTAAACCCAATAAAATACTAATTACATCTTCAAAAACAAACAAAGATTTTGAAAATATAACTGAATTTCAAGTGCCTTATGATGTGGTTGTATCAGGAGAGGATAAATATGTATATTTAGTTACAAATGAAAATGAAGTTAAAATTTTAGAAAAATTAAATAGATTTAAATATACATTACCACAAATAGGACTTAAAATGAAAACTGGTTTGACTGTTGATTTTAGGAATAGAGATATTTTAAGGAAAAAAGATGAAAAAGGTGCTATTCCAATTTTCTATTCACAGCATATTAAAAATGGTGTTGTAAAATTTCCTATCAGTAGAGAATATGAATATGTTGTTACAGATCAGGAAGGATTAAAACAGGAAAATAAAAATTATTTATTCGTAAAAAGATTTACAGCAAAAGAAGAAAAACGGAGATTACAGTGTGGAATATATTTAGCTAAAAAATATCCGAATTATAAGCAAATAAGTACACAGAATAAAATTAATTTTATTGCCGGCATAAGTATTGAATTATCAGAGTGTTTAGTACATGGATTATATGCAATCTTTAATTCAACAATATATGATTCATATTATAGAATATTAAATGGCTCTACACAGGTAAATTCAACTGAGATAAATACAATGCCGATTCCGGAATTAAATATAATACAAGAAATGGGGAAAAAGATAATAAAAACAAAAGATTTGTCAGAAGAAAGTTGTAACAGAGTATTGGAGGAGTATTGTGGGTAAGTTAGATGAAGCAAGATGGTTATTGCAAGAAATTGGTATGCCTAAAGAGCAGTGGACGGATTTGTGTTGCTATACACTACTTGCACTGGCGGATATAAAAGAATATGATAATTGGAAAGCAGCTAAAAATGAATGGATTCGTATTCATGATATTATTTTGTTTGTAGGTGACAGCTATGCAATATTTTATGCAGAAAATAGTAGAGAAACAATTAGGAAAAAAGCACTTCACCATTTTCGTACAGCAGCTTTGATTGAAGATAATGGAAAAGCCACCAACAGTCCAAATTATAGATACAGACTTACTAAAGAAACGCTGGAATTACTTCGTAATATAGGAACATATAAGATAGGTAAAGCGGTTGAGAGATTTAATCTATACCATGAAAGTTTAATTTCAATTTATGCATCTAAAAAAGAAAGGACAAAAATGCCTGTTAAAATAAATAACGAGGAATTTACATTTTCTAGTGGCAAACATAATGAATTACAAAAAGAGATTATTGAAGAATTTGCACCAAGATTTGCACCAAACTCAGAATGTCTTTATGTAGGCGACACAGTGAAAAAAGATTTAGTTAAGAATATTAGTAAGTTACAGAAATTAGGCTTTGAAATTACATTACATGATAAAATGCCTGATGTAGTTCTATACAGAGAAGATAAAAATTGGATATATTTTATTGAATCAGTAACTTCTGTAGGACCTATGGATTCAAAGCGAATCATTGAAATTTCTGAAATGACAAAGAATGTAATTGCAGGTAAAATATTTGTAACAGCATTTCAGAATTTTTCAACATATAAAAAGTTTGCAGACAGTTTGGCTTGGGATACAGAAGTTTGGATTTCAGAAATGCCGGAACATATGATACATTTAAATGGTGACAGATTTATGGGGCCAAGGGAGAACACATGATACAAACATCAGAAAAAAAAGAAAAATTCATCTTAGTAGGTGTAGAAACAGGCAAGGATAGGATGGAAGAGAGCCTAAGAGAACTGGCTGAACTTATAGAAACAGCAGGTGGTGAGGCAGTAGGGCAGATTATTCAAAATTTAGAGAATATCAATAAGGCAACCTACGTAGGTAAGGGAAAGGTAGAGGAGATAAGGGAGCTTGTTGTGGAACTTGAAGCGGATGGTATAGTCTGCGATGATGAACTTTCTCCTGCTCAGCTATCTAACCTTAAAGATGAACTGGAAGTAAAGGTACTTGATAGAACCTTAATAATTCTTGATATATTTGCAGCCCATGCCATGACCAGTGAGGGAAAACTTCAGGTGGAGATGGCTCAGCTTAAATACCGTTCTTCAAGGCTTACAGGGCTTGGGAAAAATCTTTCAAGACTTGGAGGAGGTATAGGAACAAGAGGACCGGGTGAGTCTAAGTTAGAAACGGACAGACGGGCTATAAGAGAAAGACTAAGCAGACTTCGTACAGAAATAGAAAAAATAGAAAGTTTAAGAGATACCTTAAGAAAACACAGGATGGCAGACGGTATTCCTGTTATTGCGATAGTAGGCTATACAAATGCAGGAAAGTCAACATTTTTAAATAAAATTACTGATGCAGGAATTTTGGCTGAAAATAAACTTTTTGCAACACTGGACCCTACAACGAGAAGTCTTAAAATAGCTGATGGGGAAGAGGTGCTGTTTACTGATACGGTAGGTTTTATAAGCAAGCTGCCACATAACTTGGTAGATGCATTTAAGAGTACCCTAGAAGAGGCAAAGTATGCAGATTTGATTCTTCATGTGGCTGATGCCTCAAATCCTGAAGTAGAAGAGCAGATGAAGGTGGTATATTCTACCTTGGAGGAATTAAAAATTATAGGCAAGCCTGTTATAACATTTTTAAATAAACAGGATAAAATAGAAAATGAAAATATAATTAAAGATTTAAAAGCAGATGCTCTAATTAAGGGTTCAGCTAAGACAGGAGAAGGGATAGATGAGATTTTAGCTAAGATTACTGAGATTTTAAGAGAGGGTAAGGTACTTATAGATATGGTTTTGCCTTATGCAGATACTTCCAAAATATCAGTCATAAGAAAGAAAGGACAGCTTTTACATGAAGAATATGAAGGAGAAGGTATAAGGGTTAAGGCCTATGTGCCAAAGGCTGTGGCAGGACAATTAGGTTTGTTGTAGGAAATTTACTTTCACTATTATTCTACAAAAGTAGTATTAAAGCAGCTATTTTATCAGGTTATATTAGGTATAACGAATATTAAGCTTTGTTGACAGCGAAAGCTGCGAATGTTAGATTAAAAGTCTATAATTATATTTGGGAGGTAAACATGGACAAGGCAAAGATAGATTGGGCGAATATAGGTTTTGGATATATTAAAACAGATAAAAGATATGTATCGGATTATAAAAATGGAGCTTGGGATGAGGGAAGACTTACTGATGATGATCAGATTGTAATGAGTGAGTGTGCAGGAGTTTTGCAGTATGCACAGACCTGCTTTGAGGGACTTAAGGCTTATACTACAGAAGACGGCAGAATAGTTACTTTCAGACCCGACTTAAATGGGGAGAGATTTGAAGAATCTTGTAGAAGACTTGAAATTCCTGTATTTAGTAAAGATAGATTTGTAGAGGCTGTAATTAGGGTTGTTGAAACAAATAAGGCTTTCGTCCCTCCGTTTGGCTACGGTGCTACGCTATATATAAGACCTTATGCCTTTGGAATTAGCCCTGTAATAGGCGTGAAACCAGCTGATGAATATCAGTTCAGAGTGTTTGCTACGCCTGTAGGATCTTATTTTAAAGGAGGGACTAAGGGTATTTCTATAAAGGTGAGTGATTTTGATAGAGCGGCACCAAGAGGTACAGGAGATATAAAGGCAGGACTTAATTATGCTATGAGTTTACACTCTATTGTGGTAGCGCATAACGAAGGTTATGCAGAAAATATGTATCTTGATGCTGCTACAAGAACAAAGGTAGAGGAAACAGGAGGTGCTAATTTCCTGTTTATAACAAAGGACGGTACAGTAGTTACACCTAAATCAGATACTATTCTTCCATCTATTACAAGGCGTTCGCTCCTTTATGTAGCAGAGCATATTCTTGGTATGAAAGTAGAAGAAAGAGAAGTATATTTAAGTGAATTAGGTGACTTTGTAGAGTGTGGTCTTTGTGGAACGGCAGCAGTTATAAGCCCCGTTGCAAGAGTAGTAGACCATGGTAAGGAAATTGCATTTAGGTATGGTGCAGATGAAATGGGACCTGTGATTAAGAAACTTTACGATACCCTTACAGGTATTCAGATGGGAAGACTTCCTGCTCCGGAGGGGTGGATATACGAAGTTAAATAATATATAGATTTAGAAGAAAACAGTAAATCAAAAAGAAGATTTACTGTTTTTTTTAATAAATCTTAATAAAAATAGTATAAAAATGTTATTGACAAAGATGTATGAGTATGATAATGTATTAAGTGCATAATACAACATAACAATAGGACGGAATAATAAATTATAAAGGAGGAAACTATGGCGTGGTCACTGGATGAAGGGCTGCCTATCTATCCACAGCTGATGGACGAAATAAGGCGAAGGATAGTTACTGAGGTATATAAGGCAGGAGATAGGATTCCCTCAGTAAGGGAACTTGCAGCAGAAGCTGAAGTAAATGCCAATACAATGCAGAAAGCACTTAGTGAACTTGAAAGAGAGGAACTTTTGGTAACTATGAGGAGTACAGGCAGGACAGTAACAGAGAATGTGGAAAAGATTAAAGGAACAAAAAAAACTATGGCTGAAAGGGAAATATCGAGATGTATGACCTACATGAAAGAACTTGGTTATAGTATAGAAGAGATACAGAGTTTAATAGCAAATTACAGAGATTAAAAGAGAAAGGACAGTAAAATGGGAAATGCAATAGAGTGTAAGACACTTACAAAAAGATATGGAAGAAAAACAGCCCTAAATGCTATAAATTTAAGCTTAGCAAAGGGGAGAATAGTTGGAATTTTAGGACCGAATGGAAGTGGAAAGACTACCCTTATTAAGATGTTAAATGGACTTCTTACTCCTACATCAGGAGAACTCAGGATAGAAGGCAATTTTCCGGGGATAGAAACAAAGTCGGTAGTTTCGTACCTGCCTGATAAGGATTATCTTGGAGATGAGATGAGTTTTGCTGAATGTACAAAACTTTTTGCAGACTTCTACGCAGATTTTAATAAAGACAAAGCATTTGAAATGCTAAATAGTCTAGATATAGATCCTAATATGAAGTTTAAATTTCTATCAAAAGGAAATAGAGAAAAGGCTCAGTTAATTTTGGTTATGAGCAGGGCGGCTAAGATATATGTACTTGATGAACCCATAGCCGGAGTTGACCCTGCAGCAAGGGAATATATCTTAAAGACTATATTAAACAATATAAATCCCGGTGCAACAGTTATTATAGCAACCCATCTTATTTCTGAAATAGAAAAGATTCTTGACGATGTAGTATTTATTAAAGATGGAAATATTGTATTAAATGATAGTGCAGAAAACATAAGAGAGAAGGAAGGAAAATCCATAGACGGATTATTTAGGGAGGTGTTTGCATGTTCTATAAATTAATGAAAAATGAATTTAGAAATATAGGAAAACTGCTTTTGTTGGTGAATGTAATTGTTTTAGGAATGCACCTGCTTTCAGTAGTGTTTGAACAGATTTATAATTCAGGAGTGCTTGTAGGAAGTGTATTTGACAATATCTTCGGAATTTTTCCAGGAATTTATCTGTTATCAATTTTTGCAGTGAACATTATAATAGTTTTAGTATTTGCAATAAGATATTACAAAAAAGTCTATTCTGTTGAAGGGTATTTGACACATACCTTACCAGTTAAAAAAACTGCTATTTATTTTGCAATGCTTATATCTTCAAGTATAGGTACAGTTATCACAGTGTTAGTAAGCCTTGGCTATCCATTTGTAAGGATTGTAAATGAAATTTTATCTGTAGGTACTACCTCATTAGATGACTGGTTTAAGGTATCGGAAGAGTTTCATATAACAGGATTAACATATTTTCTTGCAGTATTGGGAGGAACTCTTGCAGTTTTTGCAGCCTTTGCACTTATCTTCCTTTGTATATCAATAGGACAGAACTGGAAGGCACACCCTGTTGCAGGTACAATTATTGTTTACTGGTTAATAACAACCGCATTGGAAATAACAGGAGCTATTGGAATTGTATCACTTGCTGAATCCGGCATACCAGAGAAAATATTTGGAAATTACAGTCTTCCGGGAGATATATTCAATGTAATGGCTTGTTGGGGAATAGGGCTTGAGGTTATTGGCATATCAATTATGTCCGTTATCAGCATTGTGATTATGAAAAAGAAACTTAATTTGTAATAGAATATGATTTCCGGATTCGGTCTGTCGGACTACTACAATAGTAGTCTGACAGGCTTTTATTTTATTTTTAAAATTAATCTATTTAAAATAGTTTAATCTATGTTAAAATGAATCTATGCGGTAAATGAGTATTTTGGTAAAGAGGTGTGTTTATGTACAAAAATATTTTGTTTGATATGGGTAATGTAATTATGGATTTTTCTCCGGATTATCTTCTTTCTATGTATACAAAGGATGTTAAGTTGATTAATTTTTTAAAATACAAGATAGTCTATACCAAAGCTTGGGGGAAGTCGGATAAGGGAGAGCTTACAGAAGAAGGTATTTATGAAGAAATAATAAAGGACTTGGATGAAAAGTATCATGCCCTTGCGAAAGAGGTGATTTATACCTGGTATAAATATAAGACTGAAAATTCTGAAATGTATGAGCTGATAAAGGATTTGAAGAACAAGGGTTACAAGCTGTTTCTCTGCTCTAATGCGGCTGAGTCCTTTCATAAATATGAGGATAGTATAGAGGCTTTTAAGCTTTTAGATGCAAAGATAGTTTCAGCAGATATTAAGGAGGTAAAGCCAAATAGGGAATTTTTTGAGTATGTACTTAATACTTATAAGCTGAAAGCAGAGGAATGTTTTTTTATAGATGATATTGCTGAGAACATAAGAGGTGCTTACGAATGTGGGATAGACGGCTATCAGTATAACGGTAATGTAAATCTTCTTAGAAAATTTATGAAAAGAGTTGCCATACTGTAATTGTATAAAGCATATATTTTTGTTATAATGAAGATGTAGACGAGTTATCATCAAAAGGAGGGAAGATTATGAAACATCATAAATTTTGGGCTATTGCAGCTACAGTCTGTTTTGCCTTAGCAATGTACACAGGATACAAGCACAAATAATTTACAGATTAATTTCTTAAAAGACAGATGTTATTTTATGAAGGGAGCGAAAATGGGAGTTTTTGATTTTTTAGGAAGTCCTGATATAAATGAGGGACTTAAACAGTATCAGAGTGAACAAAGGGCAATCTTGCTTGATGCAAGAGAGGCAGATGAATATGCAGGAGGACATATTAAGGGTAGCAAGAATCTTCCTCTTAGCCGATTTGAAAAAGCTGAATCTATGTTTACAGACAAGAGTCTGCCTATATATGTATATTGTCATAGTGGTGGCAGGAGTAAAAGGATGGTAGCAGGACTTGTTAAATTGGGCTATGAAAAAGTTGTAAATATTGGTGGTATTATGGATTATAAAGGAAGGCTTGAAAGATAATAAGATGACTATTTATTCTGTTTTTTCGCTGCTTGGCGGACTTGCGTTTTTTTTATTTGGTATGAATGTTCTTTCCACTAGCCTTGAAAAAGTTGCCGGAGGAAAGCTTGAAACTATGCTTAGAAAGCTGACCTCCAATGTATATATGAGTCTTTTTTTGGGTGTGTCAATTACTGTGGCCTTACAGTCTTCGTCAGCACTTACGGTAATGCTGGTAGGTCTTGTAAATTCGGGGATAATTACCCTTTCCCAGACTGTTTTTGTTATATTTGGAGCCAATGTAGGAAAGACAGCTACTTCTTGGTTGTTATCCTTAAATAGCATACAGACAGAAAACTTTTTTATTTCTTTGTTAAAACCTGCCAATTTTGCACCTATTATGGCTATAATCGGTGCATTTATGATGATGGCATGTAAGACGCAGAAAAAGAAAAATGTAGGTACTATATTAATAGGTTTTGCTCTTCTTATGCATGGAATGGGCATGATGAGTGACTCAATGTCGCCACTTGCAAAGATGCCTGAATTTACAAGGGTACTTACTGCATTTAACAATCCGATAATAGGTGTGTTGATAGGTGCTGTATTTACGGGAATTATCCAGTCATCTGCTGCGGCAGTTGGTGTGTTACAGGCACTTTCCCTTACAGGCTCCATTACCTTCGGTATGGCGATACCTATAATCATGGGCGAAAATATAGGAACTTGTGTGACCTCCCTTCTTTCTTCTATAGGGGTTAAGAGGGATGCTAAAAGAGTTGCGATAGTACATATAAGTTTTAATATTATAGGTACTGCTGTATGCTTGGTTATTTATTTCTTATTAAGATACCTTGTTAAGCTTGTAATATTTGACCGTCCTATAAGCATTATCGCAATAGCTATTTTCCATACCGGCTTTAACCTTTTTACTACCTGTATTCTGTTGCCTTTTAGTAAGATTTTACTTAAGGTAGCCTATACGGTAGTTAAGGATGAAGGAGCTGAAAAAGAGGCAGAAAAAGAAGTGCTATTTGATGAGAGACTTTTGCTTTCTCCAGGGCTTGCGATTTCTCAGGCTAGGAGTAAGGTAAAAGAAATGAGTAGGCTTGCAAATATAAATATAGTAAGAACTTTAGAAAACTTTGAAACTTTCAGCAATAAAAAAAGTGAAGAAATAAGGAAGGATGAGGCAAGCCTTGATTATTTAGAAGATGAGATAGGTTCTTTCCTTATAAAATTATCTTCTAAAGAAGTGAATACGGTGGAAGGAAATACTATATTTGAAATGTTACATTCCATCAATGATTTTGAGAGAATAGGTGACCATGCTATAAATCTCAATAAAATTGCAAGGCAGATGAATGATAAAGGATTAAAATTCTCTGAGTCAGCTTTGGATGATTTTAAGATAATGCACAAGGCTCTTGCAGAAATCCTTGATATGACAGTGGAATGTTTTGCGAAAGATGATGCCGGAAAAGCAGCTGAGATAGAACCTCTTGAACAGGTAATAGATGGACTTACCAAGGAAATGAAAGATAGACATATAAAGAGACTTCAGATGGGGGTTTGCAGTGCAGAACTTGGTATACTTTTAACTGATATTATTTCAAATTGTGAGAGAGTTTCAGATCATTGCTCCAATATTGCAGTTTGCATAATTCAGAGTAAAACTTCATCATTTGAAACACATGGCTATCTGAATGATTTAAAAAACAGTAATAGTCCTGAGTTTATTGCTAAGTTTGAAGGGTATAAAGAAAAATACAGGCTTTCAGATGAAATAGCATATTAATAGCTTGACTTTAGTCTCTAAAAAAAGTATAGTTTTAACTAGTCAGTTAGTAATGGCTAATGAAAAGAATGAAGGTAGAAAAATGTTTTTAAATAAGATAGGCAGGAATGATGACTGCTGGTGTGGAAGTGGCAGTAAGTATAAGCACTGTCACCAGAGTTTTGATGAGAAGATGGCCGGACTTAAAGCTTTTGGAAGGAAGATTCCTACTCGCAAGATGATAAAAAATACTGCTCAGATAGATGGCATAAGAGAGGCAGGCAAGGTAAATAATGCTATACTTGACGAGGTTGCAGCGAAGATTAAACTTGGAATGAGTACAGAAGAAATTAATTCTATTGTTGTAGAAACGACAGCAAGGCTTGGAGGAATAGCAGCCCCCCTTAATTATGAGGGCTTTCCTAAGAGTGTGTGTACCTCTATAAACGATCAGGTCTGCCATGGTATTCCTTCGGAAGATGATATACTTGAAGATGGCGATATAGTGAATGTAGATGTAACTACTATTTACAAGGGCTTTTATGCTGATGCCTCAAGAATGTTCTTAATAGGGGATGTACTTCCTGAGGATAGACAGCTTGTAAAAGTAGCAAGAGAGGCAATAGATATAGGTCTTTCTGCAGTTAAGCCTTGGGCTTGCCTTGGTGATGTAGGTCAGGTGATCAATGATTATGCAAAGAAACATGGCTATTCAGTAGTAAGAGAAATAGGAGGACATGGAGTTGGAATAGACTTTCATGAGGATCCTTGGGTGAGCTATGTAAGCAAGAAAAATACGGGCTATGTACTTGCTCCGGGCATGGTATTTACTATTGAGCCTATGATAAATGAGGGAAGGGCAGATATTTTCATAGATGAATCTAATGATTGGACTGTCTATACAGAGGATGGTTCATATTCAGCACAGTGGGAAGTTACAGTGGCAGTTACAGAAGACGGTTATGAGATTTTGGCATCATAGTAATAAGGAAGTAATGAGATAAAATGAATAAGCTAAATAAGATAAAATTTATGGCGATAGTTATATTTGCCTTTATGTTTGCGTTAAGTAATTTGGAAGAAGTGGCAGAAGCGGAGAATGCAGTAAAGATAGCAGAGAAGACTGATTCTGAGAAAGCGGATTCTGAGGTAGAAGAAAATATTGATAATGAAGATACCGAAGATACAGATGAGAACAGGGAGGAAAATATCGAAGAAGACGATGAATTTGATGATGGGGGTCTTAACTTCGTTGTTACAGATATAGATGAAGGAAAGGCTTATGCCGAACTTACAGGAGTAGTCAACGAAAAAACAACGCTTATATATATTCCTAAAAAAGTAGAATATAAAGATACAGAAATCATTGTAAATTCAATAAGTGACAGTGCCTTTGCAGAGTTAAAAGGCCTAAGAAAAGTTATCTTGGATGCAGAAATTGAAGATGTTGATAAAGATATGTTCAAGGGAGTGTCAAGAATTGACAGGCTTATTGTAGAAGTACCAAAAAAGAAGTTAGAGGGGATTAGAAAAATATTTAAAAAAAAGGGGATTAAGGTTAAGGAGATAAGGGCAATGAAATAGTTGCTTGAGGAGGTTAAATGGGTGATTTTGTATTAAGCTGTTGCTCAACAGCAGACTTATCAGCATCTCATTATGAGAATAGGAAAATAAAAACAATACCTTTTCATTTTACGCTGGATGGAGTGGAATACTTGGATGATGGAAGGATGCCTATAGATAAATTTTATGGGGAGATGGCTGAAGGTAAGATAACCAGTACTTCGCAGATAAGTGTGCAAGAATACGAGGATTATTTTGAAGAATTTTTAAGACAGGGGAAGGATGTTTTACACCTTACACTGTCTTCGGGGATTACAGGAACTTTTAACTCTGCGATGATAGCAAGAAATGAACTTGCGTCCAAATATACAGAAAGAAAAATTTATATAGTAGATAGTTTGGCAGCCTCTTCGGGTACGGGGCTGCTTATGGATAAGCTTGCAGATTTGAGAGATATAGGCTGGAGCATAGATGAAATAAGAGATTTTGCTGAGACTAATAAGCTTAGGATTAATCATTGGTTTTTCTCAACAGATCTTACTTATTATGTAAGGGGTGGTAGGATTTCAAAGACAGAAGGCTTTCTTGGGAATATGTTGAGTATCTGTCCTCTTCTTAATGTAAATGTTGAAGGAAAGCTTAAGCTTAGGGAGAAAATAAGAACAAAGAAAAGGGCTTATGAGAGAATAGTAGAGATTATGAAAGAGTTGGCTGATGATGGATATGGTTATTCGGATAAATGCTATCTTTCTATGTCTGCCTGCTTAGAAGATGCACAGCAGGTGGCTATGCTTATTGAAGAAAATTTTAGACAAATTAAAGGTAAGGTGCTGATAAATAATATAGGAACAACTATAGGTAGTCATTCAGGACCCGGTACTGTTGCTGTATTTTTTTGGGGCAAGGAGAGGGGCGAGTAAAAAAATATTGACTACTTGTCCTTTCTGTGCTATATTGGTATAGCGAGATGAAAGAGGTCTTTTTTTTATGCCTAAAAACAAGGTAATTTTAAAGCGGAGGTGAAATTAATGCGAGTTAAAATCACACTGGCATGTACAGAGTGTAAACAGCGTAACTACAATACGATGAAGGAGAAGAAACTTCATCCTGAAAGAATGGAAACAAAGAAGTATTGCAGATTCTGCAAGAGACATACTTTACACAAAGAAACAAAGTAATTGTGTTTAGTTGAAAGGAATGTAGAATGGGAAACAAGGCGAATCAGGCTGCTGAGAACACAGCTAAGGCTAATTTTTCTCAGGAAGTCAAGTCGGAATTTAATAAGATAATCTGGCCAAGCAAAGAGTCCCTTACAAAAGAGTCAGTTGCTGTAATAGCTACTACTATTGTACTTGGAGGCGCAGTAGCCCTTCTTGATTTGGGCATCCAGTATGTAATCAATGGTGTTCTTTAATATTGAAAAAAGGTGATTATATGGCAGAAACTAATTGGTATGTGGTGCATACTTATTCAGGATATGAAAATGCAGTCAAAGATGACATTGAAGCGACTATAAAGAGCAGAGACTTAGAGAACAAGATTAAAGAAGTTCTTGTACCGGTTGAAAATATTACAACAGTTAAAGTGGGTAAGGAAAGCAGAAAAGCTAAACCTAAGCCAACAAAACTCTACCCTGGCTATGTTTTTATAAACATGGAGATGACAGATGACACTTGGTATATTATTCGTAATATAAGGGGAGTTACAGGGTTTGTAGGCCCCGGATCTAAGCCGGTGCCTCTTTCAGAAGAAGAGATTGCTCAGATGCTGAAGGAACCGAATGATCTGGTGGAAGCTGATATAGAAGTTGGAGATTGGGTAAGGATAATTGCGGGTTCTTGGGAAGATAAAGAAGGTGAAGTTATTGAAGTCAATCTTGAAGAGAGGCTTGTAACTATAAATATTGATTCCATGACTCGTGAGATGCCGGTAGAAATTAGTTTCGCAGATATCAATAAGATTTAACGGAGGTTATGATATGGCTAAGAAGGTCGAAGGTTATATAAAATTACAGATTCCTGCAGCGAAGGCTACTCCAGCTCCTCCTGTAGGACCTGCACTTGGACAGCATGGTGTTAATATTGTCCAGTTTACAAAGGAGTTTAATGCACGTACAGCTAAAGATGAGGGAATGATTATCCCTGTAGTGATTACTGTATATGCAGATAAGAGTTTTAGTTTTGTTACAAAGACTCCTCCAGCTCCAGTGCTTTTAAAGAAAGCAGCTAAGATTGAAACTGCTTCAGGTGTGCCTAACAAGAATAAGGTAGCTAAGATTCCTTCTTCTGAGGTAAGGAAGATAGCAGAGCTTAAGATGCCGGATCTTAACGCAGCAAGTGTTGAGGCTGCAATGAGCATGATAGCCGGTACAGCTAGAAGCATGGGCATTGTTATTGAAGACTAATATATATTAGTTGTTATGAGTGGGAGACCCCCATAATAAGAGGTCGAAGAGTTAGATAACCACAGGAGGTTTTAATAATGAAAAGAGGAAAAAAATATCAGGACGCAGCTAAGCTTGTTGAAAAGACTAAGGCTTACGATACAGAAGAGGCAGTAGATCTTGCAAAGAAGACAGCTGTGGCTAAATTCGATGAAACTATCGAGGCACATATCAGACTTGGTGTAGACGGTCGTCATGCTGATCAGCAGATTCGTGGTGCTGTTGTGCTTCCTCATGGAACAGGTAAGACTGTTCGTGTGCTTGTATTCGCAAAGGGTGCAAAGCTTGATGAGGCTCAGGCAGCAGGTGCAGATTTTGTTGGTGGTGAGGAACTCATTCCAAAGATTCAGAATGAAGGTTGGTTCGATTTTGATGTAGTAGTAGCTACTCCTGACATGATGGGAGTTGTTGGTCGTCTTGGTCGTGTACTCGGACCAAAGGGGCTTATGCCAAACCCTAAAGCAGGAACAGTAACTATGGATGTTGCTCAGGCTGTTCAGGATATTAAGGCAGGTAAGATTGAGTACCGTCTTGATAAGGCAAATATTGTACATGTACCGGTTGGAAAGGCATCTTTTACTAAAGAGCAGCTCGCAGATAATTTCACAACACTTATGAGCGCTATAATAAAGGCAAAGCCGGCTTCAGCTAAGGGTCAGTATTTAAGAAGTGTGACAATAGCTTCTACAATGGGCCCTGGTATCAAAATAAATACGTCTAAATTGGTAGGCTAATTAGTAAAAAGTTGACATTTAGGCAGTGAGAAGCCCCTTTCCTTTACATCGCGCATATAAATGACCACCTGTTATGATACAGGTGGTTTTTGTTAAATAATAGGAGATTTTAATTATAAAGAAAAGAGTACCCGGTTGAGAGGTACTCTTTTCTTAGTATGATAGGTTTA